>JAJYYC010000018.1 GCA_021801385.1 Microcaldota archaeon | reverse complement strand
CCGTGCCTGCTTGTGAACTTGTCGCCTATCTCAGGTACGCGTACGGTCCTTATCCTGACCTTCGCTATCTTGGTGGTGCTCGCGGTTTCGCAGAGCATAACATTGTCGACAACTCCCTCCTCTCCTTCCTTGAGGTTTACAGAGTTGTCGCGGCTCTTCTCCTCGCCGACACCGAATGTTGTCTCCTCCTCAAGGAATTTCGGCGGGGATACCTTGCCTATGAGCACATCACTCTCCTTGACGTCGGTCTCTGTCTCTATAAGGCCGTCGTCGCTGAGCTTCGAATAAGCTGATTCACCGAGATATCCGTCCGTTGTCGGTTGCGGAACCTTGAATCTGTCCTGCTGGGATCCCGGATAACGTCGTTCCTCATCTGAATATGTCTTGTAAGATACGCTGCGGCCGAGCCCTCGGTCTATAGCAGCTTTGTTTATAACCACAGCGTCCATCATGTTGTAGCCGTAGAAAGATGTGAGTGCGACCACGAAATTCTGTCCGGTAGGGTGCCTGTCGATCTTCAGCGTGCGGTAAGTGAGCGTGTCTACAATAGGGCTTTGCGGGTAATACATGACGAATGCACGCGGGTCATACCTTCTGTTGAAGTTTATTGCGTAGAGACCCTGGCTCTGTTTTGAGAAGTTAGCTGAGTGGGCGTGCCTTCCTATTGAGCTGTACTCAGGGAAGACGTTTATGTTCATCGTGAGGCCGGCAAGCGATGCCTTGTCTATCTCAAGATGGGTGGTCTCAGGTACGATCGCCTGTTCATCTATGGCGACTAGCGCGTCCTCTTCCTCTTCAGCGTCGAGATACTCTATGATGCCGCGCCTCACAAGATAACTGTAGTCTATCTCCTTGTTGTTCAGCTTTTTGCGCAGCTCAGGGGTGAATAGGCTCTTGCCCTGTTCTACTATAATATAAGGTTTGCGCGCCCTGCCTCTGTCGGCGTTTATCCTGACCTCGTTCAGCTTCTTCACATAAAGGACGTTCACCTCTCCTGATATGATACCAAGCCTCCTGTTCTTCTTAACCTCGTCTGCGAACGCCTTTCCGTCCTCTACGCTGGTTATGAGCTTTCCATCAAGATATACTCGCGCACTATTATTTTTCTTAGCCAAATAAAACACCTAAATGAGCTTGAGCTCCTCAAGCTTATCGAGCAGCACCTTATGGTCTGCGCCTACTGTGACTTTTGCCATGAGCGCCAGATACTTTGTGAGTCCCACGTCAGCGCCCTCTGGCGTCTCTGAAGGGCAGAGCTTCCCGATGTGCGTACCATGTACGTCTCTTGCCTTGTAATGGGGGTGCTTCTTAGAGAGCGGCGACTTGACCCTGCGCAGGTGGGCCAGCGTGCCTACCATGTTCACTCTGTCGAGCACCTGCGATATGCCTGTCTGGCCTGCGGGCCATGAGCCTGTCCCCATCGCATAAAGGATCTTCTCTGTGAGCGTGTCCGGGTTTATGTTAGTGCGTACGCTCAGCTTGCGCCCCCTTGCGGTTGTGCGCTCTATGTGGTACTTGATGTCCTTTATGAAGAATTTGAACGAATTGTTGAACAGCTCTTCCATCAGGTCTCCCGCGAGCTTTATGCGCTTGTTGGAATAGTGATCCTTGTCATCCGCCTTTACGCGGCCGTTTGCGACAAGCGTGCTCCGTTCTGCCATCATGAGCAGGTATTCTGCCTTTGCAGGCCTGACCTTTTTATCAGAGCCAAGATGCGGCAGTATGTATGTATCGAGCTGTATCTCTGCACGCCTCTTCTGGTATTCCTTTGTCTGGTTCGGCGCTGCCATCTTTCCGAGCTCTGCGATTGCATCGGACTCTCCGAGATCCTTTGCCTGACTCATCTCAAGATTGAGAAGGAGGTCGTTCGCGAAATCCTTTCTTGATGCGCTCTGGACGAGCTCCTTCGGCTTCATCCCCAGCGCAGCAAGTATGAGTACTATGTCCATGCCCTTCGATATCGTCGGGAAAAGAACCTTGTATATGCCGTATTCATCGCGCTCTACGCTGCATCTCGCCCTGAAATTGGTTGTGGTCGAGAACACCTTGCTTACAACCTTGTCAGCGTCTTTTGTGACCATGATGCGATTAGGTGCAAGGTCCTCGACGCCTACGAGCGTGCGTTCCGTGCCTTTTATTATGAAATAGCCTCCAGGGTCGTCTGGATCCTCTCCTTCGCTCTCAAGCTGTTCGCCGGCCATGTTGTGCGTATAGCAGAGTTCGCTCTTGACCATTACCGGCATCTCGCCAACAAAGGCCTCTCCGGCAGCGTCGCTCTTCTCTATGCCGCTAACCACAGGAACATATGTTATGAACATGGGCGCCGCATACGTTAGGTTTCTCGCCATTGCCTCATTAGGGAGGATCTTTCTGGTTGAGCCGTCCGATTCTATTATGACAGGTTGCTCTATCCTTATGCTGGTGAACTTGATCGCGAAATTCGATACCTCTGGCTCCACAAGGCCGTTGCTGTTGATGACCCTATGTATCCCAAGGCGGATAAATCTGTTGTAACTCTCAATCTGCTGCTGAACCATTGATGTTGTCGATAGATAAGACTCCAATATGTCATGGTCTGCCATTGTTTTCACCCGCTTTTTAGCCCTTGACTACGCGCCTGTAATATTTGTAGCTGCCGGTAGGATCCTCTCTGTCTATCTCGATGAGGTCGCCAATATTCGCCTTCAATGCCTGTGCCTGCGGATCGCTTTCAAGGATCTTTGGGAACATCTCGATCGGAGTTTTAAGTCGTGTGGAGGCGGATTTTGCCTCGCTTGCGCTGAGAAGTCTGTGTTTCAGCACGAGTTTAAGGTGGTCTTCAGCCAATCATTCACCGGCGATAGAGGCAGCTACGCTTGCAGTTAAGGGCTACGCTACATATTAGATAAAAACCCATATATATCTTTCTATGATGTGCGAATACGCACATACTGTTAGAAAATAAAGATATGGACGGCAAGCGCCGTCCACAAAATATGTCTGTCGTGCGGTTACATCATTGCTGCTTCGCCAAGCCATCCGATCAGGAATCCAAGCACGGTGATCGTGATCCATGCGACGTTCCAACTCAACGATGCGAGTATGAGAACCGTCAAGGCGGCAACCGTAACGAGCTTGCTTGTACCGGAGTTGCAGCGCTTTGGCATCGCCATTCCGCCGATGCTCGTCACAAAGAGGGCTATCGTGCTAAGCAGTGCGATCGAGAACACAATCGATATCCACACGCTTAATTTTATCACCGCTGCCCATCCTCCAGAGCTTAGCCCCATATATAGTACATATATGAAAAACAGGCTTGCTATGAACTTAAGCACTGCGGACGCAGGCTTTACCTTAGGAGGTGCATTATTTTCTTTTTTAGGCATCCAAACCACGTTAAAGAATTTTAAAAGCACAAGTTTATATATCTGAGGGTGATGTTTGCTTATTAGGTGCATTATGGTCAAGAGAGGCTGTATCGTCTGCCCCTCCAAACGATGCTGTGCATGAAGAAGGTGTTGGCGAGGTTATACAGATATATGAAATTTATTAGAGCGTAAGAAGCACCAACAGAAAGCCAGGATTTATGCGACCGTCTTAAAGCCTTCGTAAGGCCGATTACGAAAGGAACAAGGAACAGAAGGAAAACAGGACTGTAAAAAAGCGCCATAAAAATTCCAGAAACCAGAAGAAGCGTCTGCGCGCCGTAAGCAACAAGCCCATATGCCCGGAGTTTTCTGTTTCCGTAAACAGCAAGAGCGGTCTGGCGGTTAGACCATTCGATAAATTCGGAAAATGTATCTGAACAGTCGACAATTGGTGCAGCATCTGGAACGTATGCTATCTTCATGCGGTTAGCCTTGCATAGTGCGGTCAAAGCGATATCATCTGAAATGGAATTTTCGAACCTTTTCATGCCATCGCCACGGAGAAGCTTTCTACGGAATAGGAGCGATCCGCCCCACCCGAAGCGGGTGCGGGAATTCTCCATCAGGCTAAACCCGTTGAACCCCCAGACATGCTTCATGTATGATCCGAATCCTCCGATCGGATTGAATATTGGATACGAAGTCGCAATGCCTGTATGCTGATCCATCGCAGCGACCAAGCGGCTAAGCCACCATCTCGGCGCGTTAACGTCGGAATCCATAATACAGAGCAGTTCATATTCTGGAAAACGCGATATAGCGCTGCAGAGGTTACGGACCTTGCCGCTGCATTTTGTGCACTTATAATCCGCAATGATATATTCTATTCCTGATCTCTTTATCGCAGGAAAAGCGGCGTCGCGTTCGCTTTCGACTATCGCGATGGGGCGGAAGTTTCTGTAGTCTTGGTTAATCGCGCTCCGAAGGTTGCGTTCAAGGTCTATGTCATGGCCCTTACAGGGGACCATTAATAGGACCACATCACGACCCTTATTTGCACGGGGTGTGATCTTCCGCTTGCGTAACGAAATAAAATTATTCAGTACTATAAAGACCCATGCGATTGAAAGCAAGATGATGTATCCAAATAGGACAGGCGTCATTGGATCCCGACCAGAGACTCGATGCGCCTTGATTTCGCAAGTGCGTCAGAGCGCGTAACAGACCAGCTCTTCTCATTGCTCCGCATCTCTTCAAGGCGTATGAAATACCAGCCCATGTTGCTCATGCGCCATGCGATATATGTATCCATCTTGCTGTTCCTCTGCCATTCGACAAGGGAGTCATATTTTTCCTTTTCTATCGCTACGCTTCCTCTGTCCCATGCCTTGCATTCGAATGCGAGGCCGCGTCCATCCCTGATCGCGATGATATCCGGGCTTATGGAATTAACGCCGCTGCCTGCCGACCTTATGACCGAGAAACCCTTAGAATAAAGATAATTGAGCAGCTCTCTTTCTCCGCGTGCACCTTTGACATATCGTTGCATCTGATCGAATATGAATGCAATACAACAAATATATTACTTGCTGGGCACGTAAAGATAGAAAAACACACCTGGCATTAATAGATCGTAAGATCATTTGTGCAGCACGCCCATTGTCCTGTCATTCATCTAATCTTGAGGTCGTCACTGCGGATTCATTAAAAGCAGATGCCGCAAGCCGGATTTGAACCAGCAACCTTCCCGTCTTCAGCGGGACGCTCTCCCGTTGAGCTATTGCGGCGCTTGGGATAAATAAGGCACATATAACTATAAAACATTTGCGAGTGCCACTTCATGTTTTGCGGGCTTCTATCTATATAGATTATATAACAATCCATATCATGGAATCATGGGATGAGCTTGCACCTTATAGCAGACTTGTCGTAACTGGAAAAATTCTACCAAGGAGCTACCAGATTGAGATAATAAAATCCGTTTATACTGGAAACAATACGCTTGTGGTGCTGCCGACAGGCCTGGGCAAGACCTTGATAGCGATATTCTCTATCGCCAAGGCGTTACATGAGGGCAAGAAGGCGATAATACTTGCACCAACAAAGCCGCTCAGCGAACAGCACTACAATTCATTGTCCGGATTGCTAAATATCGATCCAAGTTTGATCATCTTGCTTACTGGCAAGACCTCCTCTAAAAAACGGAAAGAGATGCTCGAGACTGCAAAAGTTGTGGCCGCCACCCCGCAGACTATCGCAAACGACCTGCGCAGCGGTAACATATCACTCGGGGATTTCGGAGTCGTTGTTTTCGACGAATGCCATCGCGCGGTCGGCAGGTATGCGTACACCTATGTTGCAAACGAATGCAAGGTTCGCGGCGTTCCTGTGATCGGCCTTACCGCATCACCTGGCAGCAACAGGAAGCGCATATCCGAACTCATAACCGCACTTGGGATAGAAAGAATTGAGGTCAGGTCATCTACTGATCCGGATGTGGAGAAATACGTATTCGGGAAGCAGACCGATATAATAAGGATCCCTACCGGCCCGATAGTCGGAGGCATAATGTCAAAGCTGCTTCCGCTCATAAACCAGCATCTTGATAATCTATATCGACATGGGCTCAGCCCATTCAGAACCGCCGAGAACATGCCGAAGGGCAGGCTGCTAGAAATAGGCAACAACATCGGCAAAATACAGGCCAGCGGATACAAATACACAGCGCTGTTCGATTACGTCTATGTGTTGAACCTTTCCCATGCATACGAACTTTTGAGCACCGAAGGGATTTACCCTTTCCTAAAATATGTCGAATCGCTTGAGCAGAGATCGGAAAAGAGCAGAGGCGTAAAGAGCATGCTCGCAAATCCAATTGTAATTGCGGCGATATCCGATGCAAAGGCGGCTGAATCTGCAGGAGAGGAACACCCTAAGATGAACGAACTCATAAAGCTCCTTAATGGGGATCTCTCCAAAAGCACTGTCATAATATTTGTACAGTATCGATCAACGATAGAAAAGATAGTTCGTTTGCTCTCTGATGCAGGAATAGCCGCACGGGCATTCGTCGGCAAGAAATATGGGATAAGCGCAGGCGACCAAGCTACTGCGATTGCAGATTTCAGATCCGGCAAGTTCAGGGTTCTTGTCGCAACATCAATCGGCGAGGAGGGTCTTGATATACCAAGCGTAGACGCTGTGGTGTTCTATGAACCGGTACCTAACGAGATACGTGACATACAGCGACGCGGTAGAGCCGGCAGGGTCGATTTTGGGAGGGTGATAATACTAGTCGCAAAAGGGACAAAAGACGAACGCTATCTGCTCGTATCAAGGATGAAGGAGAAGCGCATGATCGAGGAGCTTCTGATGTTTAAGAGGCGAATGGAGCATTATGAACGGTCTCTCCCTACAAATAGGCAACGTTCGCTCTGACCTATATTATATTGATACCTTCGAGATATACGTGCTTTATTATGTTGGTCGCAGCGAGCATGTTCGGATTAACTATATGTTCGTTTGCGCTGAGGCCTAGCTCCTTGATATGTCTCTCTATCTCCTGATCCTGCACTATTATCGTTTTGTTGACATCCATCGCAACCCCTCTGACTATCAGGAGTGCATATATGGTGTCAGAGCGTTTTCCTAAGTCGATTACGATCTGCTTTGCCTTTTTCAGATTCAGTGAGCCAATCTCAGACTCAGATGTAGGGTCAGCAAAATAGCTGCGATACCCTTTTGCGTTTAGCTGCTCGGAAATATCCTTCTCTGGGGAGACGATCATGAATCTCTCCTTTTTTTCCTTGAGCTGCTTTGCCAATAGCATGTTTACGCCGCTTGTTCCGATCAGGACGACATGGCCTTTCTGCCTTGCAGCATCCGCACGCGAGATCCTGTTTGATAAATTTTCAAGTCTTTCATTCACTATATCACCAGAAATTATCGTTATAAAACCTAATACCATACTGAGTCCCAGTATTATAAGAGCCATCACAAAAATCTTCGCAACAGCAGTAACAGGGTATATATCGCCATATCCTACGGTCGACATTGTTACTACTGTGAAGTAAACCGAATTCAGAAGTGACATATTGCCTATGTTAAATCCGCCATGCCTTCCTATGAGGTAAGTGCCGACCACTCCAAAGAGGAAAGCCGCTGCTATGAGCATGAAATATGCGCCTAACTTCACGCCACGTCGCATCTGAACACACTGGTCGTCAAAATAAGGATGGCAAGTTATATAAATCTGTTAAACCAAATCCTGTCAATCATGCGATCGTAGTCTAGCCTGGTAGGACGCTGCCTTGCCAAGGCAGTGACCCGGGTTCAAATCCCGGCGGTCGCACCAAATGATGATTAGATGGATATAATAAAACCTGTATCTGAAAGTCTCAGCTCTATAATAAACAACCCTGTCGTGTTAATCCCTATCGGAGTGTATTATGTTGCGGTTGCAGTCATATTGGGGCTTCTCATGCTTCTTGTGCCAGGGTTTTGGCTCGCAAAGGCTTTTTTTCACATAGGCAAGATAAGCGCCGCATCACTCTCAACTACTGGCCCGACGCTGTTGGCGCTGTTTTTGATCGTTGCGATCTTTGTTTTCTACATACCATCGGTTCTACTTAACGGTATCTTCATAGGCATGGGCGAACAGCTGTATTCAAATTCCAAAGTTGATATTGATACCGCATATAAAGCGGCGGCAAAAAAATATATAGAACTCTTCTTTGCGGGAATCATCTTTGCGGCTTTGGCGATAACAATAATCATAGGGTTTGGAGGGGCAACATTCCTGATAATAAAAGATATGATAAGCCTATGGCCTGTTGCTGTAATCACAACCATCGCGATGGTTCTGCTTTTTGCGATATGCATAGTTTACTTTTTCCTGATAAACGCGGCAATAATAATTGGTGATAACAAGCTTGAACCGGGCATAAAACAGAGCTTCTCCATTGCCCGTGCACACGGGCTTGAGATATTCCTGACACTGCTGCTCATGGTAATAATATTTACGGTTGTTGATGTCGGAGCTGCAATCATCGCGTTAATACCAGTGATAGGCGGCGTCATATACTTTATAGTAAGCATGTTTCTTGCGACATGGTTTGGCATTCTGCCAGTTTTTGTATACCATGATCTGAACCAAACTAAGAAACGCAAACCCACCAAACGGTAAGAAGATGAAACTCATTTTTGTCCGGCATGGCGAGACATATGCAAACGCGATTGGCATGATATCAGGCCAGACCGAGAGCTCATATTCAAGGCTAAATGAGACCGGCATAATGCAGGCAAAACGCGCAGCAGAAAAGCTCAAGGATAAAAAAGTTGAGATCATCTACTGCAGCGACATGGTCAGGACGCTCCAGACCGCAAACGAGATACACAAGTTTCACAAAGATGTTCCATTAGTAAAAGACAAAATGCTAAGGGAGCGGAAATATGGCACGTTCGAGGGTAAAGTGATGCGTGGCACTGAAAAGGATGAATTCTACAAAGCTCGTTACGGCGTTGGCAAGATGATTGGCGGCGGCGAGCAGTTAGAGGATGCATACGATAGGGTGTATAACGAAATTTCTAGGATCCTTTCACTACATAAGGATGGCAATGTCATGATTGTAGCGCACAGTGGCGTAGGTAGACTGCTGGTGGCGATCATAAAAGGTATCCGGATAGACGACATACCCAAGATTGTGGAGCAGCCCAAAAATGCCGAACCGTTGGAGTTCGAATTCAATGAGCTCGAGTATCTTGGCGCCAAAACTTATAAATCCTGAAACTGACAATTCATCAAGTATAATTATTTTTGCCATAAATAGGTCATTTTGATGAAAATCGGGATAAAAACTTATGGGTGCACGCTCAATCAGGCAGATTCCGACATCATCAGATCTGTGCTTGAATCGGGTGGCCACACTGTAGTTGAGTCTGGCAGCCCATCAGACGTCATTGTCATAAACACATGCACTGTCAAGAACGGGACCGCTCAGAAGATACTCTACAAGCTGAAGAACCTTGACCGTGCGGGAAAGCGCGTAATCGTCACGGGTTGCATGGCCGGAGCGAATCGCGACCTTATCGCCAAGCATGCGCCGCATGCCAGCATCATGACGACACAGAGTATCGGCGAGATAAACAGCGTAATTACTGATGTCGTGGCTGGCAAACGCATCATCAATGAAGAGATTGACAGGATAAACAGAATCGGAATGCTTTCGCCTCAGAGAGGTCTGATCGCGCACATACCTGTTTCAGACGGCTGTATGAGCGCATGTTCGTTCTGCGAAACAAAATTCGCTCGCGGTCCGTTGAACAGCTTCAACGAATCCACAATAATCAAGGCTGTGGAGCGCTCCGTACAGCACGGAGCGCGCGAGATCCAACTGACCGCGCAGGACATGGGCGCGTATGGATTTGACCGAAAAACAGATGTTGCAGAACTGATGGAGAAGATAGCAAAAATAGACGGAGATTTTATTGTGCGGATCGGCATGCTTAATCCTGAACACCTTGACAGATATGTGGATAGGCTTTGCGACATAATCAGAGACAGGCATTTTTACCGTTTTCTCCATCTTCCAGTCCAATCAGGTAGCGATTCAGTTCTCAAAGCGATGAAGCGCAACTACTCTGTAGATGAATTCAAGTCAATTGTAAAACGCATACGCAAGAGCGTGAGCGGAATGGGGATAGCGACAGACCTGATCGTAGGCTTTCCAGGAGAATCGGAAGACGACTTTGCTGCCAGCTGTGCGATGGTGGAAGATCTTGAGTTCGAGGTAACAAACATATCAAGATTCGGTGCGAGGCCTCATGCCTCAGCTTCGATGATGGAGCAGCATGATTCCGAAACGATAAATCGCCGCAGCAATGATATCTCAAGGGTGGTGCGGCGCGTTCAAAACTCAATTAACAAACGTTACATCGGTAGAAATGTCATGGCACTTTTCACAGAGCTTGGCAGGGGATCAGTCAATGGCCGGACATTATCATATCGGCAGGTCGTTGCGCGCCGTGCACCAGAAAGTATTTTAGGCGCACGCTCAGAAGTTATAATAGACAGGGTTTCAGCCAATGCAATATATGGAAACCCTGTGCCGGCGGTTTGATTGTATTCCGAAAAGATAAGGCGCATGCTTGATTCGCAGCATATAAGCGCAGGAGATGCGATATTGTTCGAATCCGACGCACACAAGGTAGAAGGCGAACTTATGCCTAAAACAGAGGTCGGAAGCCCAGACACGCTGGTGATAAAGCTAGAGAACGGTTACAACGTGGGCGTAAGATGTACAGACAGGTCTAAAATAAAGCTCATCAAGAAGGGAACAGGAACGCCCACATTCCCGACATCTGAAACGAAGCAGAAGGCGGGGCTTCCGAATGTCACATTGATCTACATAGGCGGCACCATAGGCAGCAAGATAGACTACAAGACGGGCGGAGTGCACATGCTAATCAAGCCCGGCGAACTGCTCTTCGAGGTCCCTGAACTTGCGGACCTCGCAAATCTGGAGATAAGAAATCCGTTCAGCATAGACAGCGCGGACATATCGTATCATGAATGGCAGATTGTGGCAAAGGAGATAGAATCCGCATTCGCAAGAGGCGCGCGCGGGGTTGTCATAACCATGGGTACAGATGCGATGCACTATACCTCATCGGCGTTAAGCTTCATGCTCAAGAACCTTAACGGACCGGTTGTGATAACCGGTGCGCAGCGCAGCAGCGACAGGGGATCGAGTGACGCCTTCTTCAATCTTTCATGTGCGGTAAAGGTCGCAGCTGAATCTGACATAGGCGAGGTGGTGGTTTGCATGCACAGCTCAAGTTCTGACGATGCATGCATGCTTACGCGCGGCACGCGTGCAAGGAAGATGCACACATCAAGGCGAGACGCATTCAGGCCGATAAACGACAGACCGATCGCATTCATAGACGAAAAGCTAAAAATAAAATACAATGCTGCTTATTCAAAGGCGGTGAAACGGTCAGATGCGAAGACAAGCGCGGAAACAGATTTCGAGCCGAAGGTAGCGCTCATACAGAGCCATCCTAACTTCGACCCAGAGGTGATAAACTTTTATGTCGATAGAGGCTACAGGGGCATAATAATACAGGGCACAGGGCTTGGAAACGTTCCATGCTCTACCGCGCACAACGAGATGCTCTGGACCAGCCCGATAACGCACGCGATAAAGAAGGGCGTTGTGATCGGAATGACGTCACAGTGCCTTTATGGAAGGGTGAACAGCAATGTCTACCGGCTGCTCAGGCTCATCAGCGGACTCGGAGTCGTTTACTGCGAGGACATGACTCCAGAAACAGCACTTGTGAAGCTTTCCTGGCTGCTCGCAAACCACTCTACAGAAGAGGCGCGCCGCATGTTAAACAGACCGATCGCCATGGAAATAAAGGAGAGGAGCGAACCGGACGAGTTCCTTGTGTGATGCCATGGCTGATAACGATCTTTACAAAAGCATCGGATTCATGTGCGGGATAGAGATACATCAGCGTCTTGCGACAAAACATAAGCTATTCTGCGCCTGCACAGCGGAGATAAGCTCGAAAGAGAACGAGATAGGCAGGGTGAGAAGGCGCCAGCGCGCGGTCGCGGGTGAGTTGGGAAAGGTCGACAGATCCGCGGAGTTTGAGGAGGAAAGGGAACGCGATTTCACGTATAGAATGTTCAGAGAGAACAGCTGCCTTGTGGATGTTGACGAAGAGCCACCTCACGAGATGAACATGGAGGCGCTAATGATAACATTGCCTGTCGCAAAGGCGATGGGAATGGAGATCATCGACGAGCTGCAGGTGATGCGAAAGGGCGTTGTTGACGGCAGCGACCCCAGCGCATTCCAGCGCACGATATTAGTGGCAGTGGACGGATCGATAACAGTTAACGGCAAAAAGATATCCATACCCACCTTATCTCTAGAAGAAGAATCAAGCGGTATAGCGGAACGCGGAGAAGAAAGCGTAATATACGACACAGATAGGCTTGGCGTCCCGCTCATAGAAATAGGCACAGCCCCTACAATACCAGATCCAAAATCCGCAAAGGATGTCGCCCTGTACATAGGAACGCTTCTGCGACTTACTGGAAAGGTACAGAGAGGAATCGGCTCTATAAGGCAGGACGTAAACATGTCGATAAAAGGTGGCGCAAGGATAGAGATGAAAGGCGTACAGGATCTTGCGCTGATGGACAGGTTCATAGAGAATGAGATAATAAGGCAGCAGGAGCTCTTGAAAATAAAGGGAGAGCTTAAAAAAGCCGATGCAAAAGTGGGCAAGACAGAAGATCTCACACGCATATTCAAAGGCACAAAGGCGAAGATAATCTGCGGAGCGGAATGCGTGATGGGCCTAGGACTCCACGGGTTCAAAGGCATATTAGGGAGAGAGATAAATCCAAAGCGTAGGCTTGGCACAGAGATAAGCGATTATGCCAAGATGGCAGGCGTAAACGGCCTGATACACAGCGACGAGGACCTTTCAAAGTATGGCATATCGGAGAAGGAAGAACGATCGATACGCTCAGAGCTTGGCATCACAGCGGGAGACAGCTTCATACTCATAGCGTCTGATAAATACAAGGCC
>JAJYYC010000009.1 GCA_021801385.1 Microcaldota archaeon | reverse complement strand
TTGTAGTTGCTTATCTCCAGTGTCCTGTCGAGCGCCTCCATGCTCCTGCGGTCAAGCTTTGTATAATCCCTCAGAGCGAAAATCTCTTTATTGCTGTCGTCCTTTCCATGGTAGAATAACACAATATTCGGGTCCGAGACTGGGAACGGCCTCTTCGGAACCACATCATTGTATTTTCTGCCTTTGAAAGATATGTTGACAAAGCTCTTGCGCTTTCCACCTGTTATCGTTACCATGCTCTCGCCGATAACTATCCCGCCGAGATAATCAAACAGACTCTTTCCTGTTTCGCGGTGCCTTCTCACCCTGTCCTCAAATTTATACTTGAACATCTTCTTTAATTCGCCTTTCTTGCGTATCAGGTCAGGCGTTCTCCCCTGTTCTGCGACCAGGCCATCCTTAAGCACTATCGCGTAATCCGAATTTGTTATCTCGTTCACATCATGCGTGATCGATATTATTGTCTTCTCCTTTTGCAGCTTCAGCACCGCCTGGTTGACCTTTCTTGAGTTTATCACATCAAGGCTTGATGTGATTTCGTCCAGTACAACAACGTCTGCGCTGCTCAGCATCGCCCTTGCGATCGCAAGCCTCTGGCGCTGGCCGCCCGATAAACTGAGCCCACGCCCGCGTATCCTGTTGTCATAAGACAACGGCAATTTCATCACCTCATGGTGCATCTCGACAGCCTTTGCCACTGCTATGATGAGCATCTTGTCAGGATTTTCCGCAGAATAGGACATATTGTAACTTATCGTATTGTCGAAAAAGGTCGACTCTTGCGGCACGTATGCTATCCTACTCCTAAGATACTTTATGTCTATTTTTTTGATATCTGTGCCTCCGAAAAGCACAGATCCGCTGTCCGGCAGGTATAAGCCCAACAGTATCTTCTCGATAGTGCTCTTGCCAGCTCCGCTCTTGCCAACTACAGCGGTTATCTTTCCGCTCCTGAATGTTGTGCTTATCCCTTTTATCACAGGGAAGAGCGGATCATATCCGAACCAGACGTCCTTGAACACTATATCTTTCTTTAGGTCAGCGGTCTTGCCATGCTTATTGTCAAGCGCGGTGTCGGAGTCGAAGACCTCGCGCAGCCTTTCACCAGAGGTCAGCGCGCTCTGTATATAGGGCATGATGGAGCTCAGTTGCTGTATAGGTGAATAAAACATGCCGAGATATGCGAGGAATGCGGTCACAACACCGAGTTGGATCGTACCAAGGATAACGAGGTTGCCTCCAACCCACCATACCGCAACAGTGGCAAGCGATACTAGAAACGAAACCGGCTGCCAGTATTTAAGCTCCATGCTGTTGACACCGACCTGAGATACATAGAAGTCGTCCAGCCCTCTCCTAAACCTGCTGTCCTCATAATCCTCCTTTACAGAGCTCTTTACGACAGCGTAGTTTGGTATGACATCATCTATCTTGGTTATCAGATCAGAGAACCTGCGCCATTGCTGGTGGTACGCCTTGTCAGAACGTTTGTTGTAAACCGCTATAATCGCGATTATAACAGGTATGGGTATCAACACGTAAACCGCAAGCGCAGGGAAGAGCAGAAACAGGATTACCCCTATGCCGAGTATGGTGAAGGTGTTGGTGATGAGAGTGCTTATGCCATATGTCATTAGCCACTGCGTCCTGTCGGTGTCAGATATGAGCCTTGACTGTATACGGCTTGCTGTTATGTTATCTATCTCCTTCGCATGCAGCCTGACAGCATGGTTGAAGAGCCTGCCTTTCAGCTCCCTGACTATCCTGTTGCCCGATATGTTGAGCACATAGCTCTGGAATGAAGAAATGATGGTTGCGAGCGCATAAGATGCTATCAATACGATCGTGAGCTCCTCGAAAAGACTTATGCTATGTGTCTTTGCCAAAATTACGCTGTCGATGAGTACCTTAAGCAGATAAGGGGGCACAAGGTTAAGTCCTATCATCACTAGCGAAAGCACTATGCCAAGTATGACTATTTTCTTGTGTTTTGAGCTAAAGCCATAAAGCCACCTTAGTGTATGTATCCCGCCGACCACTTTCTTCTCTTCAACGAGGTTGACCTTCGGCTCCTTCCCGTTCTTTATGTAATAGTTGAGCGCATCAGCAAACTTCCTAAAAAGCTTGACCTTCGATTTAGTGAAGTAGAGCGCCTCAACCTCCTTTCCGTCGTTGAGCGTCAATACGAGTTTTCCTATCCCAACGCCTTCTTCCACAACCGCATCTTTGATCTCTTTGGTCGGGATCGACAAACGCTCTTTTTCTCCATGGACGATGAAGCGGCCGTTGCCAAAGCTAGCGCTCTCGCCTACGGTGCGCAGTTCATAATCAAGGTCGGATTTTAGTGTTATCACATAACCACGTAGATTCGCAAAGTGCGATCTGAGGCGCTGATAATACTATATCTGATTATTGTTTTATAATCCTATGCAAAACGGGTCATTTTTTGGCAAGCTTGTATCCTATGCTGTCAGAAAGATACTTGCTCAGATATGGGATCTCGACGTCGTTTCCATTGTATGCTTCAAAACCCAGATATAAACATACTACCCAAGCAAATAGGGAGATTAGCCAGCCTATTGGGAATACTATAACCGAAAGAACGATGCCTGCGACTCCGATTGCGGTCGATTGCGCAGAATGGAAGGCCAACCTTTTATTGTTTTGGCCTTTTGCGAAATAGATGAGTATGCCTGAAACGAATTCGAACAGGTATGCGAAGAAGTACCATTCGCTCTCAACGTAGTTAGATTGCGAAACCTTCGCATTCAGGTCTGCGCCGCAGCTCTTGCAGAAGTTCGAACCAGCACCGACCTTTTTGCCGCACTTAGGGCACATCTTTTCAGCCACATAAACACCTGTGTAGTTTAACACAGCATGGGTTTTTATATGAATCGTTTGCTCAAGCGCGGCATTCGCTTTCAGGCGCAGATATCTGGATAAAAACTGCTGTATCGTTGGCGTTAATGCCTTCGAGCATCATTGTGGGATATATGGCACAGCCATAGCCTACCAAATTACCAAGATGTAGTTCGGTTGGGATAGGCGCGTTTGCTGAATAGAGAGGGATCACAAGGCCATATACTGTTAAATTGGCATAACTAACATTGATAATATCGAAATCTGACACATTCATGCGATTACTTGCAATAACCGCTCTGTAGTACTGCATGGTGGTAGTCGCTATACTTGTGACTGGAGTGGCCGTGCCTCTTGGAGCATTCGGCAACACAAAATAGACAAGCAAAAACATAACCCCTGCCGCAAGAATCATAACCGCGATCTGAGAAATGTTCATCTTCAGTTCAACACCAACAATATGGTTACTTGTCTGCAAAAGGTTTTAGCCTTAACATGCGCACTATCAGCGATCATATGGACTATATCCTGGTTTGTACGAAATGCGGCAGGGAAAACGCAGATCCCGCATTCCGCTGCAGCAGATGCGCATCGATACTTGAGGTGGAGTTCAATTACAAAGGCAAAAAACCTAAGATAAAAGCAGGCAGAGGTATCAAAAGATATTCGGACTTCCTTCCAGCGGCGCCATTCAGCTTAGGTGAAGGCAATACTGGGATAAAAAAGTCTACAATAAAAGAGAACAACATTCTATTCAAAGTGGAGACAGGCAATCCGACAGGCACGTTCAAGGATCGAGGTTCAGCCGTTGAGATCGCTAAGGCGTTTGAGCTTGACGCGGAGTCGGTAGTGTGCGCATCAACGGGCAACATGGGTCTTTCAGTCGCGCACTATGCAAGAAAAGCAGGGATCAAATGCACAATATTTATAAGCGGAGGCGCGAACAAAAACAAGATAAAAAAGATAATGAATGAAAAAGCGTCTGTGAAAAAGGTAAAAGGCGATTTCAACACCGCGCTGCGCCTTGCGGAGCGGTTTGCAGTAAAGAACAATGCGTTCGTTTGTGGCGACTACCATTACAGAAAGGAGGGCCAGAAGACCGTAGCGTTCGAGCTCATAGAACAGCTAACAAAACATGAACCAGACCGTATATTCATACCTGTCGGCAATGCGACCCTATTTTCCGGCATGTACAAGGGTCTTAATGAATTCAAAATGTTCGGAATGATAAAGCGGATGCCTGCACTGATTGCGGTGCAGTCTGAACGATGCGGCCCTCTGGTCAGCGCATACGCTGACAAGAAGCATATAACATACGTGAGGCCGAAGACCGAAGCGGATGCGATAGCGGTTGGGTACCCCACATTCGGGAATGAGGCGCTGGAGGCGATAAGAAAGACAAAGGGAGACGCTATAGCGGTCAGTGAGGCAGAGATTAAGGATGCGGTAGTAGAACTGGAGGAGCAGGGCATATACGCGGAACTTGGGGGAGGTACGGGATATGCGGGGTTCCTAAAATACGCAGCAGAAAATGGTGGAAAAAAGAGCAGCTCTGTTGTGGTCGTAACAGGAAATAATGAAGGTATTTTCAAAGAAAAACAGGCATGACTTATGGAGCAGAGATAGAAGCATTTAAATAGCTACTATGTCCTTGAGAATGCAAAGTGTTGTGGTGCATATATGGCCGATAAGAAAAATAAAGAAGGCAAGAAAGATGCAAATACGGTTCCGGCAAAAAGAAGCCATGTCGTAAGAAATGTACTGTTGACTCTGCTGATAATAATAATAGTTGGAGCGGTCGTTTTCTACTATCTCTATCTGAGCAATGGGATTGCCACAACAGCACTCGAGGCCGCTCAAAATCCGTCACAGCTCAATAGCATATTAATGCAAAAATTCAACCAAACCCCTGAGATATCTGCAAGTTATGTCGGTGTGTTGGGCGGCAACGTTATGTTGCCTAGCGGTGACCCTTTTCTGATTGCGGCGCTTGATGTGAATGTCTCAAAATACCAGAACGATACTAGGGTTAAACTCTCGATAAACGATAGCCTGATATTCACCTCTACTTTCAGCAACTTCAATTACGTAATAATATCAAAGAACAACAGCCAGAGCATGACTACGTGCAGAGATCTGAACAACAGCGGTTACGTCTGTAACAATAATACTAGGAACAGCACATTGACCTCAT
Organism: Microcaldota archaeon; assembly: GCA_021801385.1. Classification (GTDB taxonomy): domain Archaea; phylum Micrarchaeota; class Micrarchaeia; order Micrarchaeales; family Micrarchaeaceae; genus JAJYUY01. The sequence continues at coordinate 8,160 of JAJYYC010000009.1, read as the reverse complement.
TATTAAACCTCTTCGGCATAACTAAGGTCCAAGACACACACATATCCTCGGCATATCCGACATTTTATGAAGGGAAACCATGCTGGATGACAACAGGGAATACAACCATAAATTCAACACAAATTGCGCGTCTTATCCAAAGCAGTAACACCGATATTCTGACGTATTTCAATGTTTGCATACCTGCAGCGTCGTATGTGCCTGTGGAAATAAATGCCACGATGTACGGCAGTAATGGTGACATGCTGTTCATATTCCTACATAATACGCACTACACGCAGACATCATCGGAAGCAAATGTGACCGCTCTGCCATGATCGCTCAAATGAGCGAAAAGCGCGCAGTATGCGCTACGCTTTTCTTCCTTAGCGGCCACTATCAAATATATCTACCGAGGAGCAACGCTGCACTAAAACGGCAATAAATCAGAATCTTGACCTTTGATGCGCTTTTAAGTTTTTCTGGTTTGGCTCCATGATAAAACCGAACAGTGTCGCATTAAGTTGTTTTCATTGGCTGGAGATTTGAACCCAACTTTGTCATCGTAATTTTTAGTTGCTCCCATCGGGATTTGAACCCGAGTTGCGGGGTTGAAAGCCCCGAGTCCTTGGCCGTACTAGACGATAGGAGCAAGATATATATCCTTTCTATATAATTAGTATAAAAGTCTACTGGTGCTCAAATGATTTTGTCTGACTTCGACCTAATGAACTTAATCCGCAGCAAACGGCTTTCGATAGAGCCTTTCTCGCCTGACATAGTCCGCGAGAACGGCATAGATTTCCGCCTCGACTCTGAAATCGGCCGCCATATAGACAAGGGCCCAGACTTCATAATGGATCCGCACAGCGAAGAGTCGATACACGGCGCTTACAGCCTGAAGAAATGCGATGATGTGATGGTCGTAAACGGAAAGGAGCAGGTGCTTCTCACCACCATAGAGACAATAGAGCTACCTGATGACATCGTCGGTATGGTCGAACTCCGCAGCACATGGGCGCGCCACGGCCTTTCTATGCCACCCACTATAATCGACGCGGGCTTCAAGGGGACGGTCACTCTAGAGGTAATAAACAACGCACCCTACAAGATAGCGCTTCGTCCGCATGTCAGGTTTGCGCATGTAATATTCGTTAAGACAAGCAGCAGGGTCGAAAAGAGCTATTCTGGTAAATATATGGGCCAGAAAGGCATTAAACTGCCCAAGGTAATGGAGCTGCCAGAGCCGGTAGTGAAAAAAGCATAGCTTTTTATATCTTATACGATAATAATCACTCTGTAATTGTAATTGGGACGAAGTTCGTCTTCTGGCTATCCCAAATGCTTATTAACGCTAAATCGGTGAATTAAATGGCAGAAAAACCGCATATGAATCTGATCTTCATAGGTCACGTCGACCATGGAAAGTCTACGACAGTTGGAAGGCTGCTCTACGAAACGGGCGCAATAACTGACCGCGACATACAGCGATTCAAGGAGTTGACCCAGCAGTTCAACAGGCCAACCTTCGAGTTCGCGTTCGTAATGGACTCACTAAAGGAGGAGCGCGAACGTGGAATCACAATCGATGTCTCACACAAGGAGTTCCAGACCCAGAAGTACTACTTTACCATAATAGACGCACCTGGCCACAGGGACTTTGTCAAGAACATGATAACAGGCGCGAGCCAGGCTGATGCCGCTGTCATTGTCGTGAGCGCTGAAGAAGGTATAAAGCCTCAGACAAGAGAGCACGCAATACTGATTAACGTCCTTGGCGTCCCACAGGTCATAATCGGGATAAACAAGATGGACGTCTCCAATTATGCAGAGGCAAAGTACAAGACCCTCAAGGAGGAGATGGACAAGATGCTAAAGTCGCTTGGCTACAAGACCGACAAGATACCATTCATACCATACTCTGCCCAGATGGGCGGCAACGTCAAGACAAAGCCTGACACAATGAGTTGGTACAACGGTCCAACGCTCCTGCAGGCGCTTGACAACCTCACAGTGCCGGAAAAGCCGGTGGACAAGGCGCTAAGAATGCCTATACAGGATGTATACAGCATTAAGGGCTTTGGAACCGTGCCTGTGGGCCGTGTAGAGACGGGCGTAATGAAAGTTGGCGACCCTGTGGTGATAATGCCTGAAGGCAAGCGCACAGAGATAAAGAGCATAGAAATGCACCACCAGCAGCTGCAGAAGGCAGAGCCGGGCGACAACATCGGCATAAACATCAAGGATGTTGAAAAGAAGGACATCAAGAAGGGAGATGTCATAGGGGCGGCCCAGAAGCCTCCTACAGTCGCGGCAGAGTTCACAGCGCAGATCATAGTGCTGCACCACCAGAACGTCATAGCTAAAGGCTATACTCCTGTGTTCCACGTACACACCGCGCAGCTCGCATGCACAATAGTCGACATTCTCGAGAAGAAGGATCCTAAGACAGGACAGACGCTAGAGAAGAGCCCTGAGACCATCAAGACGGGTGATGTGGCAATCGTAAAGATTAAGCCCACAAAGCCTCTCGTGATAGAGAAGTTCAGCGACTTCAAGCAGCTCGGCAGGTTCGCAATAAGAGACATGGGCGAAACGATCGGAGCGGGCGTAGTCCTAGACGTGGTACCAAGAACAGCATAACGGTGCTATGATGGACTCTGAGATAAAGCTCGTAGGCACTTCATATAAGGACCTAGACGCGATAACCACACAGATAAAGATGATCGCGCAGTCCATAAACACTAAGGTGAGCGGTCCAATACCGCTGCCTACGCGCACCCTCTCCCAGACCGTCAGGAAGACGATGTGCAGCGATGGTTCGCACACGTTCGAACGGTGGGAGATGAGAGTCCACAAGCGCCTCATAATACTGCATGGCGTAAACGACCAGGCGCTCACACAGGTGATGCGCATAAAGGTGCCGCCAGATACTGTACAGATAAAGATAAACATAAAGTAAGGAGCGCAAGACGATCTGCGCTCTAATAAAAGAGGATTCAAGCGTAAGCAAGTTGATAAAATGCACAAGAACAAACCAGTTAGCTTAGATGCGGTCCTGAGGTCTGATGACCGTAGCCTCAGCGCCGACGAAAAAAAGCGGCCAGAAGCCGAAAAGATAGTTTTAAGATGGAAGCACAGCGCAAAGAAACACATAGAAAATGATCTGCTCGCATTATTTGCCACACTTGAAGGCGCAATAACGAACACCTCATATACGAGCGTGAGTGAAGTACAATTGAAAATATTCATCAGGAAAAAAAACCAAAATGGCCAAGTTCCCGAAATCGAACAACCCGAAGCGATTATCTCAAAACGCGACCAACTCAGTAAACCAGGACTGGCGTTCTATAGAAAAACCAAAAAACATTTCATTACGACTGCAGAACAGATATCTGCGATACTATGCGCAATGTCTGATATGGATGGCATTAATCAAGAAGCGTTAAAGGAGCATGTAAGGTTTGCAGATGCAGAAATGGGCAACACGCTGGACTTATATGCAAAAGCGCTCTATAATGAGTTCAAGATCTTCGAGAGAATAACAAGCGCAAAAGATTTCATGAGCATCGATCCTAATCCAATAAACGATGCGTTATCGAAATGCTTTGACGATATAACAGAAAGGGATCGAAGGGTCGTGGCATCGCTAGAATCAAGAAAGAACAAAATTGAGGCCGAGGCGCTAAAGAAAAAGAGGCCAGAGCAGGAGCAGGCCAAACCGAACAGGCAAGATAAGAATGAACTTCCGGAACAGGCGCTTTTGCGGAAGTAATAATTAGAGGAACCTTGGCTTTCTTCCGACCAATATATCGTCCTCTATTCTGACTCCGCCCAAACCGGGAATATATATGCCTGGCTCATCGCTAAAGATCATATTTTCGGCGAGTGTGTATTTCACTTTGTAGTATAGCCTTGCGCCATCATGGACGTCGATGCCTATCGAGTGCCCGAGAGTATGTATGAACCTGCCTTTGTATATACCGTTCCTGTAGCTATCGATATAATTCCTTGCGGCCATGTCTGCTGCAGAACCGCTCTTTCCGCTCTCCATCTCCTCGAAGCCTTTTTGCTGCGCTGTTTCTACAACCTCGTAGATCTCTTTGAGCTTTTTGTATTTTACGCTGCTTCGGTCCGGTTTGTAAAAGAACGTCCTAGTTATGTCCCCACAGTAGTTCATGTACCTCGCACCCACATCCATGAGAACGATAGTGTTACTCTTCAGCCTTTTATTCTCGCTTGGCATGTAATGGGGCATGGCGGTATCAGCACCGAAAGCGACTATGCTGTTAAAAGCGTTTCCGGCGTGCGCCTCCCTGAATCCAAGATCCACCTGCGTTGAAACATCTAATTCGCTCATATTATCTGAAAGGCCGGAGCGCACAGACTCTATTGTATCCTTTGTTATCTTTACCGCTTTCCGTATATTTGCAATCTCATCCATGCATTTTATCGATCGCGCCTTGGCAAAAGCGCCACTCAGGTTTTCGATCCTTGCATTGGGCAGCATCTTTTTCAGATTCATGTACTGATTATATGGGACGAATTCCCTGTTCACCCCTACCCTGCAATCTCCTATCTCTTTTCTCAACGCATCCGCCATCTGCTCGTTCGTATCTATCGGTACAACCTCTAGCTCCTTCGGCCTGTTCTTCTCTGCGGTTCCGCATACGAGCTTATTCGCGAACAGCTTCATTCCAGTTCTGTCGGCCAAAAGAACGCAGCCATCATACCAGCCTGGTGCGTATCCGGTCAGGTAAAGGAAGTTACTGTCGTCAGAACTTGTCTCTAAAATGAGCGCCTTATCAAAATCCGCATTCGCGAAAACCTTTTTCAACCTGTCAGCAGCGCTCTTCATCGAACCGATTCAGATTCTCATTATGTGCTTATATTATTTTGGTCTTGAAAAGAATCCATATCGCGAGCGCCATTATGATGAGAGCCGTGCTCGCGAGCACCAATATGGACGATTTCATGTCGTCGTAGACAGGAAGTTTATCCGAATTAATTTTTTGTGTTCTGCGAATATCCACAAAAGACCATTTTTTGCAGACCGGACACCTGAGATACCTCTTGTTCCCCATTCTTATCGTGGTAAGCGATGCAAACGGTATCCATCTGTAAATAAAGTTTTTGCCGCATTTTCCGCAGCTTATGATGCTCTGCATGATCTCATTTTGGAAAGAGGTTAAATAACCTTTTGCAAAAGCGATAAAAACTTCCTTACCCGATATACTAAAATGGAAGAGCCAATGGAGGTGGAGCACTCTTATTCTGTATATGAGCAGATGAGAAACCCTAAAATGTTGGCACGCTACTGGAGCATGAAGAGCAAGGAGGTTGCGGGAAGGACAGAGCTCCATGGCAGCTCTCCGACAGACATATTCATAGGAAGGTTCGGTTATCCTAAGGTGAGCATAGGTCCTTTGATACCGCCTGATTTCGGGGACACATCAATAATGGCCGCACCCGAGCGGTGGCATGGGCTTTCGATAAACGAAGTCTTTGGCATACGCGGATCACTCGTTCGCGGAATGTACACCACAATGGTGAAAAACGTCGAGAACGGAAAGGTGGAGGAGCAGGTCAGGGAGCTCGCCCTCGCAGAACGGCCAACAACAGCGGAGATCTCATTTCAAAGCCAGATACGGCGCGCATCTGGCAGGCGCATAATTGACGACATATCGCCATTCGGCCCGAGCGGAACAATAAAGGAGTTCGGGCTCAGCAACACAAGGTCAGAGCATCGGGTAGAGAATGCCCATACAGACACCGCAATGAAGGCATCGGATGCGATCTTCGAGCTCTATAACAAAGGGGTGACTGTCTCAAAGATACAGATGGGACTGTCAGCAGGGCTGTTTGGGATCGGCAGAAACAGGAAGTTCGTTCCGACCAGGTGGAGCATAACCGCTGTCGATGATACTATATCTAAGCGCAATCTCAAGGAGGTGAAGGAGTTTCCATTAATAGATGGGATAAAGGCATATCTTCACATCGCATTGGACAACAAATGGCTCATATTTCTGTTTCCCACAGAATGGGAATACGAGTCGATAGAGGCGTTCTATCCGCACACAACCTGGAACGAGACTAACACGATATCATTAGGGGGATCGTACGAACCCTATGCGGGCAGAAAAGAATACGCGGAGATCGGCGGTTGTTACTACTCTGGCAGGCTAGCGGTCAGCGAACGCTTAAGGATGATGGGCAAGCAGGCATCTGCGCTCATATTAAGGGAGGTCCATGAGGGATACACTGCGCCTGTAGGAGTATGGAACGTACGCGAATATGTCCGGGACACGCTCTCTACTGCGTCGATCGAACTGCCAGACCTAAAATCGGTCTTTGAGATGATAGACAAGGAGTTAACAGTGAGAAGGAGTGATTGGGTAAAGAGCAGCAGGATTTTGAGCAAGATGACCTTCCAAAGAAGGTTAAGTTAATCCATCGATAGCAATCATAAGCGGCGATATTAAGCTCGGTCAGCGATCGAACGCATTTTGGCCAAAATAATGTACCGATTATCACAAAAGATCCGGCACTAAATGATCCCAACGATCCGACCAGATACCTATTCCTTCAGAGTTGCTATGATGCCGTCTATTATGCCGTTGACGCCTACACCTCCTGTCGACCTCACCACGATCCTATGACTGAGTACCGGCCTTGCCAGGAACTTTATGTCCTCTATGCTAACCTCCTTCCTGCCCTCTATTAGCGCCTTCGCCTTGCCCGCCTTCATAAAGCTTATCTCTGCTCTGGGGCTGCCCCCTAATACGACATGCATGTCAGTCCTTGTGGCGGCCACAATCCTTGTTATGTAACTCACAACGTTGTCTGGCATCTCGACATCCTCGCTTGCCATGCGCTGCATGTTTAATATGTCGTTCAGACCGATCACCTTTTTTGTCACTACCTTAGATTCCTTCTCCTTTAGCCTGAGCATCGCCTGCTCCTCCTCCATACTGGGATACGATACAAGAACCTTCATTAAGAACCTGTCGGTCAGCACCTTAGGGAGCTGTATGGTCCCATCAACGCTGATCGGGTTCTGGGTCGCGAACGCGACGAAAGGCTCCTTCAGCTTCTGCGTCTCCGCTCCTGGTATCGTCACCTGGCGCTCCTCAAGCACCTCAAGGAGACCCGCTGTCGTTTTCATCGGCGCCCTGTTGAGCTCGTCTATTAGCAGTATGTTTGTGAATATAGGGCCATTCCTCACCATCAGTTTGTGCGTCTCCTCGTCAATGTAGGAATATCCCATGATGTCCTTTGGCTCAAGGTCAGGCGTTCCTTGGATTCTGCTGAACTGCGCGTCTATTGCGTCGCAGAGCGCCTTTGTCATGGTGGTCTTAGCAACGCCTGGCATACCCTCAAGCAGTATGTGGCCGTTAGCAACGAGCGCGATGAACATAAGTTCTATCACATCGCTCTTGCCTGATATATGCTTCTTTACCTCACCAAGGACGCCCTCCCACGCGCTTTTAGGATCCATCACACAACCTTTAATAAGCTTGCCAAAGCAATAGCTATAGATTGCATAGAAAGCTTAAATATATAAGCGTGCGATCAAGGAGTGGTGTTTATGATAGGGAAAGAGGTAAGCGAGACAAAACCGGTATCAATAGACGATGTAGTAGACATACTTGGAAAGTACAAGGAGGGCGAGCTTACTTACGAGCAGAAGATAGCGCTGGAGCACGCAAAGAAGCTTACCGGCGGCAAGGGTCGAGAGAAGGCGAAGAAGGCGCTTGAGGGCATGTCTATATTCACAGAGATGAGCATACTAAAGCTCATAGAGGTAATGCCAAAGAACATGATGACTCTCAAACAGGTACTCGTTAAGGAGAAGCGCACCTTCACCAACGAGGAACTGCAGAAAGCGCTCGACATACTGAAAGGCAAGTGATGTGTGCGAGGTGGGGGCGATGGAGCGAGAGGAAAAGCGCGAGGAATACGCATATGTTCTTGATTTCCTTAACAGCGGTAAGTCATTCTCAAGCAGGTCTGAGCCGATAACCCAGCTGCTAGGTAACGAAAGATTCACCATGCTTGAGGCGACAGTGAAGCCGGGCATGTCAGTGACAGCCGGAGAGAAGGTCTACATAGGCAAGGAGGAACGGGAAAAGATCATGCTCATAAAATCAAGGATCTCATACGACCAGCTCACTCCTGCGG
>JAJYYC010000006.1 GCA_021801385.1 Microcaldota archaeon | reverse complement strand
AAAATGGTGGCTCCTGCTCCGGCAACATCCTCGAACTCAACCTCAACACCGGCCAAATCACCGGCGCCATCCCATCCGACGGCACCTCCGGAGCGTTCAACTCTCCAGCAGGAATCACAATCTCCGGCTCCACAGCATATGTGGTAAATTACGAAGGCGGCTCCGGCAACATCCTCGAACTCAACCTCAACACCGGCCAAATCACCGGCGCCATCCCATCCGACGGCACCTCCGGAGCGTTCCAATATCCAACAGGAATCACAATCTCCGGCTCCACAGCATATGTGGTGAATAGCGAAGGCGGCTCCGGCAACGGCAACCTCATCGAAATAAACCTCAACACCGGCCAGATCACCGGCGCTATCCCATCCGACGGCACCTCCGGAGCATTCTACAATCCAGTAGAAATCGCAATCACCCAACCTTCATAAATCCTTGACTGAAAACATAATCGCACTTAGCACCATAAACAACCAGTTAACTGGAATACCATCAGATGGCCTCTCTATCCAATCGCATCTTCCAATCCCCTATCTGTCTCTGGCTTCACAGCATATGTCTTAAATTACTACGGCGGAGCATTTTATGGCAATCTTATTGCAGTCAATATTAATACCTTCGCGATAACTGGCATCCCATCCGGGACAAATCTAAGCGTTAAATCTCCCAGTGGGCAATAGCAGTATTCGGTTCAACAGCCTGTGTGGTAAATCATGGCGCAGGCGTTACTAAAACTGCAACATCACAGAGATAAATACAAACAACAATCAGACCATAGGACATACCGTCAGACTGCACATCATAATGATTTTTCGATCCAACTAGTATAGCGATTTACAATCCGTGATTTTTATTATGCTGATGTCTTTTCATGGAATTCGAGTGCCCTGACCTCAACCTTGCTTATCGGCGTTATGTGCATAAGGCTTGATGCCATGTTTGCCTGAAGGCTTCCGTCGATTACCGATGTTATTATCTCTTTTGCATCCTTTTCCTTTGCGTACTCCATTATCGCCTTTTCCATCTCTTTTCTCATGCCTGTTATCTTGCTGTGCGTGGTTCTGCTCCTTGTCACTACAAGCATCTTTAGAACAATCATATTATCATCCTTTGATGCGACCTTTACCACAGAATTAGATATGCTCTTGTAGCGCCTCACCAATGAACGTATGTAACTGTAGAGCTGCCGGATCGACACCAGCTGGGTATGTGCGGTTGTCCCGTTCACGTCTGTAACCTTAAGAAGTACATTAGTATATGCATGGCTCGGGTTTTTTGTAATGGTGTCAAGCCCTATTATCATGTTCCTGCCCAATGCTGCCTTATCATCATTTGCCGGAAATTCGCCTATCACAGCATCGCCGCCCATTACCTTTGGCGCGTACACTGAATACCATTTCTTTATCTTCCATGTCTCTCCTTTCTTTTGCGACGCCATCTAATCACGTGCTCTTTATCAGCAGCTCAGCCTGCTTCGGGTCATATCTCCATGTGCTCGGAAGCTTGCCTGTGCCTATATAATATTTGGTGAGCCTCCATATCTTCGACTCTATCTTCTTCATGCGTATCCTGTTGTCAATATCATGGGAATTTGCGCTCAGGTGGTTGTTTATGTTGACCGCCTTCTTCATAAGGTCCATAAGATCCTGCGGTATCTGTTGTTTGTATCCGATCTCTTCTAGAATCGCGCCTAGCCGTTTGCCCATCGTGTGCTTAATGTACTTGACCTCATGTTCATCCTTGAGCTTCTGGCCTATGAGCGTCTGGCTCATGCCCTTTTTCGCATGGCCTTCTATTATATTCATTATCTCCTTATCCGATATCTCCGGTGCTGTAGCTGTATCTGACACAGGCTTGCGTGACTTCGACTTTCCATGCTTTTTTGAATGCATTCTGGCCATTTAAAACACTAATTAATCATTTTATACTATGACATTAACTGAATACGCTCCTTTTGAGACGCTGACCTTCTGGGACTTACATATGCCCGAGATCTCTGGTCTTGCGTATTCGACCGCTTTATAATATGTTTCGGGAACCTTTATATCTATTGAGGTTACCTCCTTGTTGAGCGCTATCCGGTTAGAAGCCTTGTATTTCCTGACATCTGCAACAATCGCATTAAGCAGAGCGCCGACCTCCTCGTAATCGTTGTCTACTATCGCACTCTTGAACACAAGGCCGTTAATGACATAATCTGTTGGTGCGTTGCGTTCCGTGTATTCAGGGAACTTTCTGGTGAACACGCTCTTCTTTGAGAATGTGCTGTTTATCTCCTCCGCAACATGCGGAATCAACGGCGCAAGCATCAGCAGAACGCTGTCAAGCACATGGTTCAGCACGAAACCTGCAGCTTCTTTGCTCCCATCATCGACCCCTTTTTCCGCATAAACCCTATGTTTTACGCTCTCAATGTAATAGTCGCAGAACTCATGCCAATAGAAGTTAAGAAGCGTGTTTGTGACCTCATAGAAGTTGAAAGCCTCATACGATTCCGTGACTTTCTTTATTACGCTGTTTAACCGCGATAGGATCCACAAATCAAATATGCCTAGGCTCTCGTTCGGCTCTGATTTGGGTTTTACCTCATCAACCACGCTCTTGACGAACGCAGCGGAATTGAACATCTTGTGTATGGAGCTCTTGGCATAACTCACGTCTTTGTAATTGAACGGGCGGTCCTTACCTATCGCACCGCTAAGCGCAGCCCATAATCTTACCGTGTCTACTGTATTGTCCTTGAGAAGATCCTCGGGTGCGATGCCGTTATTCTTGCTTTTGCTCATCTTAGTGCCATCTTGCGCTAGTATGTTGCCGTTGACAACCATGCACTCTATGGGCTTATTGTCTGTCAGAGCCCAGCATCTGAATATCGTATAAAATGCCCATGTCCTTATTATTCCTGCGCCAAGGCTTCGTATCGTAATCGGATATGTCGCTGACATCAAAGCCTTGTTGTCTGGCCATCCTGATATGACTAAAGGCGTTATCGATGAATCGATCCATACATCGCATGTTGCGCTCTCGCCTGTCATTGGGCTCTTGCATTTTTTGCAGACCATCTTCATATCAGATATAGACGGATCAACAGGAAGATCTTTCCTTTCTGGAGCGCTTATGGCGCCGCAACTTTCGCAATACCAAAACGGTATCGGGGTTCCGAATATTCTGTTTCTAGATATTACCCAATCCCATTCTATGAAGTTTGCCCAGTCGTCAAGATACGTCTTTGTGAACTCAGGCACCCATTTTATCTCATTGCCTAATGCTTTTATCCTATCCTTGTATTCCTTTAGCTTTATGAACCACTGCATTGAGAATATGAATTCTATTGGCGTTCCGCATCTGTCGTGAACCTTCACCGCATGGCTCATCTTTTCCTTCTTTACGATCGCACCTGATTTTTCGAGCTCTCCAATTATGGCAGTGCGCGCCTCTGCTATCTTTAGGCCGTCAAATATACCTGAATTGCGCAGCCTACCATCCTCGCCTATTGATTCTATGTAGTTTAGCGAGTTTCTATAATACATCTCAACGTCAAGCTTGTCGCCGAAAGTGCAGACCATCTCCGCTCCTGTGCCGAATGACATCTCGACCTTTGCGTCAGCAATGACCTTGACGCTCTTTTTGAACAGCGGTGTGACAACGCTCTTTCCTATGAGCTTAGAATATCTTTTATCTTCCGGGTTCACTGCGACAGCCACACATGCATGAAGCAACTCAGGTCTTGTCGTAGCAATAGTGATCTCTTTGCCGGATTCTGATTTGAATAGAAGGTGGACCAACAACCCCTCTTCATTTATCTCCTCTGTTTCCGCATGTGCTATCGCGGACCTGCATTTAGTACACCATTCTACCGGGTGCCTACCGCGATATATCATGCCCTTATCATACATCATAAGCAGCGAGAGCTGTACCTTTGCCCGGTAATCCTCTGACATTGTCACATATTCGTAACGTTCATCAAATGAGCATCCAAGCGAAAGCATCTGCTCTTTCATCTTCTCTATGTTACCCGTTGCTGTCTTTACGCATTTGTCATAGAATTCCTTGCGTGTGAGCTTAGAGCCGTATTTTTTTTCAACCGCTTTTTCTGTCGGAAATCCTTGTGTATCCCATCCCTGGGGATAAAACACATTGAAGCCAGACATGCGCTTGTAACGCGCTATAAAATCTATGAGCGTATAATTCAGTACGTGGCCCATGTGCAGTGTACCAGATGTGAATGGCGGTGGCGTATCTATTGTGTATATTGGTCTGCTTTTGTCTTTGAAGTCAAATTGATTGATCCGTTTGCCTTTCCAGTATGTCTGCCATTTTTTTTCAGTCTCTCTGGTATAGTCTACCAATAGGTACACCTATATTAAGTATAAACGGCTGCAAAATGCAGCCAAAGAAATCAATTAATTATTTCGCCTGTTGCGAACTTTGCCTTGACGTCTGTTATCCGGATTTTTAGCTTGTCGCCTTCCTTTGCGCCCTTGATAAAGATCACAAAGTTATCCTTTTTGGCAATGCCGTCGCCCTTCGCAGCGATGGCTTCAACCGTAATCTCCAACTCGTCGCCGACTTTAACCGGCTTCGGTAGGAAATAGTTTGGATTCATGCCTCCGCCGCCTCCATGCCTTCCGCCTCCACGTCTTCCTTCATCGCGGTATCCACTACCGCCCATTCCTTCATCTTCGTTTTCCATTATATCTGTCTCTCATACGTAGGATCAGCTTCCGCCTTACTCCGTATGCTACTATATGCTCTATTCAGGTTTAAAAACCTATCTGCACAAGCGACCTGACTATTGTGACTCCAAGAATTTGAGTATATCCTGTGCATTTTTGTGATCTGTATCCGCACCAACCGATTCGACTACCTTTTCCATATCCTTCTCTGTAGCCATGTGGCCGTTCGCGAGAATGAAATAGAACGCATATAGGTAGATCAGATGGCTCTTCAGCCCCACCTTGCCAAGCGTCTCTATGTGCTTAATATTCGGTTTTATGCCAACGCTCTCGATTGTTTTTGTCAGGCTATCCTTAGTGATCTCCCTTCCAGCAAAACTAAGGAAACCTGCGGCGTATATGTATGGCATTATGCCTTCGGTCAGGCTCTCTTGAACCTCTTTATCGCTTAGCACCTTCCTGAGCTCCAGCATTATTAGCTTGGCGGAAGACGAGGTGACTGAATTTATTATGGCTTCAAGCGTAGCATATCTTGCCTGAACATAAGTACTGTCACTCAAAGTAATAGACTCATTCCCAGCCACACAACATAATCACATTACTATATTTTAACTGTTGTGTTTTGTTCAGCTGTCATCCTTTGCATGTAGCAACAACAAGCGTTATTAAGACATAACCTAAAAAATATACATATCTGTCTTGCTGATATAATGGAAGAAACTGCACCTCACATAAATGATGATTCCAGGAGTACCCATAGTGCACATAACAAAAACAAACATATCGATAAAATAAAACCGCTGTTAAAGGAGCTTGCAATCCCTGCTGCCGCTCTCCTTGCGATAACGCTGGTCATGTTTTGGCCGATAACGACATCTTTTTCTACCCGAATAGCGGGCAATGGCGGTGACGCGTATCAGAGCCTATGGAACCTGTGGTGGGTGGCCCACGCCATACAATCCGGCCAGAGCATATGGCAGACAAAATTGCTATTCTGGCCTGTCGGGGCAAATCTGATAACGCAGGATATGGAGCCTATCAGCGCATTAATATCAATGCCATTCATCTTAATTTCGCTAGGCGCGGCATACAATTTTATATTTATAATCGGGTTTGTGCTGTCCGGACTGGGCATGTATCTTTTAGCTAAATATCTGACTGGAAGCAGGTACGCATCCTTTATTGCAGGCATCATATTCACATTCAGCGCGGTACACATAGCACAGGCATACGGGCACATAAATTACACAAACCTTGAATGGCTCCCCATATTCGTGCTCCTTCTGCTCAAAACGCTAGATACTGGAAAATACAAATACGCGGTTTTACTTGGCTTATCATTTGTGCTTTTGATGTTCATGGCAGACATAGAACTCGGCATACAGGCGATAATGTTATCCATAGCAGTGTTGGCAGGGTACCTTGCAGTGAAACAGAAGCGCCATCTTGTGCTTAACCGTCGTACTGCGATAAACATGTTGATATTTGTGGCATGCGCATTCATCGCCGGCTCTTGGGCATACATACCAATTCTCCACTTCCTTGTCACAGGCGGAAGCTCATCCGCTAATTCACTAAACAACGTGTTGCATAATGAGCTTTGGAGCGCGGACCTCGAATCCTTCTTCCTGCCGAGCCAATACAATGGGATATTCCATTCTGTTTCAAACGGATATTCGCAAATATACAAGGGCGACCCTACTGAAACCACCACTTACATAGGATATTCGGTGATAATCCTGGCGCTTATCGGTCTTTATGGGGAAAAGAAGCGTAAGACGGCGATATTCTGGGGCGTGGTTGCACTCGCATTCCTTCTGCTTGCGCTAGGCCCAAAGATAATTGTGTCCGGCAATCCTGAACTCATGCAAAATGCGAATGTTACGAATGCGCCGATGCCATACCTAATTTATCATGCAATACCGGTTGTAAATATCATAAGGGAGCCAGGCAGGTTCGACATATCTGCGATGCTTGCGCTTGCGATTCTAGCAGCATTCGGGATAAAATACATTGAGGAACGGACTAAACAATGGCCAAAGCAAAAAACAATGATGCTGATCGCTCTTATATGCGCAATAATTCTTGTTGAATTAAACGGAATGCCGCTCTCTACAACATTCGCAAGCCAGGTTACTATATCGACAAAAATACCAACAGGGTATTCGAGCATGCCTTCGATAATCGTCGGGAATTACTCTGTGATGATGCTGCCTGGGATTCCAAATCCTTACAGCGCAGACCCTAACCTATATCAGGGCGCACTGATGTACTACCAGACCGCATTCAAGGAGCCCATCATAGGCGGATACACTTCAAGAGAAAACACCACGCAGCAGTTATCCGCATACAATATACCACTCTCAGAAGAATCTCTTATTGAAGAATATACTGGCAATATAACTTATTCATCTCCGGTGATTCAGAACTACACTGAGCAATCGCTCATAGAGATGTATGTCTATGGTGTCGGAGCTATTGCGTTAGAAGAGAGCGCCTATAATGCGACCTCATTCAATACAATCAACACTTATCTCACAAACGTTTTCGGAAAACCATCCTATTCTGGTAAGAATGTCGTGCTCTATTCCCCATATCCTGCGGAGCAGAAAGCCGCAAAGAATCTCAGCACATTTATAACAATACCAAACCTTTCTGAGTGGTCCGAATACCGCCAACCATTGACCTACGGCGGAAAGAATGTAACCTTCTGGGTGCCATCAGCTTACGGTGAAATGCAACTCTATGTTCCGCAAGCCAATATGCCTGAAATAAATGCCACAATAACAATAAATGCGTTTGCGGTACAGAATGGCGGTCAACTTGCAGTGTACAAGTCTTCAGGGTCATCACCATCGATAATAGGAAAAATCACTCCTACAGCAGCACCTGAAAACTACACCATAAACACAACCTTCCTGGCAGGACAAAAGGCCATACTGCTATTTGTGCAGAACACCACTTCGGTAGCAGTAACCGGGATAAAGATAGAAAGCAAATGACCCATTAAGGCCTCATAAATTTCTGTAAAGCTCCTCTATGCTCTGGAATATATATTCAGGTTCCATGCTTTTTAACCTGGCCCTGCTATGGAACCCGCAGCACACTGCGCATGCGGACACTTTTGCAAGTCTTGCTGCGAGCATATCATCTGCAGTGTCACCGATGTAGACGGTCTCAGCCGCATGCGTTTTCATCTTTCTCATGACCATCCGTATTCCGCTCGGATCTGGTTTTATTACGCCCATGTCTTTTGCGCTGACAACCATGTCAAATAATCCTGTTATGCCAAGCGTTCCAAGCTCCTTCCTAAGGCGTATGCCGCTGCCGTTTGAAAGTATCACTATCTTTTTGCCTCTTTTTCTGAGCGTTTTCAGCATCTCTAACGTATCATTATGCAACTTAGGTTTCATGAACAGAATCAGAAAATCGATCGCAGCTGCAAAGATCCTGTTCTTCAATTCTTCACTCTTTACCGTGCGTTTTATGTCTGTCATGTTTATGTTCGAATATTTTGGGTTGTGCCCTCCTCTTAAAAATTTCAAACCTCTTTTTATGGTCTCATATATCCTATGGGCTGCACTCATGCTATTGAGCGTTCCATCCCAATCGAATACGAAGAGCGTGTAATCCGATATGCGTTTCATGCTATTCCCAACGTATGTCTATCGCTGGCATCTGCGGCGTTGCGCGTTCAGCCCTGTTCGAGTGTGACATATTCTCTAATGATACTGTAATGTTTCCAACGCCTGTTTTGGCCTCAATGTATTGGATCGAGTCTCTGAAACCATTAAGTATCGCATCCTCTGCAATCTGTGGAACGGGCACTAGCGCATTAATCTTCTTCGCAAACTGGGAGAGGAACTTTGATAACCGCTGCCTTTCTATTCCTGAAAGCTCATCAAGATCCATCACCTTCGATATGCTTTTCTCTTTAGCGAGACCGTTCAGCGCGGTCGTTTTCCATTGATCAGCAACTATTATCTCAATCGCGATTGGTCTTTTATCCCTATTCGAATCCGATTTGGATCTCATATCGATGACGCCTTTTATGTCCTGCGTTGTGGCGTCTATGATTTCAGCTATCGTCTCTTCGGTGATGTTTATCGCGCTTTCATCGAATTCCGGCCATGGCTCCACAACAACGAAGGTGGTCTTCCCTAGCATATGCCAGACCTCCTCCGCGAAGTGTGGCATGACCGGCGAAAGCATTACCGTTACCTTTTCAAGAAACTCCCTGACCACAATACCATTCGAACCACCATGGTCTGCATAGCGCTTCAGCTCGTTTATCGAGTTGTAATATATTTCAAGATAAGCCTCTTTGAAGTTCATCGAATCCATATGTTCTGTCGCCGCCTTTATTTTCGAGTTAAGCCTTGAATACATCCAATAGTCTATGTGCGTGAGCTCCTGGGTCTTCATCTCCTGCAACGATGAGACTGCGTTGACTATAATCTCATTTTTTGCCTGTATGCTAGCCACACCCTTCTCGCTGAATTCTGTATCAGTATTAAGGTCTGCGGTGACTATCTCTATGAACCTCAACGGGTCAGCGCCGTATTTCGCAACACCTTTCTTTAGCGGCACTATGTTGCCAAGGCTCTTGCTCATCTTTTTACCCTCGTAATTGACCAGACCGTTTACTACGATCTGGTTCGGCAGACGCGTCTTATCGAATAGCAGCACATGATTAAAAATATACATTGTCAGATGGTTATATATCAGGTCGCTTCCTGAGTGTCTTGAGGTATTCTTATACCAGTAATCAAACATCTCCCTGCATTTTTTGACCGCCATGCGGTCTATCCCTGTGGATGAGGAAACAGCATCGGGATCGCCTTTCTCTAAGTACACGTATTCAAAGAACTCCGGCTTGAGCTGATCAGCACTAACCTTTGCTTCTCTAAGCACATTGATGTATGTGTACATTGTCATGTATATCGTCGAATCTGAAAGCGGTTCTATTATATGCTCGGGATTCAGAGGGAATCGCGTGCCAAGGCCCTGTGCCCTCTCAGTAGCACGCATCTCAATCCAGTCAACCACCTTACTGAATGTGTTGGCGTTGCTTTGCGTAAAGAATCTCATGTTTGCCATGTGTGTTCTGACCTTCTCCTTCCATGATGCGTCCCCATAATTTATGAACCACTGGTCCACTAGCTTTACTACAACCTCTGTTCCGCACCTGCAGAACACCGGAACCTTATTTGCCAGGTCGTACATCTCGAACGCACCGCCTGTGCTAACAAGATCCGTTTTTATTAGCTCTCGCGCATCCGCTTCACTCTTACCTTTGTATTTTCCATACGAGATCACGCCCCAGCGTGATTCCAGCCTGTACAGGTTCTTTGTCGCCTCTTCGACGATATCATCGGTAAACTCCTTGCCCTTGCCTATCATTTCGAGTTGGGTGAGCGCAGGAATCGCATCCGCATCCTGTCCATCCTTATGCACCTCCACAACCTTCCTGTATTCCATTGCAGGGACAGGATAACCTTTTCGTTTTAGGTTCTCAAGTGCCACATAGTCAAAAGGCGCATGAGCAGGGACTGACATTACTATCCCGGTACCGATGTTATGCTCCACAAAATATCCTGGCAGCACCGGTACGGTCTCCCCGTTTGAAGGATTGATTGCACGCCTTTTCAAGAGTTCGCCTGCATCGATCGAGCCTATGACCATAACATCTTTCTGGAATGAAAGCTTTTCCGCGGCATGCTTGGAGAGGTAGCATTTTGATCCACCGACTTCTGCTATGACATAATCTATATGTTCACCCACGAAGATGTTCGTTACCCCATCGATCGTTTCTGGGCGGTATGTTGCGCAGACAAAATAAGCATCCGTATCCCGATCCTTGAATTTTACTGCTGTTAGCGCCTCTATTTCAGGTTCTGCGTCCCCTTTGGTATCATGCTGACCAACAGCGTTATTCTCATTTCTGCACCATCCTACAGGGTGCAAACCTTTTTTCAGCATTCCGGCATCATTAAGTTTGCCGAACTGCCATTCGACCATCTTCGAAAATATCGGCTCTATGGATATGAACTTTCTGCGCCAGTCGATGCTGAGCCCAGAAATGACGAATCCCTCTTGATGCATGTGCATGATATATTCTGCGCAGAATACCGGATCAGACATTTTCTTTATATCCTCAATTGGTATATCAAAATCCATGAGCGTATCTATAATATCTTTGTCGCCCTTTAGGACGCGTTTCGCGACAGCAAGTATTGGAGTTCCTGTCGCATGGAAACCCATCGGAAACAGCACGTTTTTGCCTCTTAGCCTCATGTACCTGGCATACACATCCGCAGTCCCATATGTGCGCAAATGGCCTATGTGCTGCGGGGTATTGACATATGGGAACGCAGCAGTAACAAACACCGGTTCATTGTCGTTTGGCTCAGGCTCATAGACCTTTGCTTCGTTCCAGGCTTTGCGCCAGCGTTCTTCCAGTTCACCATAATTAATTGTCATAAAAAATCAATACTACCTATTTGAAATGAATTGATTTAAATGCATTGCATCCGTACCTGCTCAATCCTTTGATATAAATTTATGGTAGGTCGCAACATCCAAAATTACCAAAGGTCTAAAATTTATATCACATAAATATCTACGGTGAACAAATGGGAAACAGTGAAGGCGAACATAAGGTAAAGTCAATGCCGATCGCATTTGACAAGGTGAGCAATGTCATGGATGAGCAGACATACCAGTGGCATCATGACAAGCACTATGCCGGTTACGTTGACAAGAGGAACGAGATTGAAAAGTCACTCAACACTGTTGACAGGTCAAAGGCGAACGTTAACTACAGCGCATACCGCGCTATGAAGCTTGAGGAGACATGGAATGGGAATGGCATGCTCCTGCACGAGGTCTATTGGAACACCATGGGTGGCAATGGCAAACCAAACGATAACAGCGCAATAATCAAAGCGATAAACGAGAGCTTCGGTTCGTTCGACGCATGGAAAGCGGACTTCATCGCCGCAGGAAAATCAGGCCGCGGATGGGTAGTCCTTTCTCTAGATGTAATGACTGATGGTAAGCTCAGGAATTTCATGTTTGATGCGCATAACAACGGCGGACTGGTAGGTTCAATACCGCTAATCGCGGTCGATACATTCGAACATGCATACTATCATAAGTTCGGCCCGGATCGCGCCGCATATCTAACGGCTGTGGTTGATAACATAGACTGGGCCAAGGCGGATGCCGCATACGCGAAGGCTAAGCGCTAACAGCATGAATATATACCTTTAATGCGTTCTCTTGCCGATGCTGCAGATAGCACTCATAAAGATAGCACTTGCGCTTGTGATAGCGTTCGCATACATGCTGTTCGACGTTTTCAATGAGCGCAACGTGCCTGATGTCTTCGCGTTCGGCACGCTGTTATTTGCAGCTGCTGCTGCTTTGTTCGGGGCCACATCCTCCAATATCTTGACTAGTTACATCGTCGCAGCAATGATATGCGGTTTAGGATATATCCTGTATAAGATCGGAGAGATAGGCGCGGCAGACATCATAGAGTTAGCTGCGCTGGTTTTGCTGATACCGCTGCAGCCCGTCCCGTTTCTTTCAGGAGCAAGCCAGCTGGGATTTCCATTCGCAGTATCGCTGATAGTTGACACAGGAATAGCCGCAGTGATAATGGTGCCTCTGTATTACATACCAAAGGCGTTCAGCCTGATGGGAAAGAGCGTATTCTCAAAAATATCAAGGTCTGACCTGTCTAAGGCGTTGGTGGTAGTGATAGCATATGCTTTGTTCTTCACGTTTATAGCGACCCTATTCGCTGTGGGTACTTACGGCCTAATAATTTTCGCCTCGCTTATGGTATTCTCATCGCTGATGCTTCTGTTCCAGAATCCGATAACGCTCTCAATGGTAAAAATGGCCTCCTATTCTGAATTCACAGAAGGCGATATAATAGCATTCAACCTCATGAGGCCTTCGCAGATAATCGCCGCAAAAAGAAAGATAAGCAATTTCGGTAGGCTTGTTACGCCTGCGATGATATCAGAGATGAAAAGTAAGAAAATAAACACCAAGTTTCCGCTCTACAAGAATGCGGTGCCGCTTGCTGTTGCGATATTTGCCGGATTGGTATTCGCCATACTATTCGGCAACATGGTTCTGCTGATGTTCAGGTAATGCGATTACGGTCATGTGAACTCCGCAGTCACTGTCTCGTCTGATGTCAATGTGAGGATCCCGTTATTCGTGTTTGTTGGACTGATCGCGCCGGCAGGGTTTGTTGACCAACCGGCAAACGTATAGCCCTTAAGCGGCATAGCATAAACCTGGTATATCCCGTTGGTGAGATAGAAACTTGTTCCTCCGAAATAGGTGGTTCCGTCTATGAGTACCACGCCGTTGTTCGCTATAAGTGTGACCTTGTGGAGATATGATCCTGGTGGACCGATGCTGCTCGTTGAGTAGCCGGTACTGTTATATGCGCCAGCATAGCATACGCTAGAATTGTTCTGGCTGCAGAGCTGGTATCCGAAACTAAAATATGCGTCTGCGGTGGAGCCTATGCCTGGCGACAGCCCTCCTTCTATTATGGAGTTGCATATCACTTCTGATCCATCGCTCGCATAAGAGGGCGAACACTCTCCTCCTGTCACATGCGTTCCGGACGATCCTATCCCTGTGGTGGTGAGTGCAAAAGAGTTGGATGGGAAATAGAGCGTATAACCGACCTGGTTTGTGAAAAGAACGGTGTAGTTTGAGTATTTGCCTATCGCATTGTAAACGATGACTGCATCCTGGCACGGCATGAGCGGCTCTATGCTGCAACTAGAGAATATGTTGTTCGATGCGGTGTGTGATGTCCCTATTATGAATGCTATCACCACAACTATGGCTATTATTACCATGGCGAAAGCATAGACGCTCAGGAATTCGACCGCGGATTGCGCTTTTTGCATATAACTACTTAGATGGCTATTTATTAATTCGTATCTAATCCTAATTCGTGGGGAAGATAAGCGCGTTCTTCAGGTTAACTCGGATCGAGCATAGCATAATGCTGATGATAGCGGTGCTTGCAGGCGAGGTGATGGCGCTAGGAATCCCAAGTTCAACAGTGCTAATCGCGAGCATGATAACACCCGCTTTCGTGAGTATGGGCTCATTCGCGATAAACGACTATTTCGATGTTGATGTAGACAAGGCTAACAGATACCACAAACGTCCGCTCGTTTCTGGCGAGCTATCAGTAGGGTTTGCGCTGATAGCATCGATATTCTTCCTTGTTGTCGGCCCATTAGTGAGCCTGTTGATAAGCCCTCTCGCATTCATA
>JAJYYC010000007.1:43959-61793 GCA_021801385.1 Microcaldota archaeon | reverse complement strand
ACAGTAACAATTGATTCAACTTCTGATACAAATACTATTTCAACATCAACCTCAACTTCAACAACATCAGTTATTAGTACATCAACTTCAACAATGATCACAACTAGTTCTGCCACAACTAGTTCTACAACAACTACTTCTCTGGAATCGACATCTACTACTACAACAGTGATTCAAAGTTCAATCCCAACATCTGATAATGTGCCATTGGCAATAAATTCGATATCCACCTTTAATTCTATTAGCAACAATTCAAATTCCTCAATTAATTCAATTAATGTAAATTCCTCAATTAATTCAATTAATGTAAATTCCTCTATCAATTCAATTAACTTAAATCCTAATACGTCTAATATGAGTGCTGCGCCATATTCTCAGGTGCCATCTTTTGTCAAACAGTATGGTATATTGAAAGCGAATCCAAACAATTTCTCCGTGAAGAGTGCATGGAGTATGAATGCGATGAATTTGACTCAGGCATCTGCATTGGCGTCTGCAGTTTCAAACTTCAAAGCCAACAATCCAAAAAGCAATATAGAACTTACAAATCTATCATTCAGTGTACCATACGGGCAACTAATGTATTCAGGCGCATATGTTCGTGCAGGGCAAAGAAAATATTATGCCATATATTCTGCGACTCAAAATGTATTTATCTATAATATAACTGTTGTGAAAGCTGTTCCAAACTTGGACATAAATATAGGCAGAGCAATATCAAATTCTTCAACACCAGTTTCAAACTTTTTATTCTCTTCATTTAGTTACCAAAATGGCACAATAACGCCATTAAGCACATACCAACTTCAGCCGACGCTAGAATCAAAAGTACTAGGCAATAATATATTGCAATACTCTTATTCAATATACATTGGAGGACATCTTGTTCAATCATCAAATCCTGAAGAAACAAATCTTACAAATTCATTCAACTTTGACAATATACCAATAAATGAACAGAGCGAAATAGTGTTTAATACTGGTGGTAATGCTAACTATACATCTGTAGATCCAACTGTGTATTATACCAGCGCAAATTCGGTACTAGAAATAAGCAGTACAGAAACGTTGGCAAGTGATTTAATATGCGGAAGCCTTGAAATAACAAGTACAGGCACACTCATAACAGATGGTTATAGCATACTATGCGCAAACAGTATAATAAATGACGGTACAATTAATACTGGAAACCCTGGAAACGGTGGAACAGGCGCATCTGGCGCCGGCGGTAGCTATACCAACTCATATGCCGGTTCAGGCGGCGGAGGTGGTGCAACAGGGGGCACAGGTTCTGGCTCCTCTGGCAAAACCCCAACAGTACCTACGTTGAGCAATTCATTAATACAGACATGGTATGGAAGTGGTAACACAAATTTTATTAACTACAACTCTGGCGCAGGCGGTGGGGCGAATGGTGATGGTGTAGCATCTGGCGGCTCCGGCAGTTATGGACTCTATATGCAAGCAAACACAATAACTGTTGGAACTATAACCGCGACAGGCATTTCAGGTGCGAGTGAAACTGGAAGCGATACTGCTAAAAATAATGGCGGCTCAGGAGGTAGTACAATCGCTCTCCCCGGCGCAGGCGGCTCAGTCGGTGGCAAACCTGCGAATGCCGGCGCAGGCGGCGGAGGCGGTGGATTTGTCCTAATAGCGTATGGTAAGGGGACGTTATCTATTGCTGGGGTTTCAGTAACAGGCGGAGCGGCAGGTACTGGCTCCAATAATGGCGGCCCAGGCGGCGCGGGAAATATTAAAACTTTCTCATTTGGTTCTCTTCCTCCCATAGCAGTATTGCCACAACCTACCGCATCATGTACATTCACAATAAATTCCATCTCAATTACTTTCCCCGGGAATATATCTCCTGGTGGGAATACAGGCACAGAATCTAATACTATATTGATTTCAAACACAGGTAGCGCATCTTCAAATGTACTTATTTCAGGCACATCATGGAGCGACGGAACCAGTACGTTTGGCGTAACCAATACAGTATGGTCTACAACATCCTCGACACCATATAGTTCTGGAACTCCAATCACTAGTACAGCTACTGATACTAATATACAAATAGCTGGCGGCACATCAAATACCATTAGTTTCGGGCTAGGTATACCTGCCGGCCAGAGTCCGGGCACATATGCACAGACAATAACGTTAACAAATACATGCTGACTTTTAGAGCATTAAAAAGCCGTAATCGTAAATTTTATTTTAACTAGAATGAGCGTTCATTTTTTTTATTATTCCTGCGTTTTACTGCTTCGATGGACTGTCTTGAGACTTCTAGGTTACAGCTTTCGTGATTGGAGCACCATGCATAGCACTTATCCGATAGTTCACGGTCGATATAATGTAGGCCGCATATTTTACAGACATATGACTTTGTCATAAATCTATTTGTTAATCAAGCATTAAATGCGTTGTTAAACGAAAATCACATCAGAAACAGTGCGCATCGGACAAAACCTTAAATAGACTAATTAGTATATTTAAACGTGGTTTGGTGAGGTACAGGACTGAAATCGATGCTCTCGGAAAGGTTCGGGTACCATATGTTGCATACTACGGCTCAGAAACCGAGAGGGCGCGCAGAAACTTTCCAATATCCGGTATGACGACACCGAAAGAATTCGTTAAATCCTACGCACTGATCAAAATGTGCTCCGCAAAAGCAAACATTACTACTGGCGCGCTTGATAGGCGCCGCGGCGCCGCGATAGTGCAGGCATGCAAAGAGATAATGAAAGGGAAATTTGCGGACCAGTTTGTGATAGATGTGTTCCAGGCTGGGGCAGGCACAAGCGTCAATATGAATCTTAACGAGGTCATAGCAAACCGCGCGATAGAGATCCTAGGAGGCAAAAAAGGGGATTATAAGATTGTGCACCCTAACGATCACGTGAATATGTCGCAATCAACAAACGATACTCATCACATGAACATACATTTAGCTGTATATACAGAGGTCAATCTGTCCATCTTGCCTTCATTGCGCAGGCTCGAAAAGGCGCTTAAGGCAAAGTCGAATGAGTTCAAAAACATAGTGAAGATCGGCCGAACCCATCTACAGGACGCTGTTCCGATGACATTGGGGCAGGAGTTCTCTGGCTATGCTGATGCTGTCACAGCTTCAATGGAACGAATCATGTCTGCGCAACGCCTGCTTCTTGAATCTCCGATGGGCGGAACCGCTATAGGTACAGGTGAAAACACCGATATAAGATACAAGCGAGAGGTGATAAAAGAGATCAACCGTGCGACCGGATTCAAATTCTTCGCGACTAAGCGTATGTTCAAAGTTATGTCAACGCAGCTCGAGGAGTTAGCGGTTTCGACGGCATTCCGTGAAACTGCTGTCGCACTGAACAAGATAGCTAACGACTTTAGGCTGTTGGGTTCGGGCCCAGTGGCGGGGTTTGCTGACATAATATTACCTCCTGTGCAACCAGGATCATCGATAATGCCAGGAAAGGTAAATCCAAGCATGATGGAGATGCTGAATATGGTCTGTTTCCAGGTTATGGGTAACATGGATGTTGTTGAGCAAGGGGCAAATTCAGGGCAATTGGAGCTCAATATATGGATGCCTGTCATAGCATATAATCTTTTATCCTCTATAAAGATTCTGTCAAACGCTGTAGATGCTTTTACAGAACGTGCGGTGAATGGCATAGCGGCAAACCGCAAACGGATTGCAGAAAATCTTGAGCTTGACATGTCCATAGCAACTGCGCTTTCGCCATACATAGGCTATGAAAAAGCCGCGATAGTTGCGCAACGGTCATACAAAGAAGGCAAAAGCGTTAAAGAGGTTGCACTCGAAATGGGAATACTCGATAAGAAGAGGCTGGACAAGATATTAGACCCACGCAACTTCTGTGAAAGGTGAACTATTGGACGAAATGGTAAAGGCATCTGCCCATCACACCGCTGCTGTTGCGATAATGCTCTTCATACTGCTCGCGGTGCTGCTCTTTTCAACAGGGTTCGCGATAAGCCATAAGAATCACAGTATATTCTCCACCACCTATTCAATATCAAGCACTACCATAGCCACTCACTATACTGGGAACACCATCTCTTCAAACACGATCGCATCAAATTCAACCAGTACAGTGCCGCAGAATGATACATTCAACGTATCAAATGCAAACGTCAGCAAATATGTCAACTATACGCTTAATCTGATAAACAGCGAGCGAAAGCAGTTCAACCTAACCCCTGTCACTCTTGATACTGAACCATCCGCCGAGCAGCATTCAGAGAGCATGTTAGACAACGGCTACTTCAGCCACTGGGACATATATGGCATGAAGCCATACATGCGATATACGCTTCTTGGCGGAAGAGGTTCTATGGATGAGAATGTCGCATATCGTGCAACGATATATAGCTGCCCAGCAGGATCGACATGCAATGTGCCTCCAATAAACGTCACCAGCGCGATAAATTACATGGAGAACTCGATGATCTACAACGACTCATTATGCTGCGACAACGGCCACAGAATGAACATACTCAACCCTAACCACAACAAGGTGAGTATAGGCGTAGCATACAATAAGACGACTGTATATCTGACTGAGGACTTCATCGACCATTACATAAATTGGCTGCAGGATACACCAAATGTGTACAACCAGAATGTTTCGCTATACGGGGATCTATCACCAGGTTACAGATACCAAGGCACAGAAATAATATATGATCCGATCCCTCAAAACATGACGCTTGCAGAGCTAAACCAAACGTCCAGCTACAGTTACGGAACGCCTGTCGGGGGAGTAGCGAACGGCACATACTACTATCCGGGACTGATAACCCTATATGCGTCAACATACAGGCTTTCTAAAACGAGTTTCGAGATAAACTTCAGTATCAGTAATCTCTACCAGAAATACGGTTCAGGTGTATACACCGTAGGGGTGTTCTTGACAAACAGCAGCGGAGGTAGCTTCTTGGGGGGCAGCTATTCCATATTCCTAAACCAGAACGGAAAGCCATACACGCCGAAAAATATCTGATCGCACAAGGAACCAAAGCGATTTTAGCCGAAATCACCTCCGAAAAACAATGATTTCGATTATACTATGTGCAACGCCGAGCCACATAACCTATTTAAACCTTAATTAGGCTATATAAGCGGTGCTCATATGAAGATAGCTGAAATCTATAACCTTGACATATACAGCGATGCGGGACAGTTTCTCGGAGAGGTACGCGATGCGATCATAGACCTTGAAAAGGGCGAAGTCTCAAGGCTTCTCATGGAAGAATGGAGAAATGCTGACAAGACAGAAGCAAAGAGGCTGCTCCACCAAAAGAGCATACTATTCAAGAACATAAGGAACATAGGCGATGTCGTACTTGTTTCCGCAACTGGCCAGAGCCAACAGCCAAGCGAAGGAAGCCCTGAACTCACAGAGCTCTCAAGGCGCTGAAAAAACATAAAAGCTAAAATTCTAAACTGTGGTCTTAATGGGCAAATTTCCAATAGCTGATGCAGAAATATCCAAAATCTGGATATGCAAGCGATGCAAACGCAGGAACCGCGCTGGAGTGGAAAAGTGCAGATGGTGCGGATCAAAGTATCTTCGACCAAAGAAGAAAGCCCTTAAGGCCAAGAAGGCATGATTAAGTGATTTAATGGCAGAAGAACTAACATCAATAGAGAGCATCATCATTAAGGCTATGGAAGAGCTTGGCGCGACAAAGGACAACGCGATCAAGACCGCAGACGATATAACGAAGCGCTCGAACCGGCCGAAGGGGCTTGTGACCAACACGTTAGTATCACTATCACAAAAAGGAGTAATAAAAAGGGTTGTACGCGAGAAGGCGGCTGGCTACTATATTGTAAAGAAGGCGTGATGATGGACGAGCCGGAGCAGTATGTCGACTTCATGGTAAAATACAAGGACTGGATATCCATAAGAAGGGAGTCGTTCGAAAATGATGTAAAGCCAGAGGAGATAGCGTTCGTGCTATCAACGATAAGGCAGTCGATAGAAAGCAAGTACTACGGCATACTGGGGATAGACACCGAAAAGCTTGACCAGTACCTATCCAAGATTACCGCAGGGCAGAGGGGCTACAAGGGTCTTGCAAAGGTAATAGAAGCGTTGGACTCTACTGAGGCTAAGGCAGCGGCGGAAGGCGCGTGCGCGAACAAGGATCTAAGGAAGGTGGCAGAGTCATACCTACTGTCAAGAGCGGCAGACAGGCTAGGGGCTAAGACCTATATAGACTTGGATGAACTTATAAAGGTGTTTCCAGACCTAAAGTCAAGGAAACCGGCAAAGCCACGTGGGAAAAAGCCCGCGGAGAAGTCTGGTGACTGAGGCAAACAGGAGTAAGCCTTGCAATTATCTTTGCGAGAGACTTACATATAAATTCCACTGTGGAAACCTAGTTATACATGGGTGGTATTAACTCAAGACCGCAGAGTCTATCTATATCACATAACTTTCCATGCTGGCAGCCAGTTTATAAGATTTTTGCTGAACAGTGTGTATAAGGCGATGAACATCGTAAATAAAGGTCCTACCCCAAAAACAACCGCTCCAGAAACCGTTGCAGAAAAGAGGAACGCGTAAATCGTAATATGTGAAGGTGAATCGTTAAGATTCATATAGGTGTATATTGCGATTGGTATGCAAAACAGCCCCAAAACGAATACCAATGTCTGCACCGTCATGCCGATTGGTTCCAGAAAAATATTGAACTCAGGCGAGTTTAGTTGCGCCAAAAGTATTGCTAATACTACGGCCAATCCTACAAAAATAGAAGAAATCCTAGCGGTTCCGTCTTCCTGCTCTACTGCATTTGCTAAATTTTCCTCTGTCAGATCCCCGATCTCTGCGCCTTCTATCTTATTTACCTCTTCGGCTTCCAGATCCGCAACCGCATCATACTCGTCCATGGAACCAGATAACTATCAAATTAGAACAGGTTCAAAGCCCACCAGCGGATGAATTTCCTGATACTTATCCTTATGCTACTGGTGTTCTTCTTTATGTCGTTGACCATAGCCTTGTACAGTATCTTCTCCTGTGGATCGAGCTTGCCCTCCTTTATGGTCTCCTGCTTCTTGCCGTTGACAATCTGGGTCTCTGTTTTGCTTATAACGTCCTTCTTGACCATCGCATACCATTCATCAAGAGAGCTTCCGCTGTAATCCTTGTCCTTAAGTATTGACATCACGTCGCTCATCGTGTATTTCCTAATCTTATTCTTTGTGAATTCATGGAGCAACGGCAGCATAGCGGCTTTATCTGCGACCCTTTCGATGTCGGCCGGACTGTAGCCCATAGTCGCCCTTGCGAGCCTGCCAAACCAGAGTCGCCCAACCGGCTTGTTCTTGGTGTAATATTTGAACAGGTTTTTTCTGTCGGTGTAGTTTGGAGGTTTGAGGTATACGCTGTCACCAAATCTGCCGCTTCTCTTCAGCGCAGGGTCGATGTCCCAAGGATTGTTGGTTGCGCCTATCACAAATATGCCTTCTGGGTTTGTCTCAACACCGTTCATTTCAACAAGGAATTGGTTGACCGCGAGCCTCATTGCTGAGCTGTTACCCCCACCATCGCCTCCGTCTCCGCCACGTTTTACGCCAAGCGCATCGAGTTCGTCAAAGAATATGATGCACGGTGTGTTCTTCCTCGCCTGCTCGAATATCGCATGCAGGTTTTTCTCAGTGTTTCCTGTATACATGTCTATGATCTGGTTTACCCTTGCTATGATTACATTTGCTCCGGCTTCTCCTGCGATCGCTTTGACCACAAATGTCTTTCCGACTCCAGGAGGCCCGTAAAGAAGCAGACCCACACCAAGTTTTTTACCGTATTTTTTGAAGAGATCAGGCCTGCGTATCGCAAGCACAACATTGTCCTGAAGATACTGTTTGATCTTGCCAAGACCAACTACGTCGCTGAAATGAACATCAGACTTGAAGAATGCGACCTTCTTTATCTGCCCTTCCTGGACAACGTCCTCCTGTTTGTCGGATGGCGGTTTTGGCGCCTGGATCTGCTGTGCTGCGGTTTGGGCTGACGCTCCTCCAACTCCGGAGTCAACGTGTATAAGGCTGTCTATCCGTTCAAGCCTGTTCTTCGCCTCTGTGTAATCAGGGTTGTTTGCGAGCGCGCGCTCGTACCAATAACGTGCGCCAAGAAGGTCGTTTTTGCTCTCTGCCATATCACCTATAAGCAGCGGTGCGTCGTGGCTCTTTGGCTGGAGCTCTATCACCTTTTCAAGGTCAGCCCTTGCGGCCGAAAAGTCATTCATGACGCGCTCTGTGAGTGCACGGTTGAAATAAGCGTCAGAATATGTCCTGTCTATCCGTATTGCCTCTGTAAACTCCTTTACCGCTTCGTTGAACTTACTTGCTTCAAATAGACTGTTGCCCTTCTTCCAGTGTTCCTTTGCGGATGGGTTTACCTGAACTTGCGGTTGCGATGGCGCTCCTTCTGCAGTCATGTACTCTTATATCTCTACACGGAATTAGTATTTATACTTGACGGCGAACTGCTGGGCAGATTCTATACCATATTCGAGTGATTTAAGGCAGCAAATCATTTGGTACAACCTTAACTTGATATGGCATTACTCTGGGTAGGCGTCATCTAACCTTAGGTTTGGATGACTCAAGCCTATCAAGCAGTTGATTGAGTTTGCTGTCGACCATCGATATCATCGGATCCTCTCTTGATCTATGTTCAAATTTCACCGATCCAAAAAGCCGAGTGAGGTCTAGAAGCCTTCGCATGAGCGGTTTTATTTCAGCAGATTTTACTTTGTATATCTTATTCATCTGCCTGACCACGAGCTGGCTATCTGATATCACTGACAACGAGACATTTTTGCACTCCTCAATATTTTTAGAGCACCATTCCAGCGCTTTTATCATCGCAGTATATTCGGCGACGTTGTTTGTGGTGTCAGGATTTTGCTCCGAGGCGTCTGCGATTATTTTGCCGTTTGCAACTATAATGTATCCGGATGCGCTCGGACCTGGATTGCCTCTCGAGGCGCCATCCGTATAAACTGTAACTGCTTCCATGCATTCACAGAATGTGAATCGATGGCAAGATTATTATTGATTGCCTGAGTTATAAGTTTGCATTCGATGGAGCAGTATAGTCTGGCTGATGGCACAGACCTTGTTAGGGCCGCAAGGGACAGTATAGAGCTTTATCTTAGGAACCCTAATTCTGATGCAAGCCTTGCAAAGGCGCAGGTTAAAAGGCACAAAAAGAGGGCAGGAGTGTTTGTGACAATAATGCATTATCCGACGGGTGAACTAAGAGGTTGCATTGGCTCTATAGATCCAAGAGAGATAGGCGAGGCGGTTGTCGATGCAGCCATCTCAGCGGCATTCAAGGATCATAGATTTGTGTCTGTGTCACTAGGCGAGCTGGACCACATGGTTGTGGAAGTCAGTGTGTTATCAGAGCCGGTGCTGCTGAAAGGCGCCATGAGCACAAGACTCAGATCCATAAAGATAGGGAGAGATGGCCTTTTGGTCAAATATGGGCATAGAATCGGATTGCTTCTGCCACAAGTTCCTATAGAAGAAAAATGGACAAAGGAGCGTTTTATGGAAGAGGCATGTAAAAAGGCAGGGCTTAACGGAAGCCACTGGAAACAGCCTAACATAAGCATCTATGCCTTCACAGCACAGGTCTTCAGGGAGGAATCCCCTGGCGGGAACGTCATCGAGGTAAGTAATAAAATAGAGTAGGACAGAACTATCCTTATTAGGGCTCGTAGCTTAGCTTGGTTTGAGCACCCGACTGATAATCGGGAGGTCGAGAGTTCAAATCTCTCCGGGCCCATTTTCAATAAAATATACAGACATCTATCAGAAGAAACCGAAACTTAAATCAAAAAAGGTTAAACGAAAATGCGTATGAATCTGAGCATGTTAAAAAGGCGAACGCATGAATATGGAACACACTGATTGGCAACGTTGTCTTGCAGCTAAACTCAGAAAACGAAGAATGTCTGAATTTGCGGTGCGTGTTCTAATTGAAACCGCCCTGATACCGGAAGGCGAAACCCGAAGTTATTCCGAACTGGCAAAAAGGATAGGAAAACCATATGCGTACCGCGCGGTCGGCAATGCGCTCAATAGGAATCCTTTCCCCAGAAAAATACCTTGCCACAGGGTGATACGCTCCGATGGGACCATTGGCGGATATGTATTCGGGACTAAAAGAAAGCGAACTCTTTTAGCCAACGAAAGAGGAAAGCTATAAAGGTTAGGTTTATCAAAACATTCTGTGAGGACGTGTCTGGCATAGTTACAAAGAATCTGAGCAATGGGATGAGCTGTTCGATATACTCTTTTCCGCAACTTGAGACTGTTGGTATATCAGTAGGGGTAAGGTATGGTTCAGTAGATGAAAACCCAAACATAAACGGAAGCGCACACTTTCTGGAGCATATGACCTTCAAGGGAACCGCTCGTCGCACATGGAAAGATATAAATGAGCAGACCAAGGACATCGGCGCTTACAGCAATGCAACCACAGACCGCGAGATGACAAACTATATAATGCAAGTCCATAAGAGTTATGTCGAAAAGGCGCTTGACCTAATGTCAGACATGGCGTTCAACTCAAAAATACCGAAGGATGAGATGGAGTTGGAGCGGGGGCCGATAATAAACGAGAATCTTATATGGGAAGATAACCCGAGCTATCTTTTCTATGATTATATACCAATGTTATTGTTCAAGGGGAATCCTGCAGGCATGAGGGTTGGCGGCGATAATAACAGAACAATCAAGAAAATCACAAGAGATCATCTGTTCAACATATACAAGGGCTATTACACTCCTAGGAATATGCATATCTCTATTTCTGGCGGTATAAGCGAAAGCAGGGCTCACGAACTTGCAGAAAAATATTTTGGTTTGATAAAAACCGGCACATATAACCGCACAAAAAGAAAACCTTTCAACGGAAAGCGCGCAATGCGAAAGATGGTCATAAAGAAGCATGATATAAAGCAGATGAAAGTAGGGATAGGTTTCGTCTGCACCCCATTCGGAAAGGAACGGCTAGATGAGCTTGCCTCCATGGTCGTCGCAAATGAAATAATACAATATCGCGTATATGAGGAAATAAGGGAAAAAAGAGGGCTCTCATATGACCCACAATCATCTTATGTCGCTGGTATGACATACGGGATGCTCTCTGTTGAGGCTGGAACAGAACCAAAGAACGGTAAAAAGGTCAAAGATATTCTGCTTGCCACGATGCAGGAAATGCACGACGGAGAGATCACAAAAGCGGAAGTTTTAAGAATGAAAAACGCAGTGGTCATAAGGCAGCGTACAGCAAGGGAGAGGAGCCTTGACATGGCAATAAAGCTTACTATGAGCTCAATAATTGATGAGACGCCGAACTTGCCAGAGCGAATGCCAAAAATAATATCTGAAGTCTCATTAGACAGCGTAAGGAAATACACGAGGAAAAATATCGATTGCGATCATTATGGCATGATTGTGCTCAAGCCAAAGTGATCGGATAATGCTAATTTGAAGAAGCAATATTAGGCCAATTCAAACTCTTTCTTTATCTTGGCAATTTTTGGCCTGATTACAACAAGGCAGTATGGTTGGAAAGGGTTATTCTTGTAATAATCCTTATGGTAGTCTTCTGATTCATAAAACGAATCTAGCTTCTTTACCTCAGTCACTATCGGTTTTTTATAATTGGGTTGAATACGCTTTATATAAGCCTCTATAGTCATTCGTTCCGCATCATCATAATATAGTATGATTGAGCGATACTGTGAACCAGTGTCTGCACCCTGCTTATTGACTGAAGTCGGATCATGTGCTTTAAAAAATATCTCAAGTATTTTTTCTAGATTGACTACATCAGAGTCAAAGTCGACTTTTATGACTTCAGCATGGCCAGTAGTGCCGGTGCATACTTGCTCATATGTTGGGTTCTTGGTGGTACCACCTGCATAACCTGGAGTTGTCTTAACTACTCCTTTAAACATGTCGAGTACGGCCTGTGTGCACCAAAAGCAACCTCCGCCTAAGACTATCGATTTTATTGATGACATATATAATATTTCAATATCTATGTATAAAAACATGCTCATACTTTTGGTAATCGGAAGACGGTCTGGTGTCATACATTTTTAATTTTAACATTGCCTATTTCTAAATTGAATCTTTTAATCTTGTTCTTCTGAAATCATAAT
The DNA here is from genome assembly GCA_021801385.1 of Microcaldota archaeon. Lineage (GTDB taxonomy): Archaea > Micrarchaeota > Micrarchaeia > Micrarchaeales > Micrarchaeaceae > JAJYUY01. The sequence continues at coordinate 49,562 of JAJYYC010000007.1, read as the reverse complement.
TTTATTTGTTTTTCATTATTGATTCGCTTTGCACTGTTAAGATATTCTCGTGCCATTATGCTTTAATTATCCCTAAAATTGCTATTACAATAATGATTCAATCAGACTATAGAATAAAATTCAAAACAATAATTCTGTGCTATACTATCTTTTAGGTACAAAAAGCATTGATATTGAGTTTACGCAATGCCTAACGTTCTTCTTTGTCATATGTTCACCCAAGAACACGTGTCCTAGGTGTGCGCCACACTTTGAGCACTCTATCTCTGTTCTAATCCTATCGGGATCCGGAATCCGTTTAACTGCGCCCTTTATCTCATCATCAAAACTCGGCCATCCGCACCGCGAGTCAAATTTGTCCTCTGACCTGTATAATGGAGCACCGCATCTTCTGCAAACATATGTACCTTCTGCGAAGTTTGTCTCATATTCTCCACTAAATGGTGCTTCAGTCCCTTTATCCACAATAACTCGTTTCTCTTCCGCAGTCAATTTTCTCCATGGCATAATGTAATCTCTTAATGCTTGTTAATAAGCCTATCGATTAATTGAAATATCGATCGATTTAAGGCGTTATCCCAACAGATATCCACTTTGATTTACTACAACGAAACCATCATCAGAAATACTGTATTCATTGCCTAATCCATCATCCCCATATGAAGCCTCTATCATGTACAAATTATAGCCTTTTTTGAGGTATAACACTTGACTTGCTCCAGTTGCAGAAAGCGTTATTTTATATTCTGAAGTTCCGTTGCTTAATTTAGTTTCTGATAAATTGAAACCAGAAAGCGCTGCCTTTGCTCCGTTCGAAATATTTGCCGTTGAAATTAGATAAGCATAATTGTAGTATGGCGTACTGGAAAAGAGGATTTTTTGCGAAGAATTTGATTGTTGGCTTTGTGCGGCGCTTTGCTGCGGAATAACATTTTGGCTGGCATTAACGTTCGCAGCTGTTGTGTTGCCTGATAGCTTATATAAAATGCCTACTGCCGCTATTGCTCCAACTACGCATATGGCAATTAATGTAAATATTTTAATTTTATTCATAAAATCAAACATATTTATTTAAAATAAATTTCCTATTCATTAATTTGCTGTAGCGCCTCAACTAAATGTACGTTACCGCCTGTCTTTACTTTTGATGGAACCTTTATTCCAACAGACTGGCCCGCAGCTGCACTCCTAACATCATTTCCATTAATCTGCATACTTGAAATTATAATGCCTAATTGTTCATTCCCTTCGCCATCAATTTCTATGTAGTCGCCTACGCCGACTCTACTACTAAGGCTTATCGCGGCGACCCCAATTTTATCATAGAAACGTTCCACTTTACCAACAAGCTTCTTTTGACTTTCGCTAGGCCTAGGGGCGTTGCGTTCCGAAATCCGTCGCTCCTCATCTTCCATGTCCTGTATCGCTTCATCAAGGCCCACTAAATCACTCGTTTAAATCTCAAGCAAATTATAAATACCTGCTTTTGCTTACATTTTTTCTAACTACTTGACGTTCATCGAATATGTGCAGATTGTGCTGAGCGGGCACCCCAAACAGATGGGTTTTGCTTTGCAGCTTCTTTTCGCAAGTTCAACAAGCTGTGCATGAAATTCCTTATACATATTAATGTCATGCTTTATTCTTGATGTTATAAACTGCTGGACATTAGCATACGATCCCTGATCTCTGCCCGTCAGCCTGCCGAGTATCCTTTTTGTATATGCGTCAACAACAAATGATTCCCTACCGAATGCATAGAGCAAAATAGAATCCGCAGTTTCATCGCCTATGCCGTTGTAAGAGATTAGCTTTGAACGCAGGTCTGGGGTATTAAGTTTGTTCAAAGACTCAAAAGATCCGAACTCATCGATTATTTTTTGCGTTATCAATTTGATACGTTTGGCCTTCTGGATATAAAACCCAGCCGGCCTAATTGCTTTCTTGATAGTGCCTATATTTGCATTAGCGATATTATAAGGGGATATTATCATTTCATTTTTTAGGTTTTTCATCGCATTTTCTACGTTTTTCCATTGCGTCTGCTGCGTTAGGATTGCGCCTATAAATACCTCATAACTCGATTCTGCGGGCCACCATGTACTCAGACTGCCGTAACTACGTCTGAGGGTTCTATACATATATTTTAGATTTAGACCTTCAGCTCCCCTGAGTTTATCTTCTTTATCATGACCCGTGGGTCTTCGTTTTCGCACTTAACTCCCATGCTTTTGCATGTGCCGAGCACCTGTTTGAGCTTAGATGCATTGTTCTTGCCATAGAGCGAGCCGCTCTTTGCCTCTGCGACCTTCTTAAGCTGATCAAGAGTAAGGTTGCCTACTACCTCGTCCTTTGTCTTTGCGCCTGTCTGTATGCCAAGCTCTTTCAGTATGAGCGCGCTTGTTGGGGGTGACCCTGCCACTATTCTGAATGTCTTTGAGGTTGTGTCAACGTAGACCTTGACTGGCACTTTAATTCCAGCATAAGCCTTGGTCTTTTCGTTTATCTCCCCTATTATCGCGTTTATATTTACTCCTAAAGGTCCTAGCGCAGGACCTAACGGCGGTCCGCTGCTGGCCTTGCCGCCTTCAACCAAACTTGCTATAACAATTTCTCCCATAATGAACACCTTTTAAATCATAATTATGACGGTTTTTCTGCCCCCCCTTCGGCCTTTACCTTTCTGACCAGCTTTGCAGTGCTGATCTTTACGGTAAGCGCTATAGGAACCACAACGTCGAGACGTTCTACAACTATCGTGCCTTTGGCTTCGTCAACTTTCATAACCTTTGCCTCATAGCCTTTAAGCGGCCCTGAAGTTAGTTCAACGAAATCACCGCGTTCTATCTTTACCGGTTGGCTCTTCGATTCTATGAGCTTCCTGACATCTTCCTCTCCTAACGGTTTAGGAAGCACGCCGCGTATATTCTTGCCTTTAGTTATGAACTGCCTGCATGCGACCTCGTCTTCCGCTTCGAGTATGATATAGCCTCGCATGCCCTCGACCACCATTATCGAGTATATCGGCACGTCAGTACTGGCAATCTTATTCTGCATTATGCTTGCAGCTATCATCTCCTGCCCTGATGTAACCTTTACAACGAAATACAAACAATCACGCCATGCCTCCGCTAGAGGTATTAACGCTAATATATCTATACTACACCTTTATAGAGGTTTCTGAAGCGTCAAGGAACGCTATTTATAACGCAATGCAGATAATTCATTCGCAGTGCTCTGTTTAGCACCGGTGCAACACATGCGTCCAAGACCGACTAATGATTCAAATCAACAAAAGCCATCCAAAGCGGCCCATTTCGACCTTCTTGGCAGCACAGCAATAATCGAAACGAAGAACCTAAAAGATAAAGGAAAATCTCTTGCGGAACTGATACTTAAGAATAATAAAAATATAAAGACCGTTTTGGCTAAAGCAGGACCTGTCACAGGCCAGTATAGGACAAGGAAGTATAGGTATGTGGCAGGGAAAAGGAGATACACCGTAGAATATAGGGAGAGCGGATGCACTTTCTCATTTGATCCTCGCAGAACATTCTTCTCACCGCGTTTATCATATGAACGCTCCAGGATAAATGGGCTTGTAAATGGCGGTGAGAACGTGATGGTGCTGTTTGCAGGGGCCGGCCCATTTGTAGTCGTTATAGCAAAATCACATAAGGATGTGCATGTTGTGGGGATAGAGAAAAATCCATATGCGTACAGAATGATGAAAAAGAACATAGCAAATAATAAAGTGCTAAATGCCATAGCTGATAAAGGGGATGTAAAGAAAAGGGCACATTTCTATAGCGGTTTTGCAGATAGGGTGGTGATGCCGTTGCCATGGTCAAGCATCGATTTTTTAGATGATGCGATACGGATCGCAAAACACGAGGCTATTATTCATATCTATGTCTTTGGTGAAACTAAAAGCGTTCTTAAAGAGTCTTTGAAACTAATAAAATTGCATGCAAAAAAGAACCATTATTCGGTCAAGCGGCTTTTTTCAAGAACCGTAAGGCCATATTCGGCGAAGGAATCAGAGATAGTGATAGATTTCAAGATACTAAAATCTAAGAGATCAAATGTTAAACAACACAAACAGAAAAAATAATTCCTCAATGTAATTTCATTACAAAAACAGAGATTTTAATAATGTAGCTACCCTTATGGGACAGCTTGGCATTTTACGATTGTTAAGGCCAGAATAAGAGCTTTTATTTGCAATTTAAATTTTTCAATCCTCTTGGTATATATGCAGTCCTCTATTATGCATAACCATAAGAATCGCGGTATCAATATTTTCATTATGATTAATTAGGTTACTTACGAACAATCTACTATGCCATGGTAGGCCTTCTGCATCTGCGCGCGTAACGCGCTCTATCACCATTGGTCTATCTTGCGGTATCTTATACCAACCACTGCAATCTCGCATTAGAATCGCAGATGTCTCTCCTAATCCATTAAGTCCCATTGTGGCACGGTACTCATCAGACTCTGATTCACGCAGCAATTTACCGATGCCAGAAACAACTATTTTTTCAGGACTTGCAGACATTACAAAACTTCTATCAAATATAATCTCGATGTCCCTTAAATTTGTCGATGATCTGCTCTGCATTACTTTTTGCACTGTTTTATCACTCATTGAATCAATCATTTTATTTTATTATCATATAAATAGATTTTGTCCAAACTAAAATCTATTGGCTGTGAAACTCATAATTTACTGTATAAAAGGCCAATTCAGCAACGAAAAATCAAAAAGATAAGTTTATATATTTGAAAACTTTAAAGGAATGCAAGGGGGTTCAGAAGATAGCGTAAGTAAAATATATTATACAGCTCGTTATCTCTGAATTGTGTGTTGTAATTATTCAATGTGAGTAAATGTATACAAAAAGTTTGTTTTTGTTCCTAGCAGTCGCTGTAATAATATATGGATTTTCTAATATGGCTGTATCACAGTCTACATCATCTGGCCCTTCAGTATCTATCACCTCATTCCCGAGTGGTATATATGTCACCAACGGCAATGCTGGTACCAACCAACCTAGTTTCACTATGACTGGATCAGCAAGCGGCGGAACAGGAACAGGTTATTCCTATGAATGGCTTGTCGGCCAATACAATTCACCTTCATGCAGCAGCAATCCTCAAATAACTTCTTCTAATCCTGCAACCTTCTCTTATGACACCAACGGTAATGGAAATCTGCCCTTATATGCTGTGGAACCAAATAGTGGCCCATTTAATGTATACTATTGTTTAAGAGTTACTGACAGTTTAGATCAAGCTGCATATTCATATCCTGTGGTCGCAACATGCTCCTATACTGGAACCAACGGCCAAGGGCTCTATTGCAAATTTTCGGGTGGAGCCGCAAATCCTGTAATCTCAATACAAAACCCAACTTCGAACCCGACATCAATTACTTTAGGTAATACTGTCACATTATCTGATGGCGGAGCGTCAGGTGGCACCGGAGTATACCAATATTATTGGTTATATGAGTTACCAGGCGGAAGCGGCTATAACCATATGTATGTATATTCGACTGCTGTTACGTATAAACCGACATCAATAGGCACCTATAAATT
>JAJYYC010000007.1:0-43949 GCA_021801385.1 Microcaldota archaeon | reverse complement strand
CGAAATAGTGGGCTATGATAAAAATGGTGATTCAGTTGTATCAGAACCTGTATCTGTAACTGTTAGCCCTGTCACCACAACTTCCACATCATCATCCACATCATCTTCGACGTCAACATCTTCATCTTCATCAACCTCTTCATCGACATCATCATCCTCATCCTCTTCATCATCCTCCTCATCCTCCTCATCTTCATCTTCATCTTCATCAACCTCTTCATCGACATCATCAACATCATCAACATCATCCTCATCAACATCAACTACTGTAACACCTAGTCATATAGACTCAATAACAATTTCATCTACGCCTCCAAATCTTGATTCTGGGTTCAACAGCATAATCACCGTCAATATAGCTGGTGGCACAGCGCCTTATAAGATATCATTATACCAATCCGGAACATCAACATGCCCTTCATCTGCCGGAGCATTCTATGTAAATTACCCTGTAAACAGCAATACTGTTTCATATCCCTCACCGGTTCAAACTTCAAGCAGCTACTATTGCGCAGTTGTTACAGACAGCTCTAATCCACAATCCACTCTTACATCAAATCCTCTATTTGTAGCAACTAACAAGCCGCTTTCAATCCTTTCTATAGTTCCATCCAGCGGGGTTTCAGCGAATGAAATTGACGTCGGCCAGAGTACAAATGTTGGTGTTTCAGTCAATGGCGGAACCGGTAACTTCGTTTATGATTGGAGCGCTGTAGGTAGTTGTCCTGGCTTTAGCTCTGCAAACACCCCATCGTTTATTTATACTCCAACATCGTCTACCCAAGATTGTTCATTTAGCGTGGACGCAAACGACGGCATGGATTCAATAAAGGAGACTACAGGTAATATAATAGTAAATCCAGACCCAACTGTTTATGTTGTTCCACAGACGAGCGATGTGGTGCTAGGCCAGCCCGCATACTTTACCGCAATGGCATCGGGCGGAACAGGGACAATCAGCTATTCATGGTATAACGTAACAGGCGGATATAAGATGCCTGAAAATTCTCAAAGCATAGAATTAATAGGCACTCAAAACGGTGCCTTTGAATATAAAGTGACTATTACTGATTCTGTTGGCCTAACAGCAACAAGCGATGTAACCCTAAATGTTGGGGGAACTACCTCTACTACAACAGTCTCTAGTGGCGGCGGAGGGGGTGGCGGCGGTGGAGTCTTTACAGGAGGTATACCACCTACAACAACAATATCAAATGGTGGGCATAATCCAACAACAACAGTAAAGTTTACAGTATCAAATACTGGAGGATCAACTATAACTGTAGGAAAGCCGACAACAATTGCAACAACAACGATATCGACAACCACAGTCCTTCCTGGCAACACAACAGCATCTACGACAAGCAATAAGATCGCCCCACCTGCATCTGTTCATCCAGCAACAAGCAGAAACCTCTTCATAATACTCATATTGCTCCTAATCATAATTCTAATACTGCTGATACTTTACATAATCTCCAAACGGCGTAAGAAGACTGCGGCTGATAGCGCTATTTCTGATGCTGAAACCGCAGGTGCAGGTATGGCTGCAGGTTCTGTAGCAAATTCTGAGCCTTCAGATTCTGATATGGATGGGGCTGCAGAAGCTAGCTTAGCAGCAGATTTAAGCAATACTGCTCCATCCGGGTCTGAAAAAGAGGGCGGAGCTGAACCTGAAGGCCAGCTTGAGCAGAACCCCAAACAAGGAAAAGATACTGGTTCGGGCGATGCGAACGATTCAAAATCTAATGCCACTACAAAGTCTGGAAAACAGAGCAAAGGCAAAAGCACCAAGAGCGCAAAGAAACCATCCTCTTGAATGATAAGTTAATTGCTCTGATTTTTGTGCCTTCGCTTAACCTGAGCAGAAATGGGCCCAGGGAGAATCGGACTCCCGGTCTCCCGCGTGTGAAGCGGACGTCTTACCATTCGACTATAGGCCCCTGACATCATATTTCTCGTTATGGTTTAAAGCTGTTTGTTCTGCATCTATAATTTGAAAACATCTGGTTGTCAAATGCAAACTATCAAAACAAAACCGAACAAAGTCATGTTGCAGGTGCCTTTCTATCAAAACACATCTGCTGATGGCAATCGGTGCTTTCAGACTGCTATGCAATCAGTAATAAAATACTTCCTCGCATATGAGGTTCCTGCGGATAATCTTGACAAGATGACCGGCAGGACCTTCGGCCATCAGACATGGACGCCGCAAATAATTCCTGTGCTCCATAATATGGGCCTAAGCGTTATGTATTATACAAAAACTGATCCTGCGCAGTTGCTAAAAGGGGAAGAGTTCATCCGAAGAAATTATGGCGCAGACGCTGAAAATATTATAAGGCTTACTGATATTCCTGTTCTAAAGGATTCTGTTAAAAAATTAATGCGTTCTGGCCTATATGAGACCACGGTACCAACGCTCTCTGAGATATGCAGCGAGGTGAGCGATGGCCATCTGGTGCTCGCACTGCTCGATTGGAATAAAATAAAACAGCGCAACCGCACCTATTCCGGACACATTGGGGTCATAACAGGATTTGACGAAGAAAACATCTATTTCCATGACTCTGGCCCTATCTATCCGAAGCCGAACCTTCGGATCCCAAAACATCTCTTTTTAGAGGCATGGAATTCGACCGGCACCGACAACGATCTTGTTGTTGTATCGGGTAAGCGGCTATAGCTCGAAATACTCTCTGAATTTCTGTGTAGTCTCTATTTTTTTCGTCCTTCCCGTCTTTGTGGCTAAAACAAAACCCTTTTCTGAAAGCTCTTTCATGTGCTCATATGTCGAGCTTCCGAACGCTTTCACCAGAGCAGACTGCATCACAGGTTCATTCTTGCTTATATAAGCGAGCATTCTTAGCGAAGGGTGCGATATGTCTGGCGCTCCAGCGAGAACCGCCACCTTTGCGGTATATTCATGCCTTACTCCTATCGAGTATGATTCCCCATCTTTCTTTATCTCAAGGGAGGAGTTGCGGCTATTGTATTCCTTGGCAAATGTATCCATCAGGTTTTTTACATACCCTATGGATCCTATCCCCAACACCTTGGCAAGCTCCGCATCTGTCATTGATCTACCTGAAACGAAGAGTGCGGCTTCCGCGATCTTTTTGTATTCATCATCAGCCAACTGAAGCACCACTTTTTTCTTCAAGTATCAAGAATATCTCCCCAAAAAATTCGTCCTGTCTTATCTGAAGTATTTTCTTATGTGCGAGGAACAGCATCGGTATGAACATGTTGAGCACAGCATCATGCGGCGAAGCGAAGTACCTTGCAAGTGCGCTGTACCTAACAACACCTTCTGAGTCTACATCTTTGAGGATGATCTTATGGGCATCATCGATCTTCTTGTCAATGTCGTCTTTTTCCACCTCTATGGTGATCGGCATGGTGATTTCTGCGTCATGCAGCTCCCGTTTTTCACCTATCTTTATTACTTCATCAAGCGCTGACATGAGCTCGCTTAGCGATATTCTCCTGTGCGGCTGTATCCTGAGCCTTGGTACTAATTCCCCTGTCTCAGGCCTTATTCTTGCCTCGTGAACTCCATCCGGTTCTGGCTCCTCTATCTGCTGGAATATTGGTATGCTGTCGCTCTTAAGCCTCAGCAGTATCGATGCGGCGAGTATGATGTTCGCAGGAACCCTCAGGTCTACCAGCTGCATCTGCTTTACCGCATTGACATACTCTCTTGCCATCAGCGTGATATCGATGTCCCACGGATCTATGCGCTTGCTTTCAACAAGCTCGAGCAGGAGTTCCCTCCATGTGGCTATCTTGACTAGCTCATTGAGATTGAGCACTCGCTCAGGGTCCAATGCGGCCGCCTCCTCACTAGTCATCATATTAAAAGCGCATGACAGTTATTTAATCCTGATGGTACAAGTGATTAAATCCCACATTAATCTAAAATCTCATCGTTTTTAGCATTAATCTTATGGTTTTCAACGATGCGAAAGGCTTTTATCTCTGAAAGTTAAATCTTTTTTGATTTTATGATAGTTACTTGTGACAGATGCAAGAGAGAGATATTCAAGAGCGAAAACTGCAGCTATTGCAATAGGAATATATGCGACAGATGCATAAAGAGCGCACAGCGCGTCAAGAAAGTGACAAGGCTTGTCATCTGCAACGACTGCTGGACTGATACTGCAAAGAGGAAGCTATTCAAGAACAAGCTCACCGTATCAAAGAGCCCTGAACTCTGACGGTGCTTCTGTATGGACCTGCAAGAATCCGAGCGGTCTGTCTTAAGATACTGGGACGAGAACCAGATAGAGCTGAAGGTGCGCGAAAGGGGCACAGGCAAGAAGCGCTTCTATTTCCTTGACGGACCTCCGTACGTTACCGGCGATCTGCACCCGGGGCACATATGGGTCAAGACCTTGAAGGATGTGTTTGTAAGATACAAACGATTCAGGGATTTTGAGGTAATAGACAAAGCGGGTTACGACGTCCATGGGCTTCCGATAGAGAACAAGGTGGAGAAGAGCCTTGGGATTTCATCAAAGCGTGAAATAGAGAGCCGCATAGGAATAGAACGGTTCACTGAAGAGTGCAGGAATTATGTCGATAGGTACATGGGCCGCATGGACTCCGACTTCAAACGTTACGGTATATCGCTTGACTTCGCACATCCGTATCTTCCCTATTCAAAAGAGTATATGGAGAACGCTTGGCAGATATTCAAGCAGATAAGCGAACGCAACTTGCTCTATGAGGGCAAAAAGACGTTAATATATTGCCCGCACTGTGAAACGCCGCTTTCACAGGGTAGCATGGAGGTTGAATATAGAGATGAGAATGACCCATCGACCTATCTGCTCTTCAAAGTGGACGAACGATCATCCAAAGCGCGCATAGCATTAAATCCAAACACCTATCTTGCGGTCTGGACAACTACACCATGGACAATACCATCAAACGTTGCGATAGCCGCTAATCCTGACGAAACCTACATAGAGGTAAAGATTGATGAGAAGAACATAATACTCGCAAAGGCGCGCCTAGAAAGCTTCACCGCTCTGCTCGATCTCAGCGTCGTAGTAATGCGCGAGTTCAGCGGTGTAGAGCTTGAAGGCATAAAATACCGTAGCCCTATAGAGAACAAGGTGCCGAAGCAGCGCGAACTCAGACGATACCACAAAGTGATATTCTCTAAGGACATGGTATCGATGGGCGACGGAACAGGTCTTGTGCATATCGCACCTGGAAACGGAGTGGAAGACTATGCGCTTGGAGTTAAGAACAAACTACCTGTCTTCTGCCCTGTCGGGCCTGACTCCAAATACACCGAAGATGCTGGCGAATACGCTGGCATAACCGTACCAGTTGATGCGAACAGGATAGTGCTCGACAGCTTGAAAGAATCCGGCATGCTGCTGAACACGGGCACAATATCCCACAGCTATCCGCATTGCTGGAGATGCTCTAATAAACTCATATTCATCGCCACCAAGCAGTGGTTCTTCAACGTGCAAAAGATAAAGGCGCGCATGCTCAAAGCCAACGAGAAAGCATCGTGGTATCCTGAGCAGGTCAGGGCATGGCAGCGCTCCATACTCGAAAATTCACCGGATTGGTGTGTATCAAGGCAGAGATACTGGGGGATACCTATGCCCATCTGGGTCTGCGGCGCATGCGGCGACAGGACCGTCATCGGTTCGACGAAAGAGCTCGCAGAACTGGCAAATGATTCTGCATATGTCGGGTCGCTAAAAGACCTTCACCGCCCGCACATAGACAGAGTGGTGATCAGATGTTCGTGCGGTGGGGAGAAAAGACGGGTTCCAGACGTGCTGGACGTCTGGTTCGACTCAAGCATCGCGTTCAGGGCGAGCCTCAAACAGGAGCAGTTTGGCCAATTCACTGCCCCTGACCTGATTGTTGAATACGTGGAGCAGATACGCGGCTGGTTCCAGTACATGCTTAAGATAGGAATGTTGACATATGGCAAAAATCCACTGAGAAATGTGGTGGTGCATGGCATAATGGCAGGACTCGATGGTCGCAAGATGAGCAAGAGCTTCGGGAATTATAGACCGTTGGGCGAACTTGCTTCGTTCGCTACCGCTGATGCGTTCAGGCTCTGGAATGTCGACCACGATCCGATACTCAACAGGAACCTTAGCGAGACTGAGATAAAGGAGAGCGAATCGGTAATCAACATACTGCACAACATCGCAAACCTGATAGAGGAGTCAAGGAAGCTATCCGGAGCAGAATGGGCGAAAAAACCAGGCAAAGCGGCAGACATATCAGACAGATGGATACTTTCGCGCGTGGAGAGCATGGTCGGTGCAGTCACAGATAGCCTGGAGAGCTATAATATCGCAAGGGCAGCTGAACACATACGCGATTTCGTGGTTGAAGACTTCAGCAGGTTCTACCTCAAGACTGCAAAGAAGAGAATTGCAGAAGGCGGCAAGCAGGCAAGGAACACAACAGCGACTGTCGATTATGTGATGTACAAGACGATACTCGTAGCATCGCCAATCATCCCTTTTGTGACAGAATATTCTTACTTAAAACTTTACAAGGAAAAGGAGAGCATATTCCTAGAGGACTGGCCAAAGGCGAAGGCAAAATCTATAGATCCAGAACTCGAAAATGAGTTTGGGATAGTCCAAGAGATAATAGCTGCGATACTTAACAACAGGGAGAAGAGGAACGTGAAGCTAAGGGCTCCGATACTATCTGCCAAGATCGAGACTTACGATGATAAAGTCATAGACGTAGTCAGACACATGTCCTCGACGATAGAATCATACGTGAACGCGAAGAGGGTAGACGTTAAAAAGTCCGATGGCGGCGGCAGAAAAGAGGTAAAGCCGTTATTCGCAAAACTCGGCCCTGCGTTCAAGCAGCACGCTAAGATCATAGCGGATGAACTAACAAAGGTGGATGGAGATGCGGTTGGAGCAGAGATCGACAAGACCGGCAGATACCTGTTGCATACGAACGCAGGAACATTCGACATACTACCTGAACACATCGCGATAACAGAGAAGAAATCAGAAGACGATGCGACAAGGTTCAGGTATGGTGTCGTTACGATAGATGCGACTCAGACGGACGAGCTGCGCGCTGAGCTCATGTACCGAGAGGTCACAAGGAGGGTGCAGATGATGAGAAAGGATGCTGGCCTCACAAGGCTCGATTCGATAAGCCTGAGTATCAGTGCAGAACCTGATGTGGTGGCGCTGCTAAAGACTATGGAGAAGCAGATTGCTGAGGCGGTAAAGGCCACCAAGATTGAGATAGGATCCGGCAGCACAGGAGATGGCCAGAAGGAGTGGGAGATCATGGGCGTCAAAATAGGTATATCAATACGCGCGACGGGACAGCATATTAAATGATCGTCTATAAATCTAAATCATGGAACCTGAATCCTATTCTGGCAGTTCGTCATTCAAGTACATAGACCAGCTCATAGAGCAAGGCAATGGCGAACTCATCATAATATCGCCTTACATAAGCAACAACTATGCCGAAATGGTTCTGCGGGCAGGAAAACACAGGAGGGTAAGGATAATAACATCGCAAAGTTCGGCTGAGCAGGCGAAGCGTATAATGGACGGTTCAGTGCAAAAGGTGTGGACCGCGGCAAAGGCAGCGGTGGTATTCATCGTTGCAGCATCGGTCGGATTATATACAGGCATAACAATAATATCCGAGGTTGCGGCGTCGCTTGCTATAACATCCTCGCTACTCGCAGTATACTGGCATCGTTCGAAGAAAAAATCAAACATAAACGTAAGAATACCAGAGCGCTTCGTACATGAAAAGATGTACATATCGGATGAGCTCGCGATCGTGGGAAGCGCCAATCTGACATACAGTGGCACACATAAGAACGTAGAGCACATAGAGCTGATAAGAGAGCCAGACAGGATCGATGCGCTTATCGCTCACTTCAATGAGCTATGGGATAGTTCAGGTTGATTCTCTCATCTGTAATAGAATGTGATACTGACGCTCCTTGAAACAGTAACAGTGCCATTGAATATCAGCTTGCTTTTGGATGCAGAGCCCATGGCGGCAACTTCGGATGCGCTCGAATATACGAGAGGAGTAACGTAATAGCTGTTGAATGTGATGTTCTTGTATGCGATGCTTGAGTTCCCCATCACGGTCATAGCCTGCGCCGTTGCGTTCGCAACAGCGTTGTCCAAAGCCTCGTTTAGGAGTATGGTGGATTTAGGACCGGATACGCCAGCAGAGACGTAATTAACAGAGACGTCTCCTATTTTTGAGATGTGAGCAAGGAGCGGCTCAAGCATGCTGAAATTGGAGAGTTTCACATTGACATCCTCAGATGCCTCATATAACGTATAGTTTCTGCTCTTGTTTGTAATCGGATATGATGGCGGCAAAACATATGTGTTATAACCGGTTGTCGTGACAGAACTTGTGTTTCCTTTCGTATAGTTGCTAAGAGTGGCGTTCAGCGCATATGCTGTCGCTCCGAGTTCATCGACAGCGAGCGCGGTGGAGTTTGCCGTGGAATTCAGGTATAGTGTAAGATCAGCATAGTTTGGCGCAGAATAGGCCTGCCCGTTTGCGGTCACGGTGACCGAAGAAAGATGGATATTGCCAGAATTGTAATAAAACAGAATTGCCGCAATAAGAACCACAAGCGCTGCGATGATTATACCAAAAAGCCAGTTGGAAGATTTTTTTCCCATTATATGCACATGTACAATAAGCAGCCAAAGAATTTATACCATGTGGTAAAGCATTATCTGAGCGGGGCACCGCAACCTGAGCAGAAGTTTGATCCGACAGGATTCTTGGTGCCGCATTTTCTGCAGAAGAGATACCCGCCGATGTTCGCATCAGGGAGACGTTCCTCCTGTGCAGGGGCATTGCGCTGCCCGAGCTTAAAGTTTATATAGTTAGACAGCTCTGTCGCGTCATCCCTTCTCAGACCGTCTATCTCGCCCTCCTGCTTCCCGTTCTTGAGCAGGCCCTTGTCTGTGTCATAACCTAAGACGCGAATGAATACACTCGACGAGACTATTCCCTGCTCCAAACGCACACTTGTTACGGCTCCGTACGGTATGACCTCATAATCGTGGCGTATGCCTAATGTGGCTCTGTTAACTATCAATACGCGTTTGTCTGTCAATACCACTGACGCTGGGACAGTGATCGATCCGCCAGGGCCGATACGTCTTTGTTTGACGGTCCCGACTATGCGCTCCCCTGGCCATAGTATATTCATGACAGACTTTGCATCGGTTGGATCTATTTTCATACCAACAATAATATTAGAAACGATAATGCTAATTAATATATGTAATAACAAAGCGCAAAACAATATACGGCAATAACCTAAGTGCATCCTTTTATCTGCCTGTCGACTATTGGGTTTAAAAACATGAGTTGCCAATCTATATTGTAATTTTAGGTGTTTTTGAATGACACAGGAAAGGCCGTTCGATCTGCTGAATAAAGCGCTTGGTCAGCAGGTGCTGATAAGGATGAAGAGCAACATGATAATTCGCGGTAGGTTAAAATCTTTTGACATGCACATGAACCTCGCCCTTGAAAATGCGGAAGAGTTAGAAGGTTCAGAACTAAAGACGAAGATAGGCACAATAGTCTTAAGGGGAGGCAACATAATCTTTGTCTCACCAGTATGATGTTTTTTTGGGCTCCTGGCGCAACGGTAGCGCGCTTGCATGGCATGCAAGAGGTTGCGGGTTCAAATTTCTTTTCTAAGGAAAAGATTGAAAATCCCGCGGAGTCCATTTTTATATTTTTATGCAGCAATTTGCATATGATTAGTAAAAGATTAGCCAAAGCTAATTTATGCTATTACGGCTTCAGATTAACTAATCTCCTCCGCTAGAACCTCCCATCCAATCTCCGATATAAAATATAAGTGAAAGAATAAAAAGGTTCTGAAAAAACCGGTATCTTTTACTTTCTGAGCAGCTTATCTCCTATATTAGTTCTACTCATCGCTTCTAAACGCGCGGCTTTTTTCCAGTCAGTCTCTGAATTTATGCCGCATTCATCTACTTTATGTCCTTTTACTGGGGTTGTATCTCCTTCTACTGGCTTTGTATGTCCTTTTGCTAGCTTCTGTTTTTCTGTAATAAAATCACCGAAACCTATATTTTGCGCATGCATTATAAATATCTATCATTTAACTTCCGAATAGATTATGTATGTGTAAATCAAGTCGCTTTAGCCATCAATATGGCCTAAAATCATTGGTTATGCTATTGATTTATCGGGAAGATATTGCACAGGCCATTGTTTGGGTTCTCTATAACATCAACATATTCTCCAACTGCGAGTGATTTTGCTTGATTAAGGGTCTGAAGCACTCCAATAACCTGACCTGGTATAACAACTATCTTACCATTTACATTCTGTTCCGGACCTGGCAGCTGTACCATAACCTCCATCTTGTCTGTTGGTGAATTGTGGAAAATTCCACCTATGTCGGAGAACAAGCCACTCACGCCGCCTATTATCCCTACGTTATGGTTCCTTAACATACCGATAACATTAACAGAACTTCCGTTCCATCTGGAATTATAGTTTGTTCTAACCGGATCCATCCCGACAATGGTTCCTTCAAATGTTCTGCTAACCTGGCCGCTAACTTCTGGACCGTTAAGCCTAGGCGCAGTGCTCGTGCAGCCCGGTATGGATGTAACCAGTGCAGTGCCTAATACTGCGACAGACGCATACCTTCTGAGTAGCTTTGCAGGATCTGACTTTTCAGTTTTGACCGTTGTTTTTTCTGGCATTTCACCACACCATCTTTTTGGTTTAAAAAATATAAATAACTAATGTGGTGTTAACCAATTGGCCAGAACTACTACTTTTCAAGATACTTGTAGAGAAGCGCAGCAATCACTGCTCCTATTATTGGTCCTATCAACCACACATACCAATTTGAGAAGTATCCGGATGCGAGCGCCGGCCCTATCGCGCGTGCAGGATTCATTGCGGCTCCGGTCAAAGGTCCTGCAACAAGCACATCGAGAAATACTGTTAGGCCGACACCAAATCCGGCGATCTTAGGCGCACGCTTGTCAACAGCTGTGAGAAATACTGCCATGACAAGGAAGAATGTCATCAGAGCCTCTATCCCGATTCCTGCTATTATTCCTGTGGATGAACTGAGTGCAGGAGCGCCGTAGTGGACCGGTATGCCAACAGTCCTGGGATATATGAAAAGAAGTATGAAACCGGCGAGTATCGCTCCGAATAGCTGCGCTACTATGTATGCGACAGCATCCTTTACGTTTATCTTTTTATTGACCAGCATCGCTATCGTAACTGCAGGGTTTATGTGCCCTCCTGATATCCCCATTGCAAAAGATATCGCAAGCGCAAGACCCAATCCGTTTGCAAGCGCGATTACTAGAAGCGATGAGCTTCCAAGACCCGCAAAGCTTGCCGCAACGACTGCGCCTGCTCCAAGGACAACGAAGAAGAACGTACCTAATGCTTCTACTGCAACCTTCTTTCCAAGTGTTATTTTTGTCATCCAAACACACAGACAATCAGCAACAAAACTATATAAACTTTATTGGATTTAACCGCTGGAATGGAAAAATTAACAAAGTTCATCCAATAATAGTTTTAAATAACTTAATTCAGATACATTTAATAAGAAGGGTGAATTACGTAAAATATAAATTCCGAGACGGTGTTCTAGCGATAGTGTATCGTCAAGTGGACAGAAAAATCGAATTTCTAGCCTTACATAGAATAAAGAACTGGGTTGGATGGGAGATACCAAAGGGTGGCTTAAAACAAGGAGAGACGCATAGGGATGCTGTAATAAGAGAACTGAAAGAGGAATGTAACGTAGACGAAAGTGCCATAGGATTAATAATGCCCACAAACAGCAATATACGCATTAACTACAAAAAGGAGCAATGGGAGAAGGCAGGATATAGGGGTGCATTCTATAAGAATTTTCTGGTACGGTTGGATGAACCGTACGATCTCACGATAGAGAAGAATGATGAGTCAGAACATGACGATATTAAATGGATACCAGAGTATGAAGTTGCCAAATATTTCGAGCCTAAGCTGCAAAGAGCAATAAAGAGCGCAAAAAGGGTACTTTAGAGAAGCTTCGTATAATCTCACTTCCATTGGCTTGTAAGCAGTGGCTAGTTAATCCGGATGTCACGATGAAGTGCTTTTCCTTCGTGCAACTCTCAGATTTGTGGTTATATGGGAGTGTCATTTGGCAAAGCGGCGGAAATTGTGTATATGGGCTTAGGATTTGTCAAATTTTCTTTGATTTGCATATTATAATGCATTTTATGTTAAAAACCCTGAGAGGCTTAATATTGTGCAGTTTAACACCTCCCCTTACTTCATATGTAAAGGATATGAAAATAAACGCTTTTACAATACTAAAATACACCAAATAAAGTTTAAACCCCAGATGTTAAAGGGCGGGAGAATGTAGGGCGTCTTAGTTTATTCTGAGTAGGTCTAATAGTTTGTTGGTGCCATCAACTATATCTTTTCCGAGTTCGTAGTACTCTGCGATATCTGCGGCGAGCCTTAAGTGCCCTTTAGATAGGCATTCTTCGTACGCCTTGACTGCCGCTGCCTGCTGTAGGACTTTTCCGAGTTCGTAGTACTCTGCGATATCTGCGGCGTGCTCGAAGTATCCTTCATATAGGCATTTTTCGTACGCACTGACTGCCGCTGCCTTCATTTGCTTTTTTGTTAGTTCGTGTTCCTTTGCGATCTTTTCGGCGTCATCTAACTTTCCTTTAGATACGCAGGTTTCGTACGCCTTGACTGCCGCTGCCTTCATTTGCTTTTTTGTTAGTTCATATTTATTTGCGATATGTGCGGCGTCCCCAAAACTTCCTTCATATAGGCATTTTTCGTACGCCTTGACTGCCGCTGCCTTCATTTGCTCTGCTGTTAGTTCGTGTTCCTTTGCGATATATGCGGCGGCCTCAAAGTTTCCTTCAGAAAGTCTAGTTTTGTACGCATTGATTGCATTAGTTTCTATCATTTGTCTAAGTTGCTTTTTAATATCTGCTGGCAGCACGGTAGTATTCTTAGTATTATTTACCATTATATCACTGATATGATTTTAGAACTATTCAAATATATAAACTTTATTTCGTCCTTATATCGTCTAGTTACTCTCAGGGCAATTTTACAATAATGTCCATAAATTTTAATACGGCAATGATAAATGTTACCATAAATAACGAGCCTCGGGAGGGATTTGAACCCCCGATATCCAGTTTACGAAACTGGCGCTTTACCAGGCTAAGCCACCGAGGCACAATTTTACTTTAGCAAATATCTTTTTAATAACATAAGGCTATATAATAAGCGTAAATCGCGTGAGCTAATGGTATATACACAGGTTGCTAATCCGGCCCAGCCACAACAGACTAAGCCTTACAATCAATCAGGTCAATTCAGGCCATCCACAACCATCCCAATACCACACGGTAGTCCAACGTTGCGAATTATCGAGTACATATTAATAATAGCCATAATAGCGGTTGCGGGCGCATACATATATCTCGCGTTCTTCAATGTGCCTAAACCTGTCACTAGCACGACTACGGTGCCTCCAATTCAAAAGAGCACAAACGGTGTATATTCGCTCTCACAATGCGGTACGATAGATGCGGCGGGATCATATGCGCTTTCATCAAATATACGGTATCTAAGCAATAGGGGTGCGTGCATATCAATCAGGACCAGCAATGTAAACCTCGAATGCTCCGGCAAAGGAATTCTCGGTTCGGGTCCGTTCGACTCGCTTCCGCCTTACAGCTATGGCATATATGCTGCAAACGTTGTGAACGTGACCGTAGATGGATGCTCTGTGAGCAACTTCTCATACGGCATAACCGGCATATCCTCATCAAACTTATCGATTTCAGGCGACGATCTTCAGTCCAACTATATGTCAAACATATACCTGAGCAACACCCTATACAGCATAATACGTTCAAACTATCTTGCCAAGTCGCTTAGCGCAGATGGTTCATTATACCTTGCAAACGGCTCCGCTTACGATACAGTAGATAACAATACGATGTTATTCAACCAATTATTTGCGGCTAATGTGAGCGCAAGCAACGACTCATTCTACAACAACACGATGAACAGCACTCCGCAGTATTCATTTTACTGCAGCGTAAATAACAGCTTCCCATCATCAAGCACCGCATCTGGAAACATATGCAAGAACAACAATGGCTGCGGCTTTTTGAGCTGCAAGGGCGCAAACATACCTGCTAATATACCAACAATTGTCTTGGCAAAGCAGGTAAATACGTGCGGATCTATAACGAGCCCTGGCAGCTATTACCTTGGCCACAGCCTATCGATGGATTCGTTCATAAACATAACAAACAACCTCACAATAAACGAGAGCATACCGTGCATCGGAATAAAATCCAACGACGTATCGCTCAACTGCGATGGCAATGGCATATACAGTTCAACGTATGCGGTTGTCGCAGACAACGTGAGCAACTTCACCTTATCAAACTGCAGAATCTCCAGTGCAGACTTACAAGGCGTTACACTCTCTAACGATTATAATTCAACCATCAAAAACGTGAGCGTGTCTGACAGCACCAACGGCATATACATAAATTCATCGTTCGGTTCGTCTCTATCTCACATTACGCTCTCACACAACGGATATGGGCTCATTTTCTCAAATTCAAAAACAAACTCTGTATATGGCGCAAACATACTGAATAACACTTATGGTATATATACAGAATCGGATTCTATCGGGAACAACTTCTATAATGTCACAGCTAGAGGAAACTCCAACCTTGATGTATATTCGGACTTAACAACTCAGTTGCGCCAGGACAACCTTATGCAAAGCACATCATGCTATAAGACCAATGCGGCATGGGCACCGTGCACTCTCCATCTTTCGCCAAACCTCGGATATACTCCGATAATATCATGCACCACGATAAATTCGCCTGGTAACTACACGCTCACCCAGGATATCCTTACCGCGTCTCCTGATTGCATAACCGTAAACGCGAGCAATGTGCGCCTTGATTGCGCCAAATACCAGATTACAGGCGGAATACAATCACAGGGGTATGGTGTAGGCATATTCAATGAATCTAATGTTCTGGTAAAGGATTGCTCAGTCTCAAGGTTCGGAGAAGGTTTCATCGCATATAATGACCCAATGCTAAACTTTGAGAACCTCACCACAAACACATCGACATCAGGCTTCCTTATTTACAATGTAACCTCTGGAACGGTGTCCAACAGCAAAGTAAAGTTTGATTCCGATTATGCATTCCTGTTCTCAAGCGTGAGTTATAGCAACATTATGAATAATATAGTATCATCAGGGCTCGGTTCATCGACCGGCATAAAGCTTGCCAATTCAATAGACAATATCGTCATCAACAATAATCTGCAACAGAACGCATATGGTATTGTCCTATCTGGCAATTCACAGAACAACACAGTATCAAACAACACCGTTTCACTCTCAACAAAGTATGACTTTGTATGCGATGGCAACAGCGGTATTGGGACAGAGAAGGGCGGAATAAACTACGGCACCACAAAGTTGGATTGCACATGGCTAGCGGCTATAGACAAAAACAGCCCAGAGCCTGGGTGTAGCTCCTCTCATGCACCTGCAATATATAACCTGCTTTCCGATTACATCTATGGGTATGGCTCTGTCTGCTTTACTGTCACAGGCAATGACACGACAATAAACTGCAACGGCCACACCATAATAGCTACAAAAGGGGGCATATTTGCCCAGTTCAGCCGTTCAGACGGATCGATACTTGAGAACTGCAACCTGGTTAATTTCACATCTCCTGTTGAGTCAACAGGGTCTGACATATCTGTCATGAACAACACATTTGTGGACTCTATGCAGTCTAACATGCCTGCCGTGAACATAACCGGAGGACTGCGCGGCTCAACGGTGACCAACAACAATGTCACCGCACACGATGTAGCAATAAGGCTCATCAATGCCCCGTACGGTACTGTCGAAAGCAACCTGGTGCATGATGCCGCATTAGCATACGACATAATAAACGACACAGGCTTAAGCTTCTTGAAGAATACTGCGCTAATCTCTACTTACAACGGCACGCTGTTTAACGGCACAACAGGTGGCATATTCCAGGAGAACAACCTCAGCTCTTCCGGGGTGGCGCTCGCATGTATTGGCACATCAGCAAGCGCAGGCGAGATGGTGGATCTGGGCCAGAACCTGTGCAGCAGGCAGTCGGGTTGCGCGTGGCTTACAGGATCAAAGGCATCCTGTTAGGCGATCCAATGCTCTTCTCAGAGCTCTCAGGTTTTTACACCGAGCTCGAATCTGTATCCTCAAGACTTACTATGATGGAGATTATGGGAAAGATGTTCTCCAAGATCGGAATATCAGAGGTGTCAGCCGCAATATACATGACCGAAGGTATATTGCTACCTCCTTTCGAAGGGCTTGAGTTCGGCATAGCCGAAAAGCTGATGGTTGAAGCGATAGCAAAAGGTACCGGATATGAAAAGAAGGAGGTCAACGATTTATACAAAAAGCTCGGCGATCTCGGTTCTACCGCAGAGTCGCTCAAGTCAAAAAGCCATATCCGCCGCATGCAGGAACACAAATACACAGTAAATGAGGTATACTCAACGATGCTCTCAATCGCAAAAGAATCAGGGCAGGGAAGCAAGGACAAGAAGATCACAATACTTGCGGATCTGATAGCATCATCGACCCCACAGGAAGCAAAATACATAGTGAGATATCCGTTAGGCGCGCTACGGCTTGGCGCAGGAGATTCGACAATACTCGAGGCGCTCTCAATCGCATACACCGGATCAAGGGATGCGAAGGCAGATCTGGAGAACGCATACAACCTGTGCAGCGATCTAGGTTATGTCGGGGAATCGCTGCTTTCGAATGGGATAAAGTCGATAAAAGCGTTCAAGCCCACGCTCTTCAAACCTCTGAGGCCTGCGTTGGCTGAGCGTCTTCCTACAGCCGAGGAGATACTAGAAAAGACAGGCGGGAAGGCAGCAGTAGAGCAAAAATACGATGGTTTCAGGGTACAGATACACAAGAAGGGCGACAGGGTACAGATCTACTCCCGCAGGCAGGAGAACGTCACCGAGATGTTTCCGGACATAACAGCCGCTGTCAGGTCTGAGATACCTAATGAAAGCATCATATTCGAAGGGGAGGCGCTCGCATCGAACGAAGCGACCGGCGAGTTCCTGCCATTCCAGGAGACGATACAACGAAAGCGAAAGCACGGCATATCAGAGAAGAGCGCTGAGCTACCGCTTAGTGTCATGGCGTTCGACATACTCTATCTAGACGGCACAGAAATGTTGACCAAACCATATACAGAACGAAGGCGCGCAATCGAGAAACTGTTCAGTAATAAAAAAGTTATAAGGCCCACAAGGATGGAGGTCATATCAGAGCCAAAGGCGCTAGAGGAGTTCTTCGAGCAGAGCGTTGAGAATGGCCTTGAGGGGATCATGGCAAAGGATCTCTCCGCGCAATACAGCGCCGGAGCAAGGAAATTCTCATGGATAAAGCTGAAGAGAAGCTATCGCGGGGAGCTGTCAGATACTGTAGATCTTGTGATTGTCGGCTATTACCTTGGGAAGGGAAGCCGTGCGGAATTTGGATTTGGGGGCCTGCTCTGCGCGGTTTACAATGAAGAAAAGGACGTGTTTGAAACCATATCCAGGATAGGTACAGGATTCACAGAGTCCCAGATGCAGGAGCTCAAAGAGAAACTCAGCAGGATAAAGCAGAAATCAAGGCCGCCGCGCGTCGATTCGATTGTTGAACCAGATTTCTGGGTCTCTCCAAAATACGTGGTCACGATAAACGCAGATGAGATAACCAGATCTCCTATGCACACATGCGGGAGGTCTGCAGACAACGCCGGCGTAGAATCCGGATATGCGCTGCGCTTCCCAAGGCTCGTAGGCAACGAAACGATAAGAAGCGATAAGGGCCCAGAAGACTCAACAACGACAAAAGAGATAATCGAGATGTTCAAATCCCAGAAGAGAGTAGGGTCTAAGCCATAAACGGTCTAAAAATTCCAGCCGATTCAGGCCTAACAAGTAATAATATGTGGATTGGCTGGACTACTGGAATGCAAAGCACGCTATGTTGAGGGCAACATTGCCAACATATCAAAAGATAAGAGCAAGACGGCCAAATACATAGTACAGGGATGGCGACTATACTTCTCTTATGTTTTCCACAACCTTGGAGAACTTCTGTATGCTTTTTGCAATCTCCTTTACCTTTGGGTTAAGCCGGTATCCAAGCCCATAACCCTTGTCAGTCCTGATGTGGGTTGGTTGTATTATGTTGTAATCAAGCGAAAGCTCCCTAAGTGTTATGATGAGTGTCTTGCGAGTGAAGCTCTTTTCGAGTATCGCGTAAAGCTCTTTGGTGGTCCTGGGTGACTTCTGGAGCAGCAGCGATATCACCGCATAATTGGGTCTGCTCAGTATCTTCCTAAGCGCCCATATCTCATCTTTTTCGGAGTCTTTTTTTACCATAGTTTAAGATAGGAGGTTAAGGCTTAAATAATTTAGTATTATCCAAAAATGAATTAATTTAGCAAGCTATTTATACTTAAGTAAATAAATGTATATCACAATAAAATGTTAAAATGCGAATGATTTCATCGAAATTAGATGCTGTTTACGGGATGTTTAGTAGAAGGAAAATTGGGATTGTCGCGATGTCGGGCAAGGACACTGCGATTGCAAAGTCAATATCAACGCGTTTTGATGAATTAGAGCAAAGCGTGGAAAAATTGCTTGAATATGCTACCGATTGCGCAGCACAATCGGGCGCAGACGATAGCACGCTCACAGCAACTTATGCGGTGCACATCGCATTTATGTTAGGTACTGCGAGCATGATCCTGTGCGCATCAGGCGCAGATGAACTAGCTTTAGACAAATCAGGAAGCATCTGGTTAATGCTGCCATATAAAGGCTGGACACGTTCTGGAAGAGTTAATTTATACGAATTCATATCTGAACTGAGTTCATGCATCACAAAATCATCACAGCGAAAATACCTCTGTCGTGAATCGATTGATGGGATCGAAACTTTTGATGTTATAATACGTCACGATAACAAAATAATAACGGTAAAGCGCCGTGCTAACGATGCGCATGAGCTTGAAACTATCAATATAAATCAGAATGCCATAATTCTTGCAGATTCAAACCGTCAGTCAATACTACACGCGATCGGATCCGAATGCAAACGTGAGAGCGCACTGTTGATAACAAAAAGGAATGATGAACTTTCCTATTTCGGCTCGAAGGCATGTGCAATATCTGAATTGCCCTCACCATTGCGTTTTATAACCCGTTATCATTCGGTTCCTGATATTGTTGTGCACACATTTGTGAGTGAGCAAGACGAAACGATTCTGCGAGAATGGGCGAGGATCGGAGTAAAAATAATCGCATTATCAGACAAAGCAGGTTTTGATCGCCTATCAAAAAGGTTAAAACCAGAGCCCAACTTCGATATAAAGTCAATCACATCACAAGCAAAAATCTAAAAATGAATTCATATCAGGTGAGTGCGTAAAAATCAGGCTTTTATATTTTAACACGCTAATTTATTCATGGAAGTTAATAATCTGATAATAATAGGCTCAGGCCCAGCGGGCTACAGCGCAGCGTTATATGCCGCAAGGGAGGACTTCAAACCTTTGTTGGTAGGGGGCTTTCAAAAGGGCGGTCAACTTACCCTTACGGGAGTGGTTGAAAACTATCCCGGGTTTCCAGAAGGGATTGATGGCACCACTCTAATGGAACTATTCAGGAAGCAGTCGGAACGCTTCGGCGCAAAAATAATAGATGATGATGTGACCAGCGTAGACCTATCAAAGCGCCCATTCGAGATTAACGTAGGTGAGACTAAGAACTATTCAAAATCGGTCATAATAGCAACTGGCGCATCTGCGATGTGGCTAGGCTTGGAATCTGAGAAGCGGCTTACCGGAAAAGGAGTAAGCAGTTGCGCAACATGCGATGGCCCTTTCTTCAAGAATAAGGATGTCGTTGTCGTAGGAGGCGGTGACACCGCGATGGAGGATTCAAACTTTCTGACAAGATTCGCGAACAGTGTCACAATAGTGCATAGGCGAAACGAGTTCAGGGCAAGCAAGATAATGCAGAAAAAGACGCTTTCAAACCCAAAAATAAGGGTCATATGGGATAGTGTGGTGGAAGAGGTAATCGGAGCAGAAAAGGTTGAGGGCGTAAAAATAAAGAACCTCAAGACTGGTGAGACCAGCATGCTTAAAGTCGGTGGGGTTTTTGTTGCGATAGGACATAGACCAAACACCCAATTTTTAAATGGTCAACTGAAGCTTGACGAAAAGGGATATATAATCACCACTGACGAGGTAAAAACTGCAATAGAAGGGGTATTCGTTGCGGGTGACGTAGCAGATCACAAATATCGACAGGCAGTCACTGCGGCCAGCAGCGGCGTGAAGGCGGCATTGGAGGCCAGGGCATACTTGAACGGCGCTTCTGGCTCTGTCTGAATTCATATTTAGTCTGATATAAAACTCCTTACCAGCTTCTCAGGCAATCTATAATGGTCAGGTACGCCTTCAAATAAAATGGGTTTGTTGTCCCTTCTATACATCCTCTCTGCTACGTCCCTTGATATCTCTGGATGGAATTGCACCCCATAGATATTCCTTAACCTGAAACTTTGAACGCATGAGCTATTGGATGCAAGGACGACACTGCCTCTCGGGAGTGATTTAACATAGTCATTATGGCTCTGATATGCGATAAAATCATTTGATAAGCCGCCAAAGAGGGGATCATTGATACCCTCCTTGGTCATGCGTATCGATTTAAAACCCTGTTCCCCACACCCTTTCTCTACCACACCTCCTAGCGCAGAAGCTACTGCCTGATGGCCGAAACAGATCCCGAGCGTCCTTATCCCTGCCATGTCTATATCGCGTATTGCGCCTGCGAGTCTGGCTATCCAATTTCTATGTTCGTAAACAGAGGCATTCGAACCTGTTATGATTACCCTGTCATAACCTTCAAACCCTTTGAGCATATGCGGGCCGAAAGCCCTGTATATTCTTGTACTGGCACCGCAAGAATCTGCGATGCGTTTTAGAAGCCATGACCCGTTTGTCTCTCTGCTCCTGTCAAAATCGCAGTCAAGTATTAGCAAGTTCAAATCATTCGCCCCTTATCAATCTGCAGATGAGCTGCTCCGCAACGTCTGATCCAGTTTCCATATCGGAGATAATCATCGCATCGTTTTTATTAGACAGATAACGCACCATATCTATTATGTGCTTTGCCTCTATTTCGTATCCCTGGTAAAAAAGCCCTTCAGATGCACATTTTGCGATACTGGCTCCAACCTCAGACAGGCGAATGCCTCCGATATCTGCGTTGATGCCGTGTTTTCCTGCTTTCTTTAGAACTTCGAATCCGCCATTCAGGCCTTCTGGAATATCTATCG
Organism: Microcaldota archaeon; assembly: GCA_021801385.1. GTDB lineage: Archaea > Micrarchaeota > Micrarchaeia > Micrarchaeales > Micrarchaeaceae > JAJYUY01. The sequence goes on along the minus strand of JAJYYC010000007.1, from coordinate 22,387 downwards.
CCTCGTTTACCTGCAGATAATAAGCAAGCCCAACCACCAATGTGTTTATCGCCTGCATCCTGAACCTGGTTGTGGGTATGTCACATACCCTTAGCTCTATGGACATGACACTGTTTCCGCCTTCGAACGTGTCCCTGTGGTCAGGCCTTATTCTAGTCGGATTATACACCTGATGCGGTGCGAGCGTTGTGAAAGGGAAGAACGTATTTTCATTAGTCATTCTGTCAAGATCGGTGTCAACCATATCTTTTCTTAGTAGACCATTTACCGCGTCTGATACCAGCTGCAGATTCCGCCTATATTCGCTAATTCGTTCCATCTTCGGCTCATGCCTGTACATCATTTTCGGAAGATGCTCAAACATATCTTCATAATGCTGCATGCGCCTGCTGTTGTGGGTATTGGCTGATTCACCGTAAAGTCTAGGCGAGCTGGCAGAAAGAGCGAGCAGAACAGGGTTTATCCTGCTGAAATTATTGTAGAGCCTGAATCCAAAATCTTCACTGCTTGCACCTATGACTATCTGTTGGCTCACGATCTGCATCATTCCAATACCTACTTTCTTTGATAGGAGCGTTGTCCTGTATGCACGTGGCAGAATGCCATCTGTTGGCTCGAGTACCGCAGAACCGCCATATACGCTGCAATCCAATCTATCTGCTACCGCAATGAGCTTGGATATGTCAGTGTCTAGCGCTGAATTAAGTTCGCGTAGGCCGATCTTCTTGGATATGTTGAGCTCAACAACGTTCCTGGGGTTGACCTCTGGGCTGAGGCTTATCCCTGCAGAGGCCCCATTCCTTATTATGCCTTCTGCGCATTCGCTGCCCCTGCTCCTGACAGAGAACTCCAATTCGTTGCTTATGGCGCTAACTCTTCCTCTAGTTGCCATAGTGATATTTACCAATACGGAATATATTAACTTATTGTTAATATAATAACAAAATATAAACAAAATAACTATGGTATAAAAACCTTTGCTGTGAAATGGATTCGATAGCATGCCGAACATCACACAGGCGGTCGCAGAGATCGTTAAACAAAGGCCATTCTTGGAGGAGGGACTAGCAAGCGGAATCATAAACCAGGCGTATCTTGCGGACTCGCTGAAAGATGAGATAGAGCGCATGACTGGAAAACAAACCAACAGATATGCGATCATAATGGCGATAAGACGGCTTGCGGAATCATTAAGCGATTCGTTCGTAGCAACTTCTATCTTAAATCTACATGGTTCAGAGGTTGCAGTAATCTCGGGAATATCAGAAATAACAGTAAGCAAATCAGCTACAGCAAACAAGCGTATTGAGCATCTATATTCTAAGTTCGACCCTTCAAAGGGCGACTTCCTTGCGGTCACACAGGGGCTCTACGAATCGACCATACTATTCAGCGCAAAGCACGCAGAAACTGTCAGGAAGGCATTTTCGCAAAAGGAGGTAATCTACAGCGCAGACAACCTCGCATCACTAATCGTGAAGATATCCGGGAGTGCGGCGGATTCGATCGGCGTGCTCTATTCGCTCACAAAGATACTGAGCTGGGAGAACATAAACATAATTGAGATGGTCTCGACAAGGACAGAGGAGATATTCATATTGAGGGAAAGCGACGCAGCGGCTGGATTTTCAGCAATCTCAAAAGCGGTAGGACGAAAATAGTTTTTTCAATCTAAAAAACTGAAATCCGAATAGATGCGGTTGCCCCATTTTATGCTCTAGTCCTCTCTCCATCGGATGAACCATTTTGCTATCATAACATAAATGATGCACTCCACTATGAGTATCGGAAGCATATACCATGCGATCGGCGCAATTCCGAATATGCCCTGCTCAAGCACCGCGGCGGGCGTGGTCGGGATTATTGAAAGCGCAAAGAGAACGTATTTCGGTATGTATGTATAAGGATAAAATGTAGGCGATATCGTCATGAGCAATATAGAGAGTATGCCTGAGATCGCCCATATGTTCCTAACGTATTTTACCCTTGAAGCCATCACAAACGCTATCGATGCCAAAGATATTATCAGGAGTGCAGAGACGAAAAGCGTCATGACAATGCGGTACGGATTCAGTATCCCATAAACAAGGTCCATTGCAAAATAAAACGCTATACCTGGAATAGCCCATGATATCCCTGCGATCGTCTCGCCGATCATATAATCAATTGGACCTGCATTGGTGCTGACTATGAGATCCTGGTACCTGTTCTGCAGGCGGAATACAGCAATTTCACCGGCTATCACGAGCGTATTTGCGGCTGTTAGCGCAACTAGCCCTCCCGAAAGCGCGAAAGGAAGAAGCTTACCATCTGATAAGACGCCCACCGCAAAAAGAAGTGAGAGCGGATAGGCAATGTTGGATATCATGTACATGTAAAGAGTCTTGATCGGCTTCACCCCAATAAGCCAGACGTGCATGCAGATATACTTAAGATTCAAGCTCCACACCCCTTTTAACAAACAGGTCATCAAGCGTAACCGGTTTAATAATGCTGCCCTTAATTACATACGATTCCGCACGGCGCCTGTCAACGTACGAGATATAAGTGTTGCCAATCCTGACCGCGCCCTTTTGTTTCTCTTTGCTCTCAACTCTGACCATCCCTTCGAAAGGCCTCATGAGCTTCTTAATGCTACCTTTTGATATCACTTTTCCTGATTCCATCATTATGACTTCATCTGAGAGCTCCTGAGCCTCCTCCATATAGTGGGTTGTAAGGACCACCTGCCCTTTCAGCTCCTTTATTGCGGCCCACACCTCCCTTCTTGAGAGTGGATCCAATCCGGTTGTGGGTTCATCAAGGAAAGTAACAGGCGCATCCGCGGCGAGCGCCATTGCAACAAATATCTTGCGTTTCATTCCGCCTGAAAGTTCATCAGATGGCTTATCGCGTACGCTCCAAAGCCCGACTCTCTTTATTGCATTATCTGCGCGCCTTCTTGCTTCATTTATGCCCATGCCACGTGCTGAAAGGTAGAGAACCACAAAGTCGACAGGATTCACATAATTTATCGGTATAGCTTCCTGCGGTATACTAACAACATCATTTCGCGCAGACATCGGTTCGTTTACTATATCATGGCCTTCGATCTTGGCGCTGCCTGAACTAGGCCTTAGCTGAGTCGATAGTATCCTTATGAGAGTTGTTTTGCCTGCGCCGTTCCTGCCAAGTATGCATGTTATCTTCTTGTCAATAGAGAAACTGACCCCTTTAAGCGCGGCTGTACCGTCAGGATATTTTTTCTTGAGGTCTTTCACAACTATCATGAAAACCATTCCTGTATTGTTTGTTTTTTGCGTATTTAAAGTCTTTTCTGACCCTTGCTGTGTTCAAGCCCGGCTAGCCTTATGCCCACCTTGCGCACCTTCCGACCTGATAGCATCGATTCAATTAGGGACATGCATGTATTATATGCGAGCTCCTTTGAATCCGAGGGCTTAGAGAGTTTCTTTATCCTTGTCCTGACACTAAAGTCCTGGTATCTGACCTTTGCGCCAACAGCACCGAACCTCAAGTTTTTCTTTTTTAACTCAACAAACGTCTCATCAGTCAGCTCCATTATCGCCTTTCCAATTGTGCTGATATCCGAAGTATCGCCGATGGTGCGTTCCCTTCCTATTGAAATCGCTTCAGATTCGTCAAGCACGCCGCTAGTATCCTCGCCTAAAGCGATAAGGCGCAGCTCTCCGCCGAACTTTCCGAACATTTCTAAAAGCGTAGTTGCATCGACGCGGGAGAGATCGTAAATAGTCTTGACCCCAATCTGCTCGAGCCGTTGCCTGGTCTTTGGGCCAACCCCGAGTATCGTTCCAACGTCCTTTTCATGCATGAATTGCAGAAGCTCATCCTTCTTAACCATGCCTATCCTGTCTGGCTTGTTTGCGTCGCAAACCATCTTTGCATATACCTTAGAAGTGCTGATTCCTATCGTGCAAGGGAGTTTCAGTTCGCCGTTTATCCGTTCTTTTATCGATTTTGCAAGTTCCATCGCGGATTCATAATCGTCGCCGTTATATTCTATTGCTACCTCATCGATGCTTAAGGCCTCCATCCTTAGTCCATAAGACCTTACAATCGACATCACCTTAATGGACATCTGCTCGTAGAAAGATTCATCTGAATGCACGTATACAAGGTTCGGATTGAGCTTCAATGCATTAGCAACAGAGATCGCGCTCCTGATTCCGAATTCTCTTGCGATATAGTTGCAGGTCTGTACAACCCCATGTTCCTTAGATTCGACTGGCGCAGTTCCGACAACAAGCGGTTTTGACTTAAGCTCAGGGTGTCTGCTCTCTTCGCAGGCTGCGAAGAAGTAGTCCATATCAACAAGCAGTATCAAACCCATAGCATCATATATTATTAGCAGAACTGTATAATTATTCTTATGCCAGAAATGCGGCAGGCCGTTTTCAGGGGCACGTTCTATCCAGCGCCAGCGAAAGAGCTGGCAGACCTTGTCAGGTCTAACATAAGCGCCGCAAATGTGAGTGGGGTAAGGAACGCATGCTCCTATATAGTTCCGCATGCGGGGTACATGTATTCTGGCAAAACTGCAGGTTTTGCATATAAAGCGATCGCTATGGGCGCAAAGGCGAAGGATGCAGATACGATAGTGATAATAGGCCCTAACCATACCGGAATAGGCAAGCCTGTATCGTTATCGCTGGCAGATTGGTCGACACCGCTCGGTGTCGCTCTGAACGATACAAAGCTATCCGAACGCATAATTAAGGTCGGATCAGCCGAGCCCGACGAACGCGCACATTCGGACGAGCACTCTATAGAGGTCCAGCTGCCATACCTGAAGCAGATATTTCCTGAAAAGAGGTTCGTATTCATATGCATGATGGACCAAAGCGCACAAGCGGCAGAGATGGTTTCAAAATCCATATATGATGCCTCAAAAGAGCTTGGTAGGAGATCCGTTGTTATCGCAACCTCTGATTTCAACCATTACGAGCCTGAAGCGGTTACGAAAGAGAAAGATCGCGCCGTAATTAATCCGATTGAGCGCCTTGATACGAATGGTTTCGTGGATCTGGTTAAGACCCTGCCAAGCAGCGTCTGCGGGCCTGGACCGATAATCGCATCAATGAAGTTCGGGGCCGCTATGGGCGCAAAACGAGCAAAACTACTCGATTATTCCACTTCCGCATCATCAGAATCGAACGAGCATGTGGTCGGGTACTCTTCTATCGCGATTCTATAACGCGATTAATGCGCTATGCCGTTTGGCGGTATGTAATAGAGCTGCGTCTGCGCAAAACTACCTGCGGATTCCACCTGTGGGCTAAAGTTCATAGCAGTGTATGGTAAAGCAGGCACCCATCTTGGGCAGAGCGTGTTCGCAGAGACAGGCGTATATGTTGTGGACCCTATCTTCGCGTACAACGGGAGGGCTATGTATGAATCAGGCAAGATTTGCGAACAGTTGTCAAGTTGGTCATAGACAATGAACCTGCTCTGGTTGTTGAAGCCCATGTAAACAGGGATCGACTGTCCGCTCATGTAATAGATTCTAGTGCTGTTCGGGAGCGTCTTAAGATACTGCGCTATCTGGAACTGGCTGTAACGTTCGTTGAGCTGCAGGCTCTGCCAGAGCCTGTCGATCGGTATCGCGTTGATTATGAGCAACAGGAACACGATCGCCACAATCGCGATCGCAATGCGCTTCATTTTCTTGGTCTTGGCGCTGTCTATTGTATGCATCGCAGCAATAGATATTATCAGTACTGTGGCGGGTGCTATCAGTGTGAGATACCTACCAAGCCTTTGCTGGAGTATGTATGAAAATGGCGAAATTGAAACATGATACGGGTCAAATTCCATTATTAGCAGGCCGATGATGAACCAGAAAAGGACAAAATAAGCCCTCTTCTCGCGGCGTACTGCTAGCAATAGTATGGCGAGCATAGCGACATAAAAATATAAGCCCGCCGAATTGAAGGTCACGTCAGAAGGATTCCAAATCGCCAATATCCCTGATATGTTTTTGGTTGAGATGCTATTCCAAACTGTCGAAATTATATGGTATGGGAAGATCTCATTGGGGTAGAAAGCAAGATTGCCGTTTGCAGGGCTGAAATAGGAGTATGTGTGGGTTTGGAAATAGCTAAAGGTGAAACTGAACGTTATGAACGGCTTGCCAGCCGTAAAGTAGTTGAAAGCGAAAAGCAAAATAAGCGCTATTGCCATCCCATATGCGATATACTGCTCGTTCTTCCTTACTCTAAATCTATTCGAAACGAACTTTGCGAAAAGGTAGAGCGCAACTATCGCCCATGCGAACAGCCCCTCCGGCATAACGAGGAATGCGGCGACGAGCGCGATGCCTGTAATAAGATACCACTTCCTGGACTTAAGCCTCTGCCCGTAAAGCAGCGAAAGCATCGCGACCGATGTGAGAAACATGACCGGTATGCTGTCGCTCATCGTGCCAGATATCTTAAGAATGACCGGCATAAAAGCGAAAAGAAGCGCGGCAAGCAGACCCGCATATTCATTGTATAACTCTCTGCCAATGAAGAATATCACGATCATAGTGCCGATGAATGAACATATGTCCCATGCGGAGCTTGTGACCAAACTCACGCCGAAAAGGTAGAAGAACCCTATCGGATATATCTGCATTATCCTTATGCTAAGAACGTCGAACGTATTCTGCATGAACCTGCCCTGCGATGCCGCATGCGCATACCATGAATAGGCGAGATCGTCCCCGAAGTTTGATGGCCCGTCAGCAGTGGCGATTGAATATACAAGTGTACATGCAAGAAGTGCAAGGAAGATGGCACCTATTATCTTCTTCCTATCCGCTGGTATTCTCTTCCTGCTCTCCACAGCATGCTTTGCCGAAGCCATCAAATATACCGCAGTATGGATAACGTGCCATCCAAGCTATAAATATCATCTGGTGCTTCGGTGTCATACCACGATGCCTATCCCTACAAATTTACCATTCGAATAGAGTGCGAACCTGCCCAGCTCCCTGTAGTCCTTATATCGCTCGACTGGGTAATCTTTCTCAAGTTCTATCGCCATCACCGCGGCGATGTTCTGTTTCAATCCAGAAGCTACCGCAGGCTCCCTCTTTCCGCTGATAGGCGATATTACACTATCAATCGAAGTGACGCGTGCCCCTATTGCGTTGTTGTTAATTTTTATCGCAAGCTCACCTGTTCTATCTATCCTGTTGGAAAGGAAGACGAGTGCCTTGAACCGCTTATGGTCAGGGGATTCGTCATTCGCGCCGCATATAAGGTCTCCCCTTGCTATTCTCTGTTTCATCCCGAAACCGATCGCTATGTTGGTGCCTGAAACCGCGGACTTGGCTGGCGCCCCCTTGACGAACAGTTTCACCACTTTGGCCTGTGTCCGAGAGGGCTCTATTACTACCTTATCACCAACCTTCAGAGAGCCGCTGCTGAGCATGCAGAACGCAATCGTCTCATCATCCTCTGAAACGTCTTGGACTATCGCGCGCGTGCCGCCTTTTCCCTCAGGGGCAGGCATCCTTGCATGCTCTGCTATTAAGTCTGCAAGAACCTTCCCTTTGTACCATGGCATATTGCTCGACCTGCTTATGAGGTTTTCGGAATTGTAAGCCGATACGGGCACATATTCGACAGAACCAGAGAAACCTATCGAATCGAGATATTTCGATATCCTGCTTTTCATCTTCTCAAACGCATTCTTTTCGTATCCTACCATGTCCATCTTGTTGACCGCCACGATCAAAGACTTTATGCCGAACATGTTTGAGATAAAGATGTGCCTTTTTGTCTGCGGTTTCAACCCCTCCCCTTTTTTCATCGATACCATAAGCACCGCAAGCTCGCCATTCGATGCGCCGCTCATCATGTTCTTTATAAGTTCAAGATGCCCAGGAACGTCTATAAACTCATAGATCGCGCCCTTGTAGGCCATCTCCGCCCTTGTTGTGTCGATCGTCATCTCCTGCGCGCGCTCCTCTTCAAAACTGTCGAGTATGTAGCCCGGTTCAAAACGTCCGTTTTTGGCGTACTTCTTCGCTTCGTTTATGCGTTGCTCAGTGGCTGCGCCTGACGCTATGAGCAGGCTTCCTATGAGTGTGGACTTGCCATGGTCCTTTTCCCCAAGCATTGTTATGATGTGCTTCTCCATACAGGCACCATCACATGTAGCCCAGAGCCCTGAGGCGCTCCATCACATACGCTTTCTCCTTGTCCTGCTGCCTGCCGCTTCGCTCCTCCACCTTCGTGTGATGCAGTTCCGCCATTATCTTATCGAGCGTATCCGCATTCGACTTGAGCGGAACGGTGCAGTGGGTGCAGCCAAGGCTCCTATATCTGTAGCCATCTTTTGCGAAATAGAGCGGGTTCATTGGAACCTTGTTAAGTTTTATGAAGTTCCATACATCGATCTCATTGAAGTCAAGAAGCGGATGTACCCTAACGTGATCTGTGCCCTTCTCTTTTGTGCTGTAATTATTCCAGAGCTCCTCCGGCTGGTCCTTGTAGTTCCACTTGAATTTGCTGTCGCGAGGGGAGAACGTGCGCTCCTTGGCCCTTATCCCATGCTCATCCCTTCGTATAGAAACGATCAGCGCATCGAACCCGTATTCCTTCATGGTGCGCTTCAACGCATCTGTCTTGTTGGCGCCGCAGCACGCGAACCCGGACATCTCAGGCCTTATCTCGCTCTTCGATACGATAAGCTCCATCCCCCATCTATCTGCAAGGCTGTCCCTGAAATCGTACGATTCCGGAAAGTCTATCCCGTTGTCGATGTGTATGACCGGGAAAGGAACCTTTCCGAGGAACGCTTTCCTTGCAAGGCCGAGCATAGCTGTGGAATCCTTGCCCATGCTCCATAATGCAGCAACATTCTTGAATCTCGAACGCGCCTCCCTAAGTATGTATATCCCCTTCTCTTCCAGCTTCTCCATGTTCTGTTCCATCATGCGATCACTTCATTAGCCTCCTATTTATCTCAAGCCCCTTAAGGAACCATGTCGCGCCCTCCACGCCTTTGCCTGTCTTACGCATTATCGGCAGTCTGTATAGGCTCTTGTATCCCTTGTCGTATATCACGACATATGCATCATTGAGGCTTCCCTTGCCCTTGACCCCTGAAGGGTAGAACGGGTAGTAGTATCTTCCTTCCTTAAGTATCTTTTTCTGGGCGGCTTCCCAGTTCTTCTGGGTCGGATTCTTTTCAAGTTCCGCTACAGGGTCTTTGGCATTAGCAACGTTTTTTTTCTGCATGTGGACACCAATTATCTATAATTACAATACATTATGTATAATTAGGTATTTAAACCCTTGCTGTAATAGTTTAATGGTTATATGAAGGTAAAAAGGGCAAACAAGGTGGAATTCACGAGCGTATCAATACCTACGACGCTGTTCAAGAAAATAGAGCGCCACATAGAGGGCACCGGATTCCCATCAGTTTCAGGATATGTGGCATATGTGCTGAGAACATTGCTGAGTGAAACAGGCGGTTCGAGCAAAGCGGATTATGAAGCGGAAGCGGTAAAGAAGCGGCTGAAGGAGCTAGGCTACATGTAGATCCGAGAGCAACAGAACGCTTATATTATCTATTTGCATTAATCTTATGTTAATATGGATGCAACCATTAATCGCGCAATGCCAAATATCGGCGAGCAGATCGGACGCAAGTCGCAAAGCGACATAATCAATGCGCTTAATCAGTTCTCGGCAAAAGAGAGGTTCGATCTCGACATGAAGGTATTTCGCGCCATATTTGGGGATGACAGAACCATAAAGAGAAGCACGCTCGCAGAAACCTATCCCTATACGCTTAGCGGCGCAAACATGATGACGCTAAGACGGGGTGCAAGCATCAGTTCCGGATTGCCTGTGAAGAGCAGGTATCTAGTTCCTGTTTATGCCACGCCAAAAGATGACGAATGCGAATCAATCGCTAAGAGGATACTGAATTTAGGCGTACAGTCGCTTGACCAAAGGGCGATCACTGCGATTCTTTCGGATTATGCCGCAAGAGCCCAGATTGTTAAAAATATGGGAGTTAAAACCCGTGCCGATGCTGAAAGAATATTGCATAAATATGATTGGGCCAAAGCGGCGAACGCATGCGGAGATCTATACGGAGATAAACTCAATGAATCAATCGAGGGAATCACCAATCTGATTCGTACTATGTCCACCAACTGAATCTGAATTTCGATCGGCAAGCTTGCATTTTGACATGAATTCCACTATCCGTTCGTCCATCAGTATATGCCTGCGCTCAATCTTTTTCCTTAATATGATGCCATTCAATGTCGTACATCTGCTCAGCGCAACATAGAGCTGCCCGTGTGCGAACGTTCCTTGACCTATGTCTATTATCACCCTATCAAATGTCTTACCCTGGCTTTTGTGGATCGTGACAGCCCAAGCCAATGCCAACGGGTATTGGCTGAAGCTGCCAGTGCGCTTTGCTACTAGCTTGCCATGCGCATCATCAAGCGAGAACTTGAATATCTCCCACGTATGCGGCTCTATTGCGACCCCTCTTCCGTTTGGAAGTTCTACATAAACCGTATCATTATGGTCGTCAGATTCGCCTATCGCGCTGACCACGCCTATTGTGCCATTGACCCACCTTCCATCGCTGTCGTTTGTTAGCATCATCACCTGTGCTCCTTTCTTTATGCGAAGTATCTCATCTGCTGGCTGCACCTTCTTATCGAATTCGCCGGAAAAAGCGGCGTTGTAGACATGCTCCTTTTCCGGCAGCTTGGAAAGACACTCACTGTTTATCCGATCGGCGCCCGCGTTGGTGGTGGTCAATGTGACGTATGACATGCGATCGGTTGCGGAGTTTGGGTCGTACCTTGTGTTTATCAGGTCTATCTGGGACTGAGTTATAGTGTTGCTGCGTATCGCGTTGAGGAGCTCTATGAATGTTCCTTCTGTCTGCCTGTAATGCTTGGTCAGCTCTATGAATTTAGTGTCAAGCTCCGGGAATACGCGACTGTCGAAGAAATAGGGGCTCCTGTAATGGCCATCGAATATTGCAGATTCATCCTTTGTTACGACAGGCGGCAGCTGGTAGAGGTCGCCGATCATGACTACCTGGCAGCCTCCGAAAGGCTTCGATACGTCACGCCCGTTAATCCTCATGAACCTGTCCATGCAGTCGAGCAGGTCCGCACGGACCATCGATATCTCATCTATCACTATCGTATCTATCTTCCTATACATGGCAGAGCCGAATCTGCTGAGCCTGCGAACCGCGTCAGGCGTTATGTCCGGCCTGAATCTGAAGAACGAATGTATCGTCTGACCCTTTACGTTAAGTGCGGCAACACCTGTTGGCGCAACCACTGCCACATTCTTGTATGTTGTGGCCCTGAAATGCCTAAGCAGTGTGGACTTTCCTGTACCTGCCTTGCCTGTTATGAAAAGATTGCTATCGCTGCTTTCGAGCAGCGATATCGCCCGCCTGAATTCAGGATTGATCTCTATTCCGCCGAAGGCTCCGCCGGAAAGCACATTCTGAAAACCCATGAACTGTTTTCGCAAAGAACATTATAAAGCGTTGTCAATCCGGCTGTGCGGCAATGATACCCTTCACAAGACCTAGCCCGGCATCAACATATTCTGGATTGATTCTATTTAGAGTGTCATCGCACGAATGGTATGTTGAGAACCATTCATCGCCAAGCGTGCCAATAACAGTGGACCTGTCAAATAACCGCTTATCTGATATCGGGAATGCGGCAAGCCTGTACTTCGGGTTTTTCATGATTCCCGGCATGCCTGACCCTATCATGTCAACAGCAATGATGTTCCTGGATCTTGAAAGTGCAGGAAAGAAACGCTTTTCGAGCTCGCGGTATCCCTTGCCCCAGTATATCGGGGAATCGAACGAGAGCTCCTCGCAGCCAGAGAATACTAGCATGTTGTCAATACCTGCGCCATCTTCCGCAAGCCTTAGCAGCATCGCGACCCCAGATGCATCATCATCTGCGCCGTTCGCCACGCTGTCATAATGCACTATCACCACATTTTTAGGCTCGGAAACGTTGCCCGCTATGATATTGGCGCAGCTATGCGGTTCCCTCACCACGGTTACTGTGCCGTGTATGGACTTTGAATCTATTATGCGTTGGACATCGCGCCGTCTCACCGCAACGGACGGTGCACGATAATGAGTCGCAAGGCTTATACTATCAGCGTATGGGTTGAAGTTTATATTGGGCTCCTCATAGTAACGTCCGCTGACTGCCATTGAGCTGATGATATTCTTTTCGGTGATCTCTCCGCTCACAAGCGCGGTCGGCATGCATTCGATAGGTTCACCGTCAGCTGTGAGACTATGCTCAACGTATCTCGGAAGAAAGGAGTCAAAGCTCTGCACTATGTACGGTATGTTCTCCTCATTTAGCCTGGACTCTATGTATGAACGTGCGCTATGCTCATTAGTTCCACGCCTTGGCGCGAACCGCTCAAGCTCGCGTATGTCGCGGACCATTCCCACCTGTTCACCCTATGCAGGATGCGACCTCTGCTCCATGGCCCTTAGGACTTACCTTCTCAAAGACCTTCATTATCTTTCCATCCTTGCCGATTAGATATGTGTTCCTGAGCGTACCCATACCAAATATGCCCCTGTCGCCATACGATCCATACTCCTTGATTGTCTTGCTTTCAGGGTCGGAGAGCAGAAGGAAATCTAGCTTGTACTTTTTCTTGAACTTATCGTGGGATTCAATGCTGTCCTTGCTTATGCCCACAACAACTGCGCCTTTCCGTTCCAGATCTGAAAGAGTTTTGTTGAATTCGTTAGCTTCTACAGTACAGCCAGGAGTATCGTCTTTCGGATAGAAATAAAGCACAAGGTTTTTTCCTCTGAACTCCTTGAGCGTGTGCTCCTTGCCGTCAGAACCCATCAGCTTAAAATCCGGTGCCTTGTCCCCTACTTTCACCATTAAATCACACGGTAATAAAGTAGCAGCGAAACTATTTATATGGGCGCGTGTGGAAAGGGTTTATTAGATACAATATAAATACAAAGGTGCAATTAATGAGGGATCATTACCTTGAAGGTGAGGAACGCTTCGGGCCGTTCATGTCATTCATATATTCAATAGCTTCAGCGCTTCCATTGCCGCGAATAATATATACTGTGGCAAAGGACGACATAATCAGTGCGCATCCGGACAGCGTAATCGATATCGGTTGCGGGCCTGGTGACCTCCTTAAGATGATATCAGACCGCAAAGGGATAGAATTATTCGGAGTCGACCCATCAGAATGGATGATAAAGGCAGCAATGAAGAGAGTAAGCGGCAGGGACATAAAGCTTGCGATAGGATCGAGCAGGAGCATCCCATTCAGGCGCAAATTTACAATAATAACATCAACACTATCATTCCACCACTGGGAAAAAAGAACCGAGTCTCTGCGTTATCTCTCACGCTTTTTGCAGAAAGATGGAACTATAAGGATATACGAGATGGAAAAGAGAGGCTTTGCGGCTTTAGGACCACTATCAAAACATGCGATGACAGAGGCAGAGCTAAGGGAATCCGCAAAGAAAGCGGGCATGAGAGTGAAGCGCATAAAAAGACAGGCTGGAGTAATATGTGCGATCCTGTCTGTTAGATAGCGGATTAACACTCTGACATTCCGTTCGATTGGAGCATGGAAAAGTATTATAAAAACGAAAACAACTATCATATTATGAACATTAATCCATTCAAAAGGGGCAGGACAACTAAGATAACCGTGATAAACCTCAAGCTGCAGGGTTTTAACCATACTATGAAAGGAATCGAATCTAAAGACGAAAAGATAGAGATAAAAATACCTTTCAGCAACAAACTCCATACCGATATGCTTACAGATGCAGGGGTATTCAAGGCGGAGAAGGGGAAGCCGATAAAGATAGAGAAGATTGAGGTTTCTGAGCCATTCACAGCGGTATCGGTGCAACCTAGACCGCCGGTCGAGGTGCTACCTGGCGCAAAAACGGAGTTTAAGATCGTGCTAAAGCCGCCTGAGCACAGCTATGCTGGTCCGCTTTCGATAAGCTTCGCTTCGGAGCAGGTTGAGATGGTGCACATAGAGATATCTAGGACTATAATAGAGCGCAACGGCAAACGCATAGAGATACCCGCATCGTCAAGGATGCTGAACATAGAAAAGGGCAAGATATTCATAGAGAAGGTGCAGCTCTTCAAGGCGCTGGGTTACGGAGAGACAGTGAACAGCATATCAGTCTCGTTCCCATTCAAGCTGGTCAGCACAGACCCATCACTGCCCGCTAAGATAATTTCGACAAACAGTTACATCATGTCTATGCACATACAGGCCCCGACACAGAACTACTCTGGGGAGCTGGTATTCTATGTTTCGTGAGCAGCGCCAAAATGGACAACAAGGCATATCTATTCTAATCTGCTGAACAGTTCTGCGATCCTAGAAAGCCTCGCATAACCATCTTTTTCATAATTTTTGGTCTGAAATCCGCTCCACACATCATCCAGCATGTCTGATACTGTGAATATTGCTGCGGCCTCCACTCTGCGCTTTTTTGCGACCGCAAAGAGCGCAGCCGCTTCCATTTCGACTGTCTTGACCCCTTCGTTCTGGTAATGCCTTACCTCCTCTTTAGTTTCGGCATAAGGAGCGTCTATGCTCCACGTGGTTCCTGAAATATGCTTGATCCCATCGGTTCTCATGGCTCGTGCAAGAGAATCTGTGAGACCTTTGCTTGGGTACGCATACTTGGAATTAGCAAGATAGTGGGGGGATGTGCGTTCATCACGTATCGCTCTTTTGCAGAGTACGATATCAGATATGGAGAGCCTACGGTCAAGTGCGCCTGCCGTGCCGAGTATGAGGAACCGCCTGCCGCCGCAAAATATCGCTTCCTCAACCGTAGCGGCGGTGAGTGGGGCTCCGATGGAAAGGCGTATCACTATGGCCCTATGGTTTTTGGTAATAAATACTCTGTCCTCAAGTTCAGTTGGAAAACGTTTCAGTTGTAGATCCATTCTGAGCCGCTTCTCGAAACTCCGGGAATATATCAGTATGACCTTCTCTGGAATCCGTTCTATCCTACCAACACCCTGCGCAGGAGTGAACAATGGCGTGAATCTATGTTTGTTTCCGATTTTAGGGAATGTAGGCATATTATCATTAATTTAATAGATGTTAAATAAGTTGTGTCCAATACTAAGTTCCATCCAAAAAAGGGCCAATCAGGTCTGGGTTTGCGTCCAAAGCGGCGAACGCGCCGCACCGTAGAAACGCATCAAATTAAGAAAATTTAAGTACAGTTACTTTTTCTTCAGGTTGAGGAGGGCAAGGTTGGCGAGCATCGATTCCATCTGTATGCGCTCGTTCGCCCCGCCAACTATCTTGTAGTTGCATTCGCCGAGTTCCCTCACGACGCCGAGCTTCGCACGCTCGTCAACGTCAAGGTTCTGGACCTCTTTGTAGCACTGCATCAGTATGTCTTCGCCGCTCATCCCGTGCTTAAGCATGAGGTTGTCCAGTTCGGTCCTTGCGCTGTCGAAGTTGCCCAATACCGCGTTGTTGAGCATCATGATCACCTCCTTTGGGCGCGCCCTCGATGCGACATCGTATATGCTTGATTCGCTTATAGTTGCGCTTTTCATCGCCGCGCTCTGGAGCACGTTAGTTAGTTTTCTAAGGTCTCCTTCGCTTACATAGATGAGAGCCTCGACCGCCTTCGGATCTATTTCAAGTTTCTCACCCTTGCCAATTCTAGATATGTAATCTTTCATCTCATCCTCGCTGAGCGGCTTGAACCTAAATACAACGCACCTGCTCTGGATCGGCTCTATTATCTTGCTAGGGTAGTTGGCGCTGAGTATGAAACGGGTCTCAGAGGAATAGGTTTCCATAGTTCGCCTGAGTGCATGTTGGGCATCAGCAGTGAGCGAGTCTGCTTCATCAAGGAAGATGATCTTGATTGGG
Organism: Microcaldota archaeon; assembly: GCA_021801385.1. Lineage (GTDB taxonomy): Archaea > Micrarchaeota > Micrarchaeia > Micrarchaeales > Micrarchaeaceae > JAJYUY01. The sequence goes on along the minus strand of JAJYYC010000007.1, from coordinate 6,419 downwards.
ACTCTTGTTATCGATCTGGTTTTGGCAAACTCCTTGACGTTGCCGCGTATAACATCTATGCCGCGTTGGTCGCTTGCGTTGAGCTCATGGAAAGCGCCCTCAAGCCCCTCTCCATAGAGATCACGTGCCATAGCTATCGCGCATGCGGTCTTGCCGACGCCTGGCAAGCCCGCAAATATCATATTCGGGAAGTTGCCGCGCTCCACAAACGACTTAAGCCTGTCGACGATGAGCCTCTGGCCGATCACATCTGAGAGCGATTTTGGCCTGTATTTTTCGGTCCACGGTAAATCTATCATAATAATCACAAGATTAATGATTTTATTATTTCGATGAATGCTTTATTAACTTTGCCGATTTATACCTATACTGCCATGGGGAGTTACGCTAACCTGGCAGACTTCCAGCCTTGGGCGCTGGAGATCCGAGTTCAAATCTCGGACTCCCCATTCTTTTTTGGGGGTTATATATAGCGAAGGGATTTTGCACCCCCTAACCCTAATACGGATTCATAATAAGATTCTCCCATTTATTTTATCGTATGGCACTTTTTCAATGTAATCTCGGTTATCTCCCTTAATTAATGCAAAAGTCAAAGTTTTTCCTACTATTCGATGAACTACATTTGCTTTATGCCAAAAGCGAGGTTGGCCATTTCTATTGAAACCTTTTGACCAATAAGAGACTATTTCCCCAACTTTGACATCCTTATATGTACGAGGTAAAATTGGAATAATCCTCACAAGGTCTCCATACCTTAATGTTGGAAACATGCTATCACCGTAAACTCTTGAATATTGTACTTTGGTTCTTTCATTGATATTCATGTTTTTCAGCCAAGACGATCAATATCGTTGTGAATCAGGGGTACCTCAACAAGTATTTCTACTTTATGATTTGATTTTTTAAATAATACAATACTCTTATGTTTTGTCCTAAGCAATACACCACCCATCCACACCAAAATCACCGAACCGTCAAGTATATTTTTATTTTTGCCTATGGTATTTTGAAGTTCTTTGGTTGTATGATTTAATTCCGCTTTTAGCCTTGGCGTTTTAAAATTACCGTGGTATAACTCTTTAAGTATATACCATCTTCTGATCCACCAAAGTCTTCGGGACATTTTTGTATAACTAAATATATTAGAAAGATAAATGAAATATTTTCCTCTTGGTAGTTTCTCTGTATTAATGTACTTAAAGAATTCGCTATATACTAATTCGATTTCCATATTCTTCAGTTTTGGCCTTTTTAGATTTGTTTCTTCAAAGCCATTGGATCTGTTTTTGAAAAGGAAATAAAAGTACCTATCATAAATTCCTTCAACTCTGTGTTGACGTTTGGCAAGTTTTGATAGGTAATGCAGGTCATCTTTCGAATACACTAAAGCCTCTTTTAGATCCATAAAGTTTAGCAACTGCTCCCTGTCATTATCTATCAGTCTTCTCCATTTAAATTTGTTTGATTTACTAAGTACTTGCAACAAGTATAGATTCTGGGTTCCGCCGCCACATATTCCCAAGTAATATGTCATATCTTTTAATTTTCTTAGAGTCTTAGCTATGGGTGTAAGATCTTCATTTGCTATAGGGAATGTTACTCTTTTGCTTAGAGTAAAATTAAGCGGTTTTACTACTAATTCTTCTGTCTTCAAGTTTATACCCTGTTAATGTATGTTTCGTTTTCTCTTTAATACTATTTGCATCCCATCATATTAACTGTTTTCTTAAAGTACTCTAACTCAGCTAATTTTTTCCTCATACCTAATACCATTGGTTTCAAAAGTTCAGCGATTTTGGTGTCCTTTATCATAAAAAGATTGTTAGAATCAAATCTGGAAAATAACCTGTACCATGAATAGGTTATGGTAAAGTCGGCCTCATCAAAGTACGCCTACCAACATATTATCTAAAAAATCCTGTATTTCCTGCTTATACTCTCCTAACTGCGCAAAAGGTTTATTTATATCTTCAAGCTTTCGGCCTTTTAGTCTTGAATAATATTCTCTAATTCCCTCCTGCGCCCATACTGTATTATAACCTAATACTTTTGAGACCTCAACACTTGCTTCAAGTAATTTTTTATTTGGATTCAATTCAGGGTTTTCCTTCATTATTTCATATTCGGTTTCTATGATGCTGTTGTTATAGTGAATTAAAGAAAGTAAACCCATCATATATTTTGTCTTTTCAAATGTAGGATTAAATTCAAGCAGAGCATGAATTTTATTGTTTTTATCATCTTCAATTCGTTTGGAACTGCTTAGCAATATTGCAAACTTTGTAGAAGGATGATCTACATTGCAAAGGAATTGATAATAGGCATATTCTTTATCAAAATCTTTTGGATTTACAAGTAACTTCTTTAGAATAGCAGGTTTGCTGAATTTTTCATTATATGCTTTAGAACCAAACTTTTTGACATATTCCTTACGATTTTCGTAATCTGAAATCTCATCCGGATGTAAGTAAAAATAGCGTAGATACATTCTAATCTCATACATTGACCTTTCGATAATTAAGGATGCATAATAATTGTTCTTTTCCAAAAGGTACCAAACTCCACCTATTAGATGACAATACTTAGCAAGAATTGGGGCATTATATTGGTAGAGTTTACTTTGTGGGTCAGCATAAGTTGCCTTTGCAGATAATTTGCCGAGCCTTAGAATTTCATCTATTGTAGCATTCGCTAATTTTTTAATGATATCCAATAAAGCAGTATCTTCATCATTAAAATTCTTAATTTGCTCTTCTGTTAACTTGTCTAATTCACTTTTATGAGAATTTTCAACTTTAATAAGCATTTCAGCCAGTTTTCTTAGGGTTGAAATTTTCTGCTTGACCCAATCATGTTCGTTTTCTGATATCAAGGGTTTTTTCTCCTCTGATCTCTTTCTTTTTCCTTCAGATGCAACAAAATCAGCATATAATTTAACGGTTTTTATCTTTTTAAAATCTGAAGGTTTTTCTATAAACGGTACTACTAAATCTGGTTCCGTATATATTGCTGCAATGAACTCTCTTGGATATTTAACTTTGCTGACTATTGGGTAATTATAATCAATAGGCTTATCTTCGGGTGACGCCCACAGGTTTATAGCACCGATTCTTTTATCATAGACACCGCCTTCTCCAATATCCAGCCCTTCTGCTACCTCTTGCATCATTAGCCAAACTTCGATAGGTATTTCAAAAAGGTCAATCTTATCTTCTTCCTTCATGTCCATACGTTATAATTTCCACTTTTAAGATTAATAATTATAGGTTAGGGGGGTGCAAAAAGTCCTTCTTATATATAACCCCCCATTCTTGTTTGGGGGTTATACATATTCTGTGTAATGTCCCTCTTTTCTAACATAGTTTTAGCGTGGAGAGAACAGATAACTATGAAGCATCTAATTGCATACAGACCATAAAGTTTTTCCACAGAGTTTTTCTGGGGATATATAAACTATTGGCCTTTTTGCTACTTCTTTCATTTTGTTCTGTGATTTTCAAAATACTTTTTAATTGTGTCTTCTAAATTCATATATTCTGAAAGTTCTATATTCTTACAAAATATATCCATCTTTCTCGCAATGCAGTAAAATTCTTTAGGCTTAGCTAACTAATATAATATCAGGTTTAGGTTATTACATGCCAAATGATAAAATGCAAGGGGAGAATGCATTCGAACTGCTTAAGCTCAGAAAAACAACAAACAAGCTGTTGGAACAGGATTTCGAGAATGAGGCCATAGTTGCAGGTTACATAGACAACATCAGAGAGGTCGGGAAGGGCCTCTGCTTCATGGATTTATATGACCAGTATGGGAAGATCCAGCTGACACTGAAGGACTCCATAAGCGAGAACATGAAGGACATCTCCAAGCTTACCAGGTATAGTTTCATGATGGCCGTAGGGAAGCTTGTAAAGGGCAAGGCAAAGGAGGGAATGGAGATAGAGGTAAAGAAGTTCTATTTGCTTACAGAAAAGGCTTCAGACCAGATACCTATAGGGCTTGACGGGCAGAATACCGGCTTGGAGAAGCGTCTGGACTACAGATGGCTGGACCTGAGAGATCCAGACCACAGGCTGCCTTTGGAGCTGCTCTCGCTTTTCGTGATGTCTGGATCCGAATATTTCTACAAAAATGATTACACTGAGATATTCACGCCGAAGCTTGTTGGCTATCCGACCGAGGGAGGGTCTGAGATATTCATATTACCATATTTCAACCGTGAGGCATACCTTGCGCAGTCCCCCCAGTTCTACAAGCAGATGGCGATATGTTCTGGTTTTGAGAAGGTCTTCGAGGTGGGGCCTGTGTTCAGGGCCAATCCGTCCTTCACCACAAGACATGATACAGAGTATACCTCATTTGACATGGAAATCGCGTATATAAGGTCCCATCATGATGTTATGGATGAGGAGGAGCGGATGCTTAACTATATATTCAAGAAAGTAGATGCCGAATGCGCTAACAAACCCAAGGAATACCGGAACACAAGAGTTGAGGCACCTGGCAAGATACCAAAGATAAAGATGGAGGAGGCGTATGAGCTAGTCTCAAAAGGCAATGTTTCTGGGGACGGAGACTTGACTCCAGATGGGGAGAGGGAGGTTGCCAAGTACATAAAGGAGACATACGAGAATGATTTCGTGTTTGTGTACGATTATCCATTGACGACGCGACCGTTTTACCACATGTTCGGCGAACCGATGAAAAACGGGACAGAGACCACAAAGAGCTTTGACTTGCTATACCGCGGTGTTGAGATAACAACCGGGGCGCAGAGGGAGCATAACCAGGATAGGCTTGCAAGCAACATAGAGAAGAAGGGCCTGAAAAAGGAGCATCTAACCTATTATATAGAGCTCTTCAGGTATGGCGCGCCGCCGCATGGAGGACTTGGCCTTAGCCCGACTAGGGTTGTGAAGCAGATGCTGAACATGCAAAATGTCAGGGAAGCGACTTTTGCTCCGCGCGATCCAAAGCGCCTCTTTCCGTGAGTTCAACCAGACTCAAGGATATACAAAATGGTTATAGAGCCTTGGGATGGGATAGCGATTTACATGATCCAGACTTAGCATTTACCTGAGTAGCCTCTCTATTCATATGCCAAATCTGCTGTGCGGTGGCAGTTCGAATTCACGTAGCTCGGTATACCACTTATAAGTATCCTTATCATGTGGCAGGAAACCCTTCGCCATCATGCGGTCAAGCTCCTCTTTCTTATAGATTTTGTCGGCAACACCTAGAACTTCGCCAGCTGATTACAGAATAAACTAGAAAATTGCTACAAACGGTTCTAGAAAGATAAAGACGGCATCAATAGAATAAAAACGATAAAGATTTCTGACACAAAAATAATATATTTTCAACCTCTGAATATTAATAGTTGAACCTGCCTGAAAACTTATCTTTAATTAAAATTTTAATATCGAGATGCGTTTGTTATACTGCTGTTCAAACTCTTTCTCTATCATTCTGCACTTGGCGTTTATTTCGGAATCAAAGTTGTATATATTTTTATCCATCGATTCTATTTCTGAGATCAACGCACCCTTTGATCTGCCAGCCTCCTTTATCATTGAAAGCTCCGCTTTCAGTTTTTCGGATTCCTCAGTTATGCTTGCCTCGCTGTTTTTGATCTCCTTAAATTCTGATATCATGCTGTAAAGATCTATGTCTAGAAGCTCTCGTGCAAGTTCTGCAAGCTCATTAGCGTTCTTTACATCTATTTTACCATCTTTTAAGCTCGTTTCCAACTGTTTTAACAGTTCGGTGAACTCATTGTAATCAGATACGGTTGCTACCGTACCATAAGGGTCGGATAAGAATGGCGATAATTGGAACTTTGAAGTGGACATATGGTCCAGCTTTTTCGCGGCTCTTTCCAACGGTCGTGTCATTCTTACTATTTTATCAGTCAAAATCGCCCTCTTTGAATATAATTCTGACAGCATCTTGGCCTTTTTGTTTATTGATGCTACTATTTGTTCTTCGGCAGCGCCAATAGCATCGCCTTCCTGCCTCTCAAGCTCCTTTTTCAAAGCTGCTACGGAATCCATGCTGATAGAGCGATCCTCGATCATTGCAGTCAATGATAATATTAGCTCTTTTATTCTCTTGTATGCTACATAATCCTTCTCTTTCCTCTCTAATTCATCTTTCATTAAGCCTGTGTGCTTCTCAATCGCAGTATATGCTGACTTGAATTCTTTGAGTTCATTCGCATAAGCGTTCAGCACCTGTTTGAACCTGAAATTAGCCTGAAGGATCTCCTTCATCATTTCCCCTGCAATTGTAACGTTCATACGGTGGCGTTCATAGACTGTAGGCGCGGTCCTGTCATCAAGGGGAACACTTTCTATTATGTGCCTGAGTGCCTTGGTGTATAACCCCTTCTGAATCAGAATATGACTAACCGT
>JAJYYC010000017.1 GCA_021801385.1 Microcaldota archaeon | reverse complement strand
TGCGCGGTGAATATGCCGCGATCTCTCAGTGGGAAATGAAGTCTCCATGAAGCTTTACTACATCCTGTAGTTGTTGCAATGCGACATATACATAGTGTAAGTGGGAGCGTCGATGCGCGTGCTCAGGCGCGCGCGGAGCGACAATGTAACACCACTTATATGTTGCCTTGCAGCTAACCCGAAAGGGGACAGCTGCAGGTGGGTAGTTAGACTGGACGGTTGCTTTCGATAAAGAAACGAAAGTGGCCAATGCTCTGCTTAGGTGGTTTGGAAAACCATCGGTAAGCGTAAAGGTAAATGCAGGGCTGACTGTGTGCTTAAAAGCGTGGCACGCAGACTGGAAACAGGGGCTTAACGAACTTTGGTGTCCTCTTTTAATGGAGGCCCAAGCTGTCAGAAAAGTTACTCTGGAGGTAACCGATTCGTCGCCGGTGAGCGTCCACAGCGACCCGGCGGTTTGATACATCGATATGGTCCCACGATATCCTGGCCGTGCACAAGCGGCCAAGGGTTGGACTGCTCGTCCATTAAAATCGTACGCGAGATGAGTTCAGTGCGTCGCGAGACAGCACGGTAATATCTACTGGGAGTGTTAGTGTCGGAGGGTAAGCTCCCCTCAATACGAGAGGAACGGGGGATCGGCGCCTCTAGTGTACCGGTTGTGTTCGCACTGCCGGGTAGCCACGCGCCAAAAGGATAAGTCCTGAAAGCATCTAAGGACGAAGCCAGACCCGAAACTAGACACTGGGTCGGCCGCAATAGACGGCCTTGATAGGACGGGTGCGTAAGCAGCGAGCGCAAGCGAGCTGTGAACATACCGTTACTAACGACCAATTTTGTACAAGCCTTTCTTCTCTTTTTTCTGTATTTTTATGATCCTAGCGCGAGCATTGCGATAAAAACGATTCGCAATCAAACCTAATTCATGCGTTTGGGTTAATGCGCCAGACACAAAGAAAAAATATAAGCGATTGATTGTTCGCCAAAGCCATCAATCCAACTGATGCACAACCTATAAAATTGCGTACGCAAAAATAGACTCATGATTGTGTGCATACTTGGAAGGCAGCCTGAGCTCGGGATAGCAGAGCTTGAGTCAGTCGTCGGATCAGACAGAATAAAGCCGATCGGCCCATGCGCAGCCTTGGTTGATTCGAAAACTGCTCTAAACCAAAACAACCTTGGCGGCACAATAAAGATGGCCGAACTCATAAAAGAGGTCGATTCAACAGAGATAAACAGCGTTATGTCGGCACTACGCGATACGGTAATAGAGTGCATGTCGGTTGATGTGGCACACAAACAGACATTTGGCATCAGTGCCTATGGGCTGAATATAAGCGCAAGGCGCATCTCAGAGCTTTCATTCCTGATAAAGAAATCATTGAAGGCGAAATCGGTCTCTGTCAGGGCGATAATATCAAACTCAACCACGCTGAACAGCGCACAGGTGATACACAACGGCCTTACGGGAAGGTCGGGTAGCGAATTCATTGTGGTTTCGGACAAACATCGCTCATATATCGCAAGAACAATATCTGTACAGGATATAGATAGCTATTCTAAGCGCGACTATGAGCGACCAAGGAGAGACATGCGCGTAGGTATGCTTCCGCCGAAGCTCGCGCAGATTATGCTCAATCTGGCAAAGGCAGAGCCAAGGCTCACAGTACTGGATCCATTCTGTGGCACAGGAGTGGTGCTGATTGAGGCGGCGCTTATGGGCCTAAAGTTAGAGGGGAGCGACATAAAGCGTGAGATGATAACAAATTCAAAAGAGAACCTAGAGTGGCTGGCAAAAGAATACCACATAAAGGTGGATCAACATATTTCATGTGCGGATGCGACCATAAACAAGTGGAAGCACTTTGACAGGGTAGTAACAGAAACATATCTTGGCCCGCAGCCTCCTCGCAACCCCGATCCTGCAGCTATAAACAGGATCGCGACAGAATGCAATTTTTTGGTATTCCGGTTCCTAAAAAACCTGCGTGGACAGATCGGTGCAGAGACACGCTGCTGCATAGCGATTCCTGCATGGCCGACAAAGGGTGGGATCATACGTCTGCCGCTGGCAAAACAGATAGAGAAGATCGGTTATACCGAAATAAGGTTCAAAAATGCGGGGAGGAACGGGTTAATCTACATGAGGCCTGACCAGTACGTAGCACGCGAGCTTCTGGTGCTGGTACCAAAAAACAATCAAAAGGGCAATTTACGAAGTCCGCATATAAATAAGGATTTGCAACCTTACACACAACGCTTAAATAACGGTAAATAAATAAGATACTGGTGTTTACTTGGAACTCCTAAAAGTACAGAAAATGACAGCCATAATGTTGGCAAGCTGATACGCACAGAAGAATTTGAACGGATAGTCAATCTTTCCCTACCTCCTAAAAGTACAGAAAATGACAGCCATAATGTTGGCAAGCTGATGCGCGCAGAAGAATCTGAACGGATAGCCCATCTTTCCCTAACACCTGACATGTCTGTCGGGGTCGAAATTCGTTTCGACACAAACAAAATTAGAGACATGGACTATTTTATAAAAATTTCAGAAGCGATCGATAAAACCACTGAACGCGTAAAGGCAGAGTTGAGGGAAAAGCGCAGAAAACAAACTAATAAATAATTTTTTGAGTTCATTTCTTACGAGCAAACGTGCTAGTAATGGGCGGCTTGACAAAATCCCAATATCTTGGTATGACGGAAAAGGAACGTAGAGACATCGCACTTAGAAGCAAAAGCAAAATCATACATCGTTATGCGGCGAGCGATGAACAAGAATCGGTCAGGATCGCACTGCTGCTGAACCATTCAGCATGGAAGGATGAAGCCATACTTAAAAGAATGTTGCGCAAAGAGCCAATCATGCAAATAAGACTCAAAATAGAGCAGATACTTCTTAATAGGATGCTTAGGGGAAGTTGAAGCCATACAGCTTTATTATTTGCCAGACGATTATAAACCGTGTATTGCATGGCAACAAATCCGCTTGATGATAGGCCTAACCAGAAGCTTATATGTGTGGATGGCTCAGGAAATCCAACGGGCAATATAATCGATAGGAAGAGCGCACATACTACTCCAGGAACCAAGCATCTCGCGATACAGGTGCTTGTATTCGACAATAATGGAAACATCATACTTCATGAGCGGCCTGCGAGAAAGGTTGGCGGCAACACGCTCGATGCACCGACCACCCATGTGCTAGAAGGCGAAACTCCTGAAGGCGCTGCAATTCGCTGCGTAATGGATGAATACGGCATATCCGATGCAAAGATAAAGGTATTGAGCGGCGTAGCATACGAAAACGACTATAAAGACGGATCATGCGAGAACGAATATGTTCTCGCCGCATATATGGTTTACAACGGTCCAATGATCAAGGGGACAAAAGAGGCGCCTGTGATACACTACATAAAGTCGAAGGACCTACTAGAGGAGCTCGAGTCGAAACCACAGAAGTATGCGGTATGGCTTAAGTTTGCTGTAACAATAGTTAAGAAAGACCCTTCCGGAAGAAGCCTGTTCGAATAAACGAATCATTCTGTCAAGGCCGCGAGTATCTCATCGGTTGTCCTTACCCGCGCTATTCTTGGGAAGATGTATTTTATGCTGTGGTCATGCTCTTCTGCGGTCTGTGCCGTGCAAGCATCGGACGCCACCACAATGTTGTATCCGTGCTGGTATGCCTCCCTGACTGTTGTCTCAACCCCTATGTTTGTCGATATTCCGCAAATCACGATCGTATCTATCTTGCGTCTGCGAAGCTGAAGGTCGAGTTCAGTACCATAGAAGGCTCCCCACTGTCTCTTTGTTATGCATATGTCGTTTTCCTGCCTGTTGAGTTCAGGTACAAGTTCTGCCCAGTCCTTCGGTCTATCCGAGCTCCTCCATCCCTGTTGATCTGATAAAGGCGAAAGCATGTCCTTTCCGTCTTTAGAGCTCACATTGACAAGGACGACTGGAGCGCCATTCTTCCTGAAAGTCTCAGCTAGCCTGGCAGCATTTCTAATCACATCAGATGAGCTGTTTGGTGATCCAGCGAAAGATGTTATCCCTTTCTGCAGATCTATCGAAACAAAAGCGGTTTTTCCACGGTCTAAAACTATATCCATAAAATCATAAATATATGAAGACGAAATCTTATTACCTTTACTTAAAATAAGGTAACCTAATCTAAAGAGCTAAGATCAGCGTCTTAGGTGTTTTATGGCAGCTCTATATGCCCCGCTGCTTGTACTAGCACTAACAGGTAATTGGACTTCGCCATTATCTGTTTTAAAACTAGCAGTCCAAGGGCCATCAGTACGTCTGTGTAATGGCCTAACCTCTATCCTCTCTCTAAGATTCTTTGCTACTGTTACACTACTGCTCGGCATTTATGCACCGGCAGATAAACACGACTGCAACATATTTATTTATTATGTACAAACGCGTTTCTAATATATTATCTCCTTACTTTTCTGCCCATCATAATGAATGAGACTAGCAGGCCTATTGCAACCATTATGGCCCCAAACGTGGCCAGAATATCTGAAAACAACACTATGTGTCCGATTCCGACTCCGAAAAGAAATCCGCCTGCAACAACAAGACCTATACCTAAATTACTCATGCATCTAATTTTTCGTTGTGTTATTTAAATCCAATATGTTAGATTCAATTTAGGTCCAATTAATAAACTGGCGAATTTTATCACTAAAAGCTTGACACATCTGATCACTGAAAACTGAAAAATCAAAGAATACGCCTTGGGCAGGACTCGAACCTGCGACTTTCTGGTTAACAGCCAGACACTCTACCTGCTGAGTTACCAAGGCATTAAGTGCTTTTGCCAATCAATTTTGTCAGGATCTCCCTTATTTCGTTCGGATTCGCCTGCCTCTTCGTCTGTTTGAGTGCTTCGCCGATGAGGAACTGCATTGCCTCCTTCTTTCCGGCCTTGAGCTCATCTGAAGCCTTCTTGTTGTTAACTATTATGTCTGAAACTATTTTAACTATATCCTTTTCTGTCAGAACCACCTTTTCTCCTTCCGCAAGTTTTCTCGGGGATGTGCCTGTGTCAACATAGCTCTTTACAAGCTCCTTTGCATACCTTTCTGTTATCTCGTTCTTATCGACCATCTCCACAAGCTCTACGAATGTGTTCGGCCTGACCTTAGAGTTTGATATCCGTTCTCCTCTCCAGTTAAGGCTTTTCATAAGGTAATTTACGATCCAGTTCGATATGCCATCAGGGTTATTGTAAAGTTTAACCGATGTTTCGAAGAAATCAGCCATCGGCTTGCCGTTGTATACGATGACACAAGCCCTGCTGATATCCATCCCGTATTCTTTGCTGAGCCTCTCCGCCCTCTGTTCTGGCAGCTCCGGCATCTTTGCCTTTATCGAACTCACATGCGCTTCGCTTAGAGTGACCATCGGAAGGTCCGGGTCGAATATATAACCATAGTCCTCCTCATACTCCTTCTTTCTGAGCGCTGATGTGGTCTTGAGCTCTGCATTGAAGTGCCTCGTCTCTCTCTGTACAGTCGCGGCCATGCGTCGCATGCCGCTCTGCCTGACTATCTCATAGTTGAGTGCCTTCTCGACGCTCTCAAAACCTGTTATGTTTTTGATTTCGACGCGCTCCCCACCATCCATCGATATGTTAGCGTCGACTCTGAGCGACATCTCTCTTGCAGGATCATACACTCCGAGATATTCTAGCACCGATGATAAGCGTTCAAGGAAATTCCTGACCTGTTTGGGGCTCTTGAAATCAGGTTCCGTGACTATCTCAGCTAATGGCACCCCTGCCCTGTTATAATCTATGAGCACGCTCTCGGCGCTCGTTATGTCGCCATTCTGGTATATGAGCCTCGCAGGGTCCTCTTCTACATGCACTCTGGTTATGCCTATCCTGTCATCGCCCATCTGAACGTATCCCTCCTCTGCTATCGGTATCTCGTACTGGGTTATCTGGAAGTTCTTGGACAGATCAGGATAGAAATATGCCTTTCTGGAGAAGAACACATTGCTGTTTATCCTGCAATTGAGCGCAATGCCTATCAGTATGCCATATTCGACCGCCTTTCTGTTTATCCTCGGCTTAGATCCCGGGAAGCCCAGACATACCGGGCAGGTATTGCTGTTGGGTTCCGCATCTCCGGGTTCGCTGCGGTCTGAACAGAACATCTTGCTCTTAGTATTAAGCTGGACGTGGGTTTCGATGCCTATCATTATCTTATGTTCGGCCATTATCTTGCACCTTCCACCGCTGCCGCCACGCGTATCGCATCAGACTCCTTGAAATGCGCGGCCATGATCTGCATGCCTACTGGCATGGAATCCACCTTTCCAATCGGCACAGAAACGTGAGGTATGCCCGCCATGTTCGGCGGCACTGTCAGTATATCCATACTGTAAGCTTTTATCGGAGAGAGCTTCTCTATCTCTGAAAACGTCGGCGCTATGATCGGCATCGATGGCGCTACCAGCACGTCAAATTTCTTGAACATCGCGGCAAACTCGTTTATAATCTTCGTCCTGATTCTTAGCGCCTTGATGTAATATGCGTCTCTGAAACCCGCCATGCGCGCATACGTACCTAGGATGATGCGCCTCTTCGCCTCCTGGCCGAATCCTGTGGACCTTATCGAAGAGAAATAGGATTCGAAATCACCTGTTATCTCTTTCTGCATGCCATAACGCAGGCCGCAGTATCGCGCAAGATTAGTCGAGGCCTCTGATATTGCTGTTATATAATAAGATGCGATCCCATAGTCGGTCATCGGGAGTGATACCTCCTCGCAGCTCGCCCCGAGCGATTCCAAACGTTCTATGCCTGACCTTACCTCTTTAGCGACCCTTTTATCCACACCCTCTGAAAAATATTCTTTCGGTATCCCAACTCTGAGCCCTTTTATTGATCCGAATGCGGTAAAGTCCTCGCTGGCTATCTCTGCACTGGTCGAGTCAAGCCGGTCGTAGCCTGATAGCGACGATAGCAACAACGCCGCATCATATACTGTCTTGCCGATGGTGCCGATTTTGTCCATACTGTTCGAATAATCTATTAGTCCGTAACGGGACACTCTACCATAGGTAGGTGTTATCCCAACAGTGCCGGTGAAAGCCGCAGGAGCTGTTATGCTGCCTCCTGTGGACTGGGCGATCGCTATGTGCGGAAAGTCTGCGGCCGCGGTGAGGCAGGCCGCACCACCACTGCTCCCTCCGCAGCTCCTTGATGTGTCATGCGGATTCCTCGGTATACTGTAAGCGCAGTTGGTCGAAAACGTACCAAACCCAAACTCATCCATCGCGGTCTTGCCTATGACCATTCCTCCATCTCTCTTGGCGTTTGAGACGCTGGTCGCATCGAAAGGCGGAACATAACCATCCAATATCTTAGACCCTGCGGTTGTCATTATGCCTTTCGTGCATATGCTGTCTTTTACAGAGATCGGAAGGCCTTTAATTCTGCCATTACCTGATGTGGGGTGTTCAACAAGCGTTATGAACGGCGAGTATTTTTTCTGTATTGTTTTGGAGCGCTCCACCACCTCATGCGCGAAATCATCGACATTAAGGTTGCCGCTCCTCACCTCTTCTATATACTCCTTGACTCCTGTTATCATGTTCACACGATCTTTGGACTTTTAAAATATCTGCCCTCGAAGGATTTGGAGTTGCACAATGGATCCCACTCATGCGCGATAACTTCGTCATCACGAAGCCTGTCCTTTATCTCTATCGGGTGGTATGAAGGCTCCTCCTGCGTATCGACCTTGTCCATCTGCCTGAACACATCGATTACATCCTGGAGTTCCTTCTGGTATCTTGCATACTCCTCATCGCTAAGATTGAGCTTTGCTATGCTGCATATATGCTCTAACATCTTCCTGTCTATCTTTCCATAATCCTCCAAATAATCACACGCAGGATACGTAGTATAATTTAGCATCAAAGGGTTAAAAGCCTATCTAAAATATGTCGGTGCCAACCTAATTCTGTTATTGTTATGCGCTACCTAATTATAACTTATCTGCAAAAGGTTATCATGCGAACGTTGAGCTCCGGACTCATTGTTATAGAAGCCGAAAGCGCATCTGGCGCCAAGGAGCTTCTTGGTAAGGCATCCTCAAAAGAGACACTGCAGCTATTCGACCCAAAGAGCGTGTTCTCTATTGAGCATCTCATGCTCGCATATGAGAACGCGACCATCGCGTTCAAGAACCACACCAATCGATCAAGATCCAAATCAACAGAGATGCTTCTCTTCGCATCAGCACAGCGCCAGATCTCAGAGGCGATAAGGCTCTCCGGAGCAAAGGAGGGGTCAAGGTTCATACTCTTCACCGATTCCGGCAAAGCATTAAAACGGATTTACCCTCTTCTCATAAATAAAAAGCCAGCAAGCGAAATAGAATATGGCGGTATCTCAGCTATGAAACGCCTAGGGATTGAAGGTTCAGAGCTTGCCGATATCGCTCAAGCAATCGCGATAAGCGGTCTGCAGTGATGATCTCTGCATGTGCTTGTCCCTCTTACACCATCTTGGTGCATTACCATATTTTACTTTTTAAATGTCAATATTAAATTCAAATAATCAAATTATATTTGATAAATCAATTAATAGTGCTATTTAACCAAAAATTATTTATATCTTTCGCTTCATAAATAGATCATGAACCGTATAATCATAAACTTCTATGAGAGACCAAACTCTAATGAGCCGGATGAGCTCATAAGATGGTTCTGCAAGGTGTTTGGCCTATCGAATGACAGCGAGCCAAATCCGATAAGTGAACAGATACTGATACGGTTTGCAGAGGCAGCCAAAAACAACATCGGTCTGTCAAGCTCAGAATTGGATCTTGATACAGAGCTCGCGAAGAGCAGCGTAATCTACCATCTGAATAGGTTCATAGAAGCAGGGCTTCTGGTCAAGCGCGGCAGGAAGTACCATCTGCGAGCCTCGGAGATGCAGAAGGCAATAAAGGAGATCGAATATGATGTTGAAAGGGAGTTGAGCCGCATGCTCGACACCGCAAAGGATCTAGACAGGATAATGAGCATAAGCCCAAAGAGGCTGAAGAAAGGGTGATTTCACGAAGAATGGAGATGAGAAAGAAGCGAATTCAGATAATAAAATAGAGGATGCTGCAGAAGTCGCGGAATCGAAAGAGTCAGAGAAGATCGCCGAGATTCGTGAGCAGATGCTAAGGATAGCGGCGGAGTTCGACAACTACAAGAAACGCTCCCGCAAGGAGATCGATTTGGCTGAAAGCAACGGCAGGGCATTATTCGCGAAGGAGATGCTCGCGGTTCTGGACGAGTTCGAACTTGCGCTGGTCGCAGCATCACGGTCAAGCGACAGGGAGCTCGCGAAGGGGGTCGAGATGGTATATGCAAATATGGCATCTGCGATGAAGCGGATGGGGCTGAACGAGGTAGACCGCAATGGAATAGCAGACCCTTTCAAGCATGAGGTGGTGATGGCTATGTCCAGCGACAAGCCCGAAGGCACTATACTTGAAGTGGTGAAGAAAGGATATGACTTCAACGGCAGGCTGCTCAGGCCTGCATCGGTGATAGTCTCTAACGGCAAAGAACAGAATAACGATAAAAAATAGAAAATGGTGAAAAAATGACAACAAAAATAATAGGAATAGATCTTGGAACTAGTAATTCAGCAGCCGCAGTACTTGAGGGCGGAAGGCCGGTTATAATCCCAAGCAGCGAAGGCACATCAATGTACGGAAAGGCGTTCCCGAGCTACGTCGCGTTCACAAAGGATGGACAGCGTCTCGTAGGAGAAGCGGCGCGCAGACAGGCTGTCTCAAATCCCGAAGGTACTGTGTCAACGTTCAAGAGGAAAATGGGAACAGACTATGTATATGACATATTCGGGAAGAAGTACAAGCCGCAGGAGCTCTCAGCTATGCTTCTGCAGAAAATAAAGGCTGATGCTGAGGCGTTCCTAGGGGAGAAGGTCACAAAGGCGGTGATAACAGTACCCGCGTACTTCGACGACAACCAGCGTCAGGCGACAAAGGATGCAGGTGAGATCGCAGGGCTTGAGGTAGTTAGGCTGGTCAACGAGCCTACAGCGGCAAGCCTTGCATATGGGCTTGACAAATCAGGGGCGGATCAGAAGATCATGGTATACGACCTCGGCGGCGGAACTCTCGACGTTACGATCATGGAATTCGGGAAGGGGGTTTTCGAGGTGAAGTCCACAAGCGGAGATACCCAGTTAGGCGGAACCGATATGGACAACGCGCTGGTCGACTTCCTCGCGAACGAGTTCAAGGCGCAGAGCGGCATAGATGTCAAGCAGGACAAACAGGCGATGCAGAGGCTAAGAGAGTCAGGGGAGAAGGCGAAGATAGAGCTCTCAACTACGCTCAGCACAGACATAAACCTTCCGTTCTTCGCACAAGGAAAGGACGGAAAGCCGGTGAACTTTACCTACCAACTCAGCAGGGCGAAGCTAGAGAGCCTGGTGGTCCCGATAGTCGAGCGTTCAGCAAAGCCGGTGATGCAGGCGCTCAAAGATGCAAAGATTGACCCATCAGGGTTGGACAGAATAGTGCTGGTCGGGGGTCCAACGCGCATGCCAATAGTTCAGAGATACATTGAGCAATTACTCAACAAGAAGGTGGAGCGCGGCGTTGACCCGATGGAAGCAGTAGCATTGGGCGCCGCTGTACAGGCGGGTGTCCTAACTGGAGAGGTGAAGGACATCGTGCTGCTTGACGTGACACCGCTATCGCTCAGCATAGAGACGATGGGTGGCATAGCAACAAAGATAATCGAACGCAATACGACCATACCGATAAAGAAATCGCAGATATTCACAACCGCAGATGACAACCAGCCGAGCGTAGACATTAAGGTTGTGCAGGGAGAGCGTGCCATGGCAAAGGATAACATAGAGCTAGGGCGCTTCACTCTCACCGGAATACCGCCTGCGCGTAGAGGTACGCCGCAGATAGAGGTAACGTTCGACATAGACTCCAACGGCATACTGCATGTGACCGCGAAGGACAAGGGCACGGGCAAGGAGCAGAAGATGGACATAGTCGCACCGCACAAGATGAGCAAGGACGAGATAGACAAGAAGATAAACGAGTCGCAGGCGCACGAAGACGAAGACAAAAAGCTGCGCGATCAGGTTGAGACGAAGAACAGCGCGGAATCGCTCGTGTATTCGACATCACGTACGCTTGAAGACTACAAGGACAAGATACCTTCTGAAATAAAGTTGAAGGTCGAATCCGCGCAGAAGGAGCTAGAGGAGGTGCTCAAGGGCGAGGACTATACCGCCATAAAGGAGAAGTATGATGCGTTGGTTAAGGTTGTGCAGGATATCGGGGCCTCGATCTACAAGGATGACAAAGGCCAACCAGGGCCTCAGGATGGCCCTGGCCCCGGGCCGGGAGGGGACAACAACGTTACCGATGCTGATTTCAAGGTGAACAAGTAGAAGTAGATGCGAATGTCTGACTATTATGATGTATTGGGAGTGAAGAAAGAAGCCAGCCAGGACGAGATAAAGAGAGCATACAGAGAGCTCGCGCTCCGGTACCATCCTGATAGGAACAAGGAGAAAAACAGCGAAGAAAAGTTCAAGCAGATAAACGAGGCATATGCGGTGCTGAGCGACCCAGAGAAGCGCAAGCAGTACGACGCCTACGGCCCTGAAGGATTCAACCAGCGATACAGCAACGAGGACATCTTCAGGAACTTCGACTTCGAGAGCGTATTCAGAAACATGGGCGCTGATTTTGGGTTCGGAAACGACGATCTCTTCGGAGCGTTCGGATTCGGCAGGGGATCAGATGCTGGCAATGACATACTAGCAGGCGTGAACATATCGCTCGAAGAGGCGGCTAAGGGAGTCACAAAGAAGATAATGCTGACTCACGTAGGCGCATGCAGAAAGTGCAACGGCACCGGAGGTGAGCCTGGCGCGAAGGAGGTGAGGTGCAATATATGCAACGGCACCGGAACCGCAAAGCAGACTAGGCGCACCCCATTCGGGATCATAAGCACCGTTGGTGTATGCGAGCAGTGCAGAGGAGCTGGCAGGTACTATGATCGCAAGTGCAGGAGCTGCAACGGCACCGGAAGCGCAAGAGTGAGCGAGGATGTGGATGTCAAGATACCAAAAGGCATAGATACCGGAATGCGTCTAAGGCTCGCAGGCATGGGCGATTATGGCAAGAGCAGACCAGGAGACCTATATATAGAGGTGACAGTAGAGCCCAGCAGGTACTTCACAAGATCCGGGAGCGATATACATTCAGATCTCCATATTCCGCTCAGCGTAGCGCTGCTAGGCGGAGAGATAACAGTAAAGACTCTCAATGGCGACAAGACAGTTACCATAAACGAAGGCACACAGAACGGCGCAACGATAACGCTTAAAGGCGAGGGGATGCCGCATATGCGCGGCTCGGGCAGCGGCAACCATATTGTTACCATAACCGTTGACATACCAAAGGGGCTCAGCGCAGAACAGAAAGAGATGGTTCGAAAGCTCGCAGGCAGCGAAGACAAAAAGAGGAAGTTCGGTATATTCTGATGGCCACACGGTTTGCTACAGAAATCAGTGGTCATGCCGGTGATGGTGGGCGGATTACCGTATGCTGCGATCGTAGCAGGAGAGCTCATGCGCAGAGGCAAAGAATTCAGTGTCGATATGGCCGGGTATGACCGTGAAAATGGCAGAGTGCTGGTGCCTAACGCATACAAGAAACTGTTGCGCGAAACTAACGTGATAGCAGTAGATAACCTGCTCGATACCGGAAGAACAATCAATGCGATAACAGCAATATTGGAAAAGAACTGTTGCAACGTAACACAGATATTCGCGCATGAGATAATAGATTAGTGGTCGGATGAAGAATAGAACAAAGGTCGTGGATGCAGATTCCGCGATAGCGCAGGCGCGAGCGCTGTTGCGCGGAGACTACTCGAAAAATGAGAACACAAGTGAGATCATAAGAAGGGTATGGATAGGCGCTTTCGACCTATCGTTCAGCGAAAAGGAGAGATCAGAGTGCATGAATACCGTGAAGGGAGTGTTCGAATCGCTAAGCAGGAAAGACCCTATAGCTGAGCTGCCGAAATGGCACGGAATAGATTACAGACAGGAAGAGCTTGATGCGATTAGAGCGCAGATGGATAAGGTAAAGCACCACATTCATAAAGAAACGCTGATCGTTCCGATAATGGTGTCAGGATTCATCTATGGCGCATATGCTTACAAGTTGGCAAGAAAAAAGTTTCCCGAAGCACGGTTCATGCTCGCCGGATACACTAATGTAATGATGCATCATAGACCTGATGTCACTAAAGAGACCACGCTGCTGGTCGAAGCACCCGACAGGAGCAAAGATACAATAGCGACAATCGTAAGGTTCGGAAATTACAGCATGCGTCAAAAAGTGCCTGAATGGTATGCGAACAGATTATGGATCGCGGAAACGGACAAGCAGCTGGCAAGGCGTACAAAAGATGCGATAGTTGTAGATGACCTTATCGCAACAGGCCAGACGATGAGTGCGGTTGAATATGGAATCGCCGCACTGTTAGGCAAAAATGGGATGAAGAGGGTGAAGCCCTTCGCCCCAGATATCGCATAACTACTTGAGCCTTATCGAGTCAAGATTCATGGGCGCGCGCGCGTCTATTCGCATCGCCCTTCCGATTGAGCGCGCCAGGTCTTCGCACCTGTGCTCCTCACCATGCATCGTGTAGACGTTCCTTGCCCTTGGCTTTAGGTTCTCTACGAATCTCATCAGCTCCCTTCTGTCGCTGTGCCCGGAGAAACCCTCCTCAGTCCTGACATTTATCTTTATTTTCACCGGGACAAGCTTTCCATCCTCATTCGGGAGCGCGACCTCGCTCGTGCCATTCTGTATGCGCCTTCCGAGAGAGCTTGGGCTGTTGTAACCGACAAATATTACTGTGTTGTCAGATGATTCGGCAAACATGCGGAAGTAGTCGAGCGCTGCTCCGCCGTTAAGCATTCCGCCGCTCGCAAGTATTATCGCAGGCCCCTTATCCATTATCCCCTCCCTGTTGCCCTTGTTTATCTCGAATATCTCGCTTTCGAACGGTGACCTGTTGTTAAGTATCCTGTTCCTAAGGCTCTCCTTCAGGTACTCCGGATATGCGGTATGCATCGCGCTGCATTCCAGTATCATCCCGTCGAGATAGACCGGAACCTCCATCTTGAATTCCGGCTTGTTCATCATATAGTTCTCGAGCACCATCTGGACCTCTTGAGCCCTTCCGAGCGAGAAAACAGGTATAAGCACCTTGCCATTCTTCTCAACGGTCGATTTTATCATGCGCATGATGTCGCGCTCTGCCTCATCCCTGTTCTTGGTTATGTTGTTGCTCCCGCCATAGGTGCTCTCTATGAAGAGCGTGTCGACACGCGGATATCTTGTTGCTGCCGGGTCATAGAGTCTGGTGAATCCATACTTTAGGTCACCCGTATGGACGATATTATACATGCCGTCACCTATGTGAAGGTGTGCTGTGGCACTTCCTAGCACGTGGCCTGCAGGGTGGTATGTGAGCTTGAGCTCATCCGTTATGTTGGTGACCTCCCCATAGTCGCGCGTGACCGTATGCATGAGCATCTTCTTTATGTCCTTGTCCTCATAAGGCGGGGTGACCCCATAGCGCTTTGTGAGCTTGAGATAATCGCTGAGCAGCAGCGCGGCGAGGTCCCTGGTCGGCGGTGTGCAGTATACGGGCCCATCATATCCGCACCTAAACAGATAAGGTATGAAACCTGTGTGGTCCATGTGCGCGTGCGTCACAACAACCGCGTCAAGCTCGTTGATTGGGAAGTTCATGTTGTCAAGATAGGGGAAGGCCTTATTGACATCGGTAGAGCTATTGCCCTCTATGCCCTTCGCTGCGGGCTCTGGGCTTATCCCGCAATCAACAAGTATCTTCGAATGCGGAGTCTCGAGCAGAAGGCAGCTTCTCCCAACCTCCTTGAATCCTCCTAGCGCTGTCGCCTTGAGCCAATCGCTCTTGACTATGGGCCTGTTTATATTCTTCCCGATGTTGACCATGAACTTCTTCCTGAAATCAGCCTCATTGAACATCAGGTTTCTAACCCGTGTTAGCATCTCGCTAGACATCGTAGGCGTGCGAAGCACCTTAGGCGCCCAGCCAGTCTCTGTCACTATCTGTTTCAGGTTGGATCCGTGCTTACCTATCACAAGCCCGGGCTTCATCGCCTCGATATAGACCTCTGAGAACTGCTCCACAAAGTGGATGTTGGCTATGGTTGCCTCAGCCGGGATTATCTGCCTTATTATCTCCTCTGACTTATCATGCGGCATGAGCGATGTCGCATCGCTCCTTATTATGAGCTTTTTTTTTATCGAAGTGGCGATGTTCCTGACGGTGTTTTCATCCCTGTACTTCTCCTTTATGTTTTTTAGATATACTACTATGTCTGGGCCTTCGAACTCTGCCTTTACGAAACCAGCCTGGGCTGGCACCATACTCGCTATCTTCTCGAACAGCTCTTTGGGGGTCAATACGACCC
>JAJYYC010000010.1 GCA_021801385.1 Microcaldota archaeon | reverse complement strand
GCCTGGTCTCCGAATCTTTTATCAGACAGGCAAACAGGATATTCGCATCAACTGTTACTCTCATCAAGAAGCGCCTTTGCGTGCTTTGCCATACTCTTCGATACCTTCTTTTCTATAAGCTTCCAGTCCTTCATTGTAAACTTGCTCTTTTCAGCTAGTTTTTCTAACTCTTCGAAATCCGCAAGCTTCTGCTCTATTATGTTCCTTACGGCGCTTGACCATTTGATAGACGGATGTTTTTCCATATCTCTTCTAAGTTCCTCACTTATGACTAGAGTTATGTTTGGCATATAAACACATAATTATTATGTGAATAAACATATTTAAATCTTGCTATAAACTCCACCGACACTATTATTCACTTTGTTGGTAAGTCGCACTCAGGTATGATGGACTTCATGGACTCGGCCTCGCTGCAGCCTTCCGTGCAGTCCCATCCTAGCTTTTATATGCTGAGGCTTACAAAACAATACTATGGATAAAACGCTTTCGTTCAGGTCTTCCAGAGACCTTGAGCTATGGCTGGAAGAAAACCATAGTAAGAGCGATGGAATATGGCTTAAGATTTACAAGAAGGGATTTAACTCAAACGCACTCAAAAGCACAGATGTCTTAGATCCATTGCTTTGTTATGGCTGGATTACTGGACAGGCAAAGAAAGGAACAGATGAATATGCACTTTGGTGGATATGTCCTAGAAGAAAGAAGAGCATGTGGTCAGCAATAAATCGAACTCATGCAGAAAGGCTGATTAGGCAAAGGCGAATTAAACCTAGCGGTATGAAGGAAATAGAAGATGCAAAGAAAGATGGTAGATGGAATCTTGCTTATCCTCCACAAAGAACTGCTACACTTCCAGACGACTTTCTGAAAAAGGTAAACAGAAATAAGAAAGCAAGAGAATTCCTTAAGACGCTAAACAGGGCTAATACTTATGCAATAATATTCAGGCTCCATAATATAAATGGCGAGAAAAAGAGAGCAGAAAAGATAGACAAACTTATTGAGATGCTTGAAGATGGAAAAACTTTTCATTAGATTGTGTTGGTTTCTATGAAAAAATATGTCGCTTTCTTGCGTGGAATAAATGTTGGGGGCAAGACTATAAAGATGGACAAACTAAAAGGGTTATTTGAGTCACTAGGATTCAAGAATGTGAAGACCATTCTTAATAGCGGTAATGTTATTTTTGAAGCACCAGCAAAGGACACCGAAACCCTTACCAGAAGAATCGAGGATGCCTTAAGTAAAGCTTTTAGCTTTGAAATCGATGTGGTGCTACGTACATATGAGCAAATAATACCTCTTATAGAATCGATGCCTTTCAAGAGCGTAAAAGTTACTTCAGATACAAGGCTTTACGTGACTTTTATATCAGATGCAGATAAACATGAACTCAAGATGCCTTACACGCCAAAGGAAATGAGTTTCAAGGTGATAGCTTTGAAAGACGGGTCAATATTCAGTGTTCTGACGCTCTCACCAAATACGGGAACGGTTGATCTAATGGATTTTCTGAGCAAAGAATTCGGCAAGAAAATAACTACTAGAAACTGGAATACTATAGAGAAGGTTAGGAAGGCCTTAGAATAAGTCTTTTCTAATAAATTAAACGAAAGGGAGTGAATCGCACCTGCCCTCCTCTTAAAGCGAAAATGGACTCGGCGGGAATCGCACCCGCGGCCTCGCCGTTGCGAACGGCGCGCTCTACTACTGAGCCACGAGCCCTTGGATTTATATTAAATCGCCGACAATCTAAAAGCCTTGCTATCATTCTTGGAACTTCATAAATAGAAGCCACAAAATGATTTCTTATCAGTTTGACCAGTCTCTCTTTTCAAGTATGCCTCTAACTGAAGGACTTATTTTTTTATCTTTTCTGTGTATGCACCCAATCCAACAGCACGGCCTTCGCATCCCATCTTTCAATTCAGAAATGACTCTTGCAACATGCTTCTCCCTTGTGGTCTGCTGCTTTGGGTGTATTGTCCAACAGATCCATTCATTTCTTGCCAATGGGGTAATTTCCTCCCATTTTTCCAAAGTCTTCTTGTCATTAAGCAGCGCCGCTCTCAAGTCGTTGGGCATTTTATGAACGGTTCCAGAAGATATTCTTTCCACGAATTCTCCCTATCATCTAAACATCATGCTATTTTCCTAAATAGCGTTTCATAAAATTCCGCGATATTTGATATATAAAACCTTTTTATCCCGTATTTGTTTCTTTCTGGCACTATCTTTCCATTTAATATGTCAACTATGGCGCGCGGTATCTCCTTTTCGCTCCTTACGATGCACATTTTTCTTACCTCTTCAGGTATCGGTGAGTAGTCAGGTATTATGACTGGTGTCCCTAACGCAATGCTCTCTATTGCTATGATACTGAGACCTTCTCTTTCACCCATGTGCAATAGCACGCTTGCAGAAGCAATCCTTCTGTACATTGCGCGTTTGTCTTTGTAGAAATGCCTGAACTCAACAATTTTTTCGAGCTCCATCTGCCTTATCAACGCGCGTATCTCATGCTCCTCCGGTCCCTCTCCAATGATTGCGCCATTTAATTTTGTCATTTTCATTGCGTCTTTTATCGCACCAAGCCATTTGTCAATCCTCTTCTCTTTTATTAGTCTGCCTGCGAATATGACCTCCTTCTTCCTTTTTAAATTCTCAAGCCCTCTCATCATAGAGTCGTCTATTATGGGCGAGAATTCGAATATCCTGCTTTTTGGTATACCAAATCTTCCGAGCCTTTCTGCCGTAATGCTGGAGTTCGCCAGATATGCATCAGCTCCTTTTATCGAAAACGATGCGATCTTGTCTGCAAAGAAACCTATAAACCCTCCTAAGTAGTCATACCAGTACGATTTGTCCCAGACCTCATGTATGTCGATGATGAGTCTGGCGCCTGTCACTTTGCAATAAAATTTTAGTAGCGGCAGATGTATTACCGGAAATTCATTCGCCTGCACAACATCAAATCTGTGCCTAAATATTCTAGCGATCTGTATCATGAAAACGATAGATTCCCTTATCGACCTTCTGCCGTGCCTGTAGAACCTTTTTGTGTTCATTTCATGAGATGTATGGTACCTAATCCCCTTCTTCACGAAATCCTTTTTCATACCAGGCCATCTGAATGTGAAGAAATGCACCTCATGGTGCTTTGCTAGCGCCTCAGCTTCCGTGCCAACGAGCGAATCTATCCCGCCAACGCTCCAAGGTGCGACCGCATCAGAAACAAATGCGATTTTCATTCCATCATTTCAGAATGTATTTAAATGCTATACAAACAAATAATAACATGCCTTTGGATGATACTGTACGCCCTAAGCATTACACTCTTTTGATCCGGCCAGATATCAGCAGCTTTACTTTCGAAGGCAGCGTCTCAATAAATGTGGATATATCTAAGCCTGTTGACAAGATAGATCTCAATTCTAAGGGGATAGATATACTGTCCTGTTTTGTGGTCAAAGGTTCATCAAAAACAGAGGCTAAATTTTCCCAATCCGACGCCGACACTGTTACGCTTTCATTGCCTAAAAAAGTTTTGGGCAGTGCGACAATCCTGATCGACTTTTCTGGTGTAATAACAGATAAGCTTAGGGGGTTCTACCGCAGCACCTACAATCTCAATGGTTCTACAGAATACATGCTCACAACACAGTTTGAAGCCGCTGATGCGCGGCGGGCGTTCCCATGCTTTGATCAACCAGACATGAAAGCCACTTTTAGCCTTTCACTAGAAATAGACACTAACTACGATGCCATATCAAACATGCTTGCTGTAAAAGAGCGCCAATTGCCTAAAGGCAAAAAGCTAATCGAATTCGCAATCACGCCAGTGATGTCGACATACCTTCTGTATTACGGCATCGGCAAATTCGAATTCACCAAATCCAAATATCATGGCAAGATGTTGAGGGTGGTGACAGTTGCTGGCAAACAGCGCTATGCGCAGTTGCCTCTTGAATACCTCCGAAGCTTCCTTTCGTTCTATGAATCATATTTCAAGATAAAATTCCCCCTCCCGAAGATCGATATGATCGCTGTCCCTGACTTTGAGGCGGGCGCGATGGAAAATTGGGGTGCGATAACGTTCAGGGAGACAGATCTGCTGTGCGATGAGAAATCCTCAGTTGCGATCAAGCAGCGTGTCGCTACGGTAATAGCGCACGAGATGGCGCACCAATGGTTTGGTGACCTCGTAACGATGAAATGGTGGAATGACCTTTGGTTAAACGAGGGTTTTGCCGCATTCATGGAGGTGCGTGCACCAGATTCCGTATACCCTAACTGGAACATGGCCCTGAGCGGCATGATGTCAAGGCTTGCCGAGGCATTCAGCATGGATCAGCTAAATTCTACCCATCCTGTAAGTGTTGAAGTTCATAGTCCCGAAGAGATAAGCTCCATATTCGATCAAATAAGCTATGCGAAAGGGTCGAGTGTAATCTCAATGCTTGAAGACTATGCCGGTAAGGAGAAATTCAGGAAAGGGCTGATTTCCTATTTGAAGAACAACGCATACTCAAATGCTACTCGCAGCGATCTTTGGCGGGCAATAGGAAAGGAATCTGATGCTGGCGCTAAGCTTTTCGATGAAATAGCAAAGACCTGGATAGAGAAGGAAGGGCATCCGGTCATAGAAGTGCGAGGTCCTGACAAGAAGGGCATAGTGCGCCTTACTCAATCTAGGTTCACTCTTGCAGGTAAAAAAGGAGGGGCGATATGGCCTATACCAATACATTACACGACAAATACTGAAAAAGGCTCTATTCTCATGCGCTCCAAGCGCTGTGAATTTAAGGTCAAGCCAGGCACAGAATACGTTAAACTCAACCATATGCAACGCGGTTTCTATAGAGTAAAATACGATCGTGATAACCTGTTCGCGATCGGTAAGCACATAAGGGACGGTATACTCAGTCCTGTCGATGGATGGGGCATTGAGTTTGATCTGTATTCCTTTGCCCGTGCAACTCGCATAAGCATAGACGCGTATCTTAATTTTGTGTCTGAGTACTGTATAGACTGCGGATATCCAATGAACGCCAGCATATCTGCTCATCTGTCATATCTGTCAGTGGTGTTCCATGGTACTAAAAAGGCAACAAGGATAAAGGAAATCAGCATGCATTTCCACAGAGCGATGCTGAAACGGTTGGGCTGGAATAGACGCAAGGATGAAAACCAGACAACTACGCTTTTACGTGGCAGCGTGATTCTTGCATTGGGTTTGTCTGGTGATAAGTCAACTATCGACAAAGCGAACTCACTTTTCACATCTTATATGAAGTCAGGGACAAGCATAGATCCGAACATACGTAGTGCGGTTTATGCGATAGCGGCGGCGACCGGCGGCGAAGCGGTCTTCGATGGGATTATCAAAAAATACAGGAGTGAACAGATGCCTGATGAAAAACGACGCCTGCTGCAATCGTTAGGGTTCTTCAGGAAAAAGAGCCTTATAACGAAGGGCCTTGATTTTTCTATGAGCTCTGATGTGAGGCCACAGGACGACCAGACAGTGCTTGGCGCAACGCCCAGAAATCCATATGCGTCAAAACAATCCCTATCATGGGTTATGGAAAACTGGCAGCGCATATTGAAAACTCACAAAGGCGATGGTCTCATGATTGGTAGATTCATAGAGTCATTATCCGTACTTGCAGGTAAAAGCGACCATGACCGCATAAGGAAGTTCTTTTCCAGGAAAGAGAATTACAACGTCGTCATAAAGCGCTCCTTAAACAAGACAACGGAGTCTATAGAGATAAACATGCGTCTGCTTAAACGCAATGGTTGTTCTGATGGAAGAGATTGAACGCGAAATCATAGAGATCGCAAAGGAGCTCATTCCTATCAAGGCGATATCACCGGAATCCGGTGGCGAAGGGGAGTCCGAACGCGCAAAATATCTCTCCTCCAAACTGCGTGAGTGGGGAGTCAAACATAAAATCTATACATATAAAGACAGGACCGGAACTTCAAGGCCCAATATCATAGCATCGAACGGAAACATTAAGGAGAGCATCACTGTCATAGCGCATACCGATACTGTTGTTGCTGGCGACATAAACGAATGGAAGACAGACCCGTTCAATGCGGTTGTCAAGAACGGAAATATATATGGACGCGGAACTGAAGACAACGGCACAGGAATAATCGCAGGCATGCTGGCGCTAAAGAATTTATCGGAATCGGACAGAAGCAAGTATAGCATGAAATTGGTGCTCGCTGCTGACGAGGAGGTTGGAAGCGAATATGGCGTTCAGGCACTGATAAAGGATAATCTGTTTAGATCCGACAAGATGTTCATCGTGCCGGATTGGGGCACAAAGAGCGGCTCGGATATAGAGGTGGCAGAAAAGGGCAGATTGTGGCTCAAATTTACGGTAAAAGGCAAACAGACACACGCCAGCACCCCTGACCGCGGGATTAACGCCGCAAAGATCGGCTCCGCCCTCGCATTGGAGATAGATTCGGATCTTCATAAACGGTTCTGCGTACGCAATACCATATTCGATCCTCCAGAATCGACATTCGAGATAACAAAGCGTGAAGCCAATGTTGGCAGCATAAACATCATCCCTGGAAAGGATGTGTTCAATATGGATATGCGGATACTGCCAGAATATGCGCCAGACAAGGTGCTTAAAGCGGTCAGAGAGGTGATGCGCAAGTCAAAGGCTAACGTACAGCTTGATGTTATTGAGAAATCGGAGCCCTCCAAGATGGGATCAAAATCAAGCATTATCCCGATACTATCAAAATCTATCAACGATGTCCTAGGTGTCTCACCAAACAAGGTCGGGATAGGCGGCGGAACCGTTGCGGCGTATCTGCGCTATGCTGGGAAAGACGCGGTTGTGTGGGGTATAGAGGATGGCATGGCGCACGAGCCAAACGAATATGCGCGCATAGAAAATATAAAGCGGACAATAACTGTTTTAAACCGCATATTTTTACCTGGCAAAAGCAAATAGCATCGTAAAACGCACTGAGGCTGCGCAGGCGTTGAACAACAGATTTATAAACATAACCACCTTATACATAATGTTAAGAATGGAAGAATTAGGTGTTATCATCAAAAGTTTATCTTTAACAATTGCGGCAATCCGGTTTGCCTTCTCGCGGTCAATAATCCCGCAATTAGCGCAAGCTGCCGCTTCTAGCACCTGATCCTCGCCGTTCTTCACAGGTAATTGAATGGCAAAAACGTACATAGACATAGTAAAGTATATGGTAGAGGCTCGATTTGAGATACTCGGTCTGGCTGAGAAGCCGGACATAATAGGCGCGGTATTTGGCCAGACGGAAGGCCTTCTTGGCGGCGGTCTTGATCTGCGCGAGCTACAAAAGAACGGCAAGATCGGCAGGATAGAGATAGACTCTAGCGCGACAGGTAACCGAACTATAGGAAAGCTTTTCCTTCCATCCTCTTTGGGCAGGGTCGAGACCTGCATACTCGGCGCAACAATCGAATCCGTAGACAGGGTAGGGCCTTTTGAGACAAACTTCAAGATCAACAAGATAGAAGACACCAGAAACGAGAAGCGCAGGAAGATAGTCACAAGGGCGAAGGAGCTGCTCAAGACAATGCTTACGACTGAACTTCCTGACAGCAAGGAGATAAGCGAAATGGTCGAATCGGATGTCAAATCAAGTGTCGTAACAACATACGGGCCTGAAGCGCTTCCTGCTGGGCCTGATGTCGCGTCCAACGAAGAGATAATCTTTGTAGAGGGCAGAGCAGACGTTATAAACCTCTTGAAGAATGATATCACCAACTGCGTAGCAGTCGGTGGAGCATCAGGGAGTATACCGAAGACAATAATAGAACTGAGCAAGTCGAAGGAGACAACGCTCTTCCTTGACGGGGATCGCGGCGGAGACCTGATATTAAGAGGTCTTTCGAACGTATGCGACGTCGATTTCGTGGTCAGAGCCCCTGACGGAAAGGAGGTAGAGGAGCTCACACGCAAGGACATAATCAAGTCGCTCAGGGCGAAGGTTCCGATAGATCAGGCGCTCTCAAGGCTAAAATTCGGTGATGACAGAAACCAAAGCAGAGGCGGAAGATTCAGGGATAGGCCGGAACGGCCATCTGAAACCTCACAGCACAGTAACGATACAGAGAACCATCAGCAACCGCAGCAGTTCCAATCACGCCAGACACAGCAACGCAGCACACCGCAACAACAGCGTGAGAGGCCGTCCGAACGGCTTTCAGACGAGCGAATAATGAGCCCTTCTGAAATATCAAGAAAGATGCTAAGCAAGGAGATGAACCAGCCGCAGCAGCCATCGAAGCTAAAGTACTTTGGAGCTGAGGAAATAGACCACGATAACGCGCTAAAGGATCTTGAAGGCAACGATGCGGACTTCAACATGTCTGGCGACCATGACGAAGCCGAATCAATAAAACATGCACCTGAAGAGAAGTTTGTTTCTGCGCTCGCAGAGCTTCACAACACACTAAGGGGCAGGATATACGGTGGAGGTGGCGAACTAAATGAAGAGATGCCAATACGCGACCTTGTTCAGAAAGTTCAGGACTCTAACGGTGTGAATGTGCTGGTGTTTGACGGTATCATAACACAGAGACTAGCCGACCTTGCCGCGAAGAAGGGTGTCAAGGCGATATATGCCATCAGGGCGGCCCAGATAAGCAAACCCAACACGAACATGCTTTTGTACACGAAGGAGCAGGGTACGCTATGATTGCAACATGTGGCCGGACTTATATGTTTGAACAATGATAACAATATATTGGGTTGCAATGTGCAGCCGATTATAATTAGGTATCCATAACAAGCATTCAAGTCTCAGGTTCGCATGATTCAGCTGGTACAGCGATAGCATTAGCAACATATGGCTCTGCAGCTGCTGAGATAAACACTATGAGCATCTGCAAAGCAATCGCCACTATTATTAGTAAATGTGCCCCATGCCAAAAGAAGCTATATATATTTTGCGATTCATTAAATATTGGTTTAATTCTAAACTAGATTTAAATTAAACCGGTGCGTCAATGATAAAGGACTGCGAGGCGAATCATCCGTTTGCGGGCTACATAGGAAAGGACATGCGGCATATAATACTAAAGCTGGTGCTCATACACCGGATATCAAAAGGCCAGATATATTCGTATGCGCTTATAAATGAGCTGAACAACACCAAGATCTCAAAACTGTTGGAGAAGAAGGGCATGGCGCTCAAAAACGACATTTATAACACGCTCTCATCGCTAGAGCGTTCAGGATACATCAAATCAAAATTGAAGACTGAAAAAGGCAAGGTAAGAAATTACTATGTGCTTACCCAAAAGGGCAGGAAGGCGCTCACTGGATTCAAGACGATATTCATGAAGACGATGAAGGAGTTTATCAATGTTATGAAGGAATGAGCATGGTGCGCAACGCTATAGAAATACAGAATCTGGTCAAACGCTTCGGTGACTTCACCGCAGTCAATGGAATAAATCTTGAAATAAAAGAAGGCGAGATATTCGGACTTCTCGGTCCGAACGGAGCAGGAAAGAGCACAACGGTCAGCATGATACTAGGACTATTGCACCCTACCTCAGGAAGGGTGTTAGTCAACGGCGTTGACATGAGTAAAAATCCACAGCAAGCAAGGAACGAGATAGGCATAGTGACTCAGGAAACTGTAGTGGAAGCGGAGCTGACCGCAGAGCAGAACTTAAGAGTGTTCGGAAAACTATACCACATTCCGCATGATGAACTTGAGAAGGACATAGACTTTGCGTTGGAGCTTTCCGACCTGCAGAATTTTAGGCACGCTTATGCGGGCACGTTCTCTGGCGGAATGAAACGAAGGCTTGAGGTTTCCAAATCTTTGATGCACGCGCCTAAGATTTTACTTCTTGACGAGCCGACTACCGGCCTTGACGTCCAGAATAGGACTCAGATCTGGAATCTGCTCAGAGAGATAAACAGCAAACAGAACATAACCATACTTATGACAACTCAGTACCTTGAAGAGGCCGATCAGCTCTGCAACCGGATAGGAATAGTTGACCATGGCAAACTTATAGCGCTCGGTACGCCCAGCGAACTAAGGCAGAAGATAGGTATGAACAACGTGATAGAGATATCAGCAGAAAAAGAAAACCTGCCAAAGTTAGCCGCAATATGCAAAAAGATCGGACTTGAGCCTAAGGTACTGAGCAACAAGGTTGTGGCATCAGGCGGCTCAAAAGCTACGGAGAACGTAGAGAAGATTATAGGTGCAATATCCGCATCAAAAATAAAGATACAGAACATAAGCATGCACGAACCAACGATAGACGATGTGTTCATAAAGCTAACCGGGTCGGAAGCCCGAGACACTGCAGGCTCATTCAAGAGCAGCAGAGGGGGCATGATGGGTGGCAGATGATATGAGCCTTATAGGAGATACATACACGCTGTTCGTCAGGGAGATGCTGATATTCAAAAAGAACATAAGGGTAAACCTTCCCAGGGCAATCATATTCCCAGTCATATTCATAATTCTTTTAGGTAGCTTCGGCAGCACTCCAAAGAACGTGCCGGTTGCGATTGTGAACAACGGCAACAATCCTGCTGCTCTAAACTTCATAAACCTGTTGCAAAGTAGCAGTACTATCAAGGTGGTGAGCCAGACCACTCAGCAGGGTGCGATGAATCTGCTTTCTAGTGGCACTGTGGCAGGTATCGTGGTAATACCAAGTGGTTTTGCGGGCGGCCAGAACAGCAACGTCTACCTTTATCTTGATAATTCACAGCCAGAATCTGCTGAAGTCATAAGCGCGATTGTGAACGAGACAGCGGCGCAATCAGGTGCAAACATAGAGGCGAGCAAGGTCAGCGGTGGGAAGCGTAGTATAGTTTCTGTAGTGAGCAACTATGTGTTTGGCGCGAAGAGCAACTACCTCAGCTTCGTTGTTGGCGGAATACTTGTGATGGTGGCCTCATTTGGCGGCATATTCAGTGCTGGCTTCACCCTGTTGAGCGACAGGGAGCTTGGTAATCTGAAAGCGTTCCTCATGACTCCGATAAACAAGTTCTCAGTGCTGTTGAGCAAGATTGCTTACGGTACATTCCAATCTCTCCTGTCTGCTTACATAGGCCTTGCGATAGGGCTTCTTTATGGCGCTACAATAAGCGCAGGCGTAATAGGGCTGATAGAGCTAATATGGATAATATTCCTTGTTGGACTAGGATTCAGTGCGCTTGCGATAGCGCTCGCTGCAAGGGTCAAGCAGATACAGACATATGCGCTTGTAGGGCAGACAGTTGCTATGCCGCTATCGTTCCTAGGAGGAGCATTCGTGCCTGCCAACCTGCTACCAAAATTCCTGATGCCTTTAGTAGTGATAAATCCTGTCACATATGCGGTGAATGCGGTGAGAGACATAATGATAAAAGGCGCATTGCCGCTTAACACGCTGATCTCAACAAGCGTGATACTCCTGATATTCACTGGAGTGATGATGTTTTTCGCATACCTGCTATTCAGGAATGCGGGAGAAAACCTGTAATGCTTATTGGTGAAATAAATGAAGACAAAATCTATCCTTCTGGCGTTTGCCGCACTATTGATGTTTAGCGGCGTGGCTATGGCGCAGTATGACAATTCACTCTCTATGGTGAACATGTCGGTCTCGCCGAATCCGGTGGTTGCCGGGGGCAACGTAACAATACGCTTCCAGCTGTACAACGCATATGACAACTGGCTATACGGTACTAGCATACAGCCAACCAGCAGCTATCCGCTGTTCAATGTATCCCCAATAAGCGGCAGCTATGTTGCAGGACAGCTCTCACAGGGCATCAACAGCAAATACTACAATTACACGATATATGTGCCGAAGACAATACAATCAGGCGTATACACGGTAGATTTCACTGCAACATACTTTGTCTATGCGGCGACAGGTACAGAGGTCGCATCATCCGTAATGCCGGTCAGTTTCTATGTGTACAACAAGCCGGACATAAAAGTTACGGCATCGACAACAGGCCCGACCGTTCTGTATGAAGGCCAGAACCAGACTGTTGAACTGATGGTACAGAACACAGGATACGGAACAGCGAGGAACATCACCATCAACGTCACATCCGGAACAGGACTAGACATACTAAGCCCTGTGAAGAGCTTCTTCATATCAAACCTCACCACAGGATCAGATATTGAAGAGCCGGTGACCGTATCCGCCCAGAACACGACAGACACAAAACTTGTGGCCAGCATAAACTACTACTCTTCTAAGATGCAGCAGGAGTTCGGCAGTACGCAGAGCATGAACCTATCTGTTGCGCCTTCAGCCCAGTTTAGCATCAGTTCCGGGGACAAAGGCATAGGCGTAGATGTCACCGATGTGCCTGTAAATTTCATCATAAAAAACACAGGAACAACTAGCGCGATGGAGATGCAGTTGAACCTGCAGAGCGCATATCCCATAACACCTGTGGCGAGCAGCGCATATGTTCCTGAGCTAGCGCCTGGGCAGAGCGCCAATGTGACCTTCTTGGTAAGCGTTGACAGCGCAGGCGTCCCGGGTAACTATCCTGTGACTGTCTTTGAGCAGTGGAAGCAGCCAGACGGGGCAACGAACCAGCAGTTCACGGGGCAGAGCAACTATTTCATACCCGTTGTGGGGGCGCAGAGCGGAATCTCAAACACAGAGATAGGGATTATAGTGGTTGTGGTCATCGCAATTGTTGTAATCTATGCCATAAGGAAACGGAGCAAGGCTAAAAGCATGTCCGGTTTGAAGAAGAAATAGTGGAACAAATGGCTAAGCCAAGGCTTGGTATCGGTGCACTCATAGACGTGTACATGAACAAATACCAGGTGCCAGCATGGACAAGGCCGTATGTCTATAAGTATGCCACCAAGAATACAGTGAGCACGATAAAATTCGCGATAAGCCTAATCGATGTCGGGCGTAAGAAGGGAGCACTCTCTAAAGACGGGGTCAGGCTACCCAACGGCACCACCATACCGATAGAATCTATAGCGCGCCTGGTTAACGTGTTCTTCTACGGCAAAGAGCGCATCGCAGGCATAGAACTGTCGTGGACCAAGAGCAGGAAGGTACAGAACCCAAAATACGAACAGGAATACAAAAAATTATCTACGATCGACCACAATCAGGCGCGTGCGATACGAAATATGATTGAGGGGATGGGCAGGAAGGTCGGCGATGAACCTGATGTGCTATCGCCTATACTAGAAGAGCTATCCTCTATAGAGGACTGGCGAAAGCGTGTAATAGCGACAGGCATAGTGGTCAACTACTCCTATGTCAAAACATTCGGGAGCATGTTCTTCAAGGCGTTCTATTCTGTTGTGCCTGAATATATGCGCACGCTTGGCAAGGCATTCGTGACAAAAGAGACGGCGGAACGGTGGGACGTCGAGGAGGCGCGCCGCATAATAAAGGATGGAGAGATAGAAGAACAGGAACTGATCGAATTTGTAGAGGAGCTTCTTGTATCTGTCAAGAAAACGATAGACCTCAATATGAAAATGGCGAAGCTGATGGGGCTGGAAGCTGAGATCGAGCTTCTCGAGGAGATTGCACTCGCATATCCGCTCAACACGATAAAGGATTTGGGAGTAGACATAGACGTCCAGAAGATATTAGGGCGGATATACCGCTCTACTCTTTAAGCTGACCGCATATTATAAATAGTAAACCAGACAATATTTTATCACAGGAGTGATTCTGATGGAAATAGAAGACCAAAACCAGACGAGAGAGCAGGGCATGCCGAACAACATCGTTTACATAGGCAAGAAGCCGACAATGAAATATGTGTTGGCTGTCGTGACTCAATTCAACAGCGGCATAAACGAGGTTACTATAAAGGCACGGGGCAACTCAATATCTAGGGCGGTGGATGTAAAAGAGATAACGCTCAACAGATACCTCCCAAACCTTAAGGAGAAGAGCATAAAGACATCATCAGAGGAGCTGCAGAATGAGGACGGGACGCGCTCCAAAGTGAGCTCAATACAGATAGTCCTTACAAAATAGTCGGCTAAAACCCTCGAAGGGCAACAGACTCTATTCCAGATATTTTCGCCAGCGTAGCTTTTAGGCTATCTAGGCTTACTGTTGATCTTCCTGTACGCCCTACTGTCGCACCATTAACAAACCGCTGGATATACCAACGCTTTGCGGGTCTTATCTGTTCTGCTATTTCGAATATATCGTTGGCATTAAGTTCGGGTGCTAGCGTAGTCCTGAACTCATATTCGATTCCGCTCTGTTTGATGAGCGAAGCGCTCCTATTTATGCTTTCAACCTCAGTTCTGACACCCACGATGCGTTCATAATGCTGCCAAGGTGCTTTTATGTCCATTGCAAAATAGTCCGCAAGCCTGTTATTTATTATATGCTCGAGCATTTGTGGATGCGTGCCATTGGTGTCTAATTTTATCAGCAATCCAAGACCACGCAACCTAGCCAGAAAATCCGGCAGATCGCGCCATATTGTGGGTTCACCGCCTGTCACGACAACCGCATCAACGTATCGTTTTCTTCTTTTCATCTCTGTTAAAATGAGGCTTTCCGGTATGCTTTTACTCCTCATGAACACTAGGTCAGGGTTGTGGCAGTAATTGCAGCGCATATTGCAACCCATAACAAAAACTATGCTTGCAATCCTGCCCGGAAAATCGATCAGGCTCGTCCTCTGGAATCCTCCAAATATCAAAGCCTCACGACGTCGAACTCTTTCCGTTCATCGAATTCAGTCTGTTTGCCAACATTCCATTGGTCAACAGGTCTAAGATATCCGACAACCCTGCTGTAGACTTCGCATTTTGTCCTATTTTTTTCATCCATTATTCTCACCTTAGCGTCATAATACCTTCCTGCGCAATCACGCGCTCTGTATACTTCGCATCCCATTGGTGTGCCAGCCATCAAATCATCTCCTTTGACTCTATCTCAATATCCTCATCACACTTTGGACAATACTCATGTTCGCCTGGTATGTATCCATGCTTGGGGCAGATGCTGAATGTCGGGGTTATTGTGAAGTACGGGAGCTTGAAATTCTCCGCTATCTTTCTCACAAGATCGCGTGCGACCCTCCAGTCTGATATCTGCTCGCCGAGGAATCCATGCAGCACTGTGCCACCTGTATATTTGGATTGGAATTCATCCTGAAACTCAAGCGCCTCAAATATGTCAGATGTATATCCGACCGGTAGCTGGGATGAATTCGTATAATATGGTGCATCTTGTTCTGCAAGCGTTTTGCCATTTGAGGATCTTATTCCCGGATTCATTTTCTTGTCAAGCCGTGCAAGCCTGTAAGATATGCCCTCACCTGGCGTCGCCTCAAGGTTGTATATATTGTTTGTCTCGAGTTGATAATCTTCTAGCCGCATCCGCATATGGTCAAGCACCTTGAGCGCAAAAACCCTGCCATCGCCTTTTGAGATATCCCCACCAATAAAATTCAGCACGGATTCGTTAAGCCCTATGAGCCCTATGGTGGCAAAATGGTTCTTCCAGTAACACCCATATTTTTTCTTAATGTCGCGCAGGTAATATTTAGAATACGGATATAATCCTCCGTCTGTGAGCCTTTCAAGCACCTCCCGTTTTATCTCGAGGCTGTTCCTGCCAAGGTCCATCAGCCTGTCGAGTCGTTCGAAATAATCCTTCTCGTCCTTCGCGAGCTTCCCTATCCTGGGCATGTTTATCGAAACTACCCCCACACTCCCTGTAAGCGGATT
>JAJYYC010000020.1 GCA_021801385.1 Microcaldota archaeon | reverse complement strand
AAAGGGAAAGAAGATAAATGAAATAGAGCAGACAAGTGTCAAGCAACTGATCGAATTGATAGGCATAGACCCTGGCCCCGCAAGGCTAAAGTGCGCTACGCTTTCTCTAAAAGCGATAAAGAAGGCGATGTTTATCTATCAGCACAAGACAGTGGATGAACACACTAATGATCTCTAATCAATCTTTTTATAATCTGAAAAGTAGTGTAGTGAAGCTTTTGAATATTAAGAAATGGCATTGATTTGGCACGGCATTATGCTAATCATATCATCAGTTGGGTTGAGATATTAAATCTAATCATGTGATATCGGTTTAATCTAGTGCTATTTCTATGCGCTTGCGGCGCGCGCCCTTATTCTCATATCCGATTAGCTTTATTGTTCCTATCTCCTTTGTATTCGCCACATGAGTACCGCCGTCAAGCTGGAAATCGATATCGCCTATATCTACAACTCTGACAACATCTAATTTTTTGAGAAGTTCTGCACCCGGTGCTGTCCTCGCAAGACCTTCCACCTTTGCGGCATCCTCTTTGTTCAACATTCGTACCGTTACAGGTTGCGCCGCATCTACAATCTGCTGGGATTCTGCTATTATCTGTTCGACCAGCTCCTTGCTCATACCTTCCATGTCAAAATCTATTCTGGCTTTGTGCTCATATATCTGGCCTCCAGTTATCTGGCCGCCG
This sequence comes from Microcaldota archaeon, assembly GCA_021801385.1. GTDB lineage: Archaea > Micrarchaeota > Micrarchaeia > Micrarchaeales > Micrarchaeaceae > JAJYUY01. Next base: position 15,146 of record JAJYYC010000020.1, on the reverse strand, counting down.
TTGTGTTTTTTCACCATTACGGCATCAATCACATGAAGGGCAGTGTGTAGGCGCATTAACGCATACCTGCGTTGCCAGTCTATTTTTCCGTGTACATGGTCTCCGAGGTTTAATCCTTCGACATTATCTAACGTATGCATTACCATGTTTGCGCTCTTTTTGGTCTCTAGAACTTTGTATGTTCTATTGTTTGATTCTATTGTGCCGGTGTCGCAGAGCTGGCCGCCTCCAGTCGGGAAGAATGCGGTGCGGTCTAGCTGGACGATGTTTGAATCGATTGCCATTATTGTTGCATCGAATTCTTTTAGATATGAATTATCCAAGTATAGTTTTTCCATCATTTTACCAAGCACGATGATTCGAAAGGGCGGAGCCGTTTCAGCGACTCTCTTTTCATCACAAATCAGAAATACCTCGTCTCATCATCTATTAAGCTTTATTGTGCAAATTATAAAAGGGTGATTATGGAGGTCGAAAAGAAGATATGGCCAACGTTCTTTAAATTGATCGAATCCGGCGAAAAAACGTTCGAGGTCAGGCTCGCCGATACTGATTATAAGCCTGGCGACGTGCTGATACTTAGGGAATGGGATCCTGACAAAAATGAATATACCGGGAGATCGATTAGGAAGACGATCACGTATGTCATGCTTACAAAAAACATACATTATTGGCCAGATGACGAAATAGAGGCTAAGGGATTGGCTGTGATGGGATTACGTTGACCGCATGGGCGTTTTGATGGTAGCTGAATTCCGATCGGAGGTTAGGTTCTGGATTGGGCTCGTACTGATTTCAGCGTCACTTATACTGTTTGCGGAATCAGTATACCTGATCAAGAGTTTTGCCATACTCTACGGAGTTGGTGTAGGGGCAAACGTGCAAAGCGTATACAGCGGCTCGCAGGTAGTCCAATCCATACAGCGCATATCGATAAGCGCGGCCTCCTTTCCGATAGCGATAGAGATCGCATATGTGCTCTCGATAATATCATTGATCGCGGTTATAAGCGCTGCTGCGATAATGATCAAAAGAACGGAGAGATCCGGAATGCGCACTTACGGTTTAGTGAATACGGTTTCTGCGGTGGTCTATCTTGCGCTGCTCATGGTGCTACTTAGCGAATTCTATACATACATCGACAGCCCATACATATACATCTTATATTTCGGCCTTGCTCTCTCCTTGGTTTCGGGAATTTACCTGCAATACCAGGTCAATGTAAAAAAAGCGGTGGTGCAGAAACGTTCGGTTGCGATAGATCCGGCCGAACCATTTTCCAGCATGATTGCACTGCAGGACGAAGTGTTCTCAAAGCTTACGGGTGATGTCATGATTGTGGACAAACATTTCAACAGCGTTGCGCTCACTAATCTCCATAGGCTGATAAACGACAGGTTCGAAGGTATCACAAGTATTACCGTGATAACCTCTTCTGGCATGCTGGATTCTGACCTGTCAAAGAACGCCTCCGAATTTGGTGAGGAGCTGGACAGAAAACAGGTTGGATTCAGCATCAGGCTCATGGCAGACGCAGATTCAAAAGAACAGCACGAGAGGTTTATGATTGACGACAGTTCCGCATACAAGATACCGCCGTTCAACATCATAAACAGGAAGAGCGAACACGTGACACGGATAAGACGGTCCGATGTGAAAGCGAGGTTTGACCACCTCTATTCGAATTCTATGACGATTGAGAATTATAGGGCAAAAAAGGCGCGTGAGGATCAGAAATAATAGATCTGTTGATTATAAAGATCTTGATTTGAAGGTTGCGGTTTTCCAGAAATTAGACATGAAAGAGTCAACCATTGATTTGGGCATAATTATTGCAATTATTATTTTATCTTTTCCGTAAAATATGTCGACAGCAACGCCGTCAATATTATTTGGTTTCCAGGAATCATGGACATCTGTCTGTTTCTCCAATTCTCTAGTTTCGTCATCGTATGGCATTAGCCATAGCTTATTATCGTAATTTAGGCCAAGACTCGTTGTAAGCGCATGATTTAACCATTTATCGAAGCCTTTTTGCTTATTTACAGTAATGAATATAGTGGTTATTGTTTTCCCGTCTATTTTTATGGTGCGGTAGGATTTACCAACAACCGTAAATTTGTTTATTTTAATTTCAGAGTTGCTTAGTTCAGTCTTCAGTCGATACTTCGAATTAGAATCAAAGCGTTCAGAAGTTTTCCTTGATTCATTTGTTCTCATTTATACGTCCTCCAGCTAAACAAAGCAATTATTACTAATGCTGCAATTATATTCAATATGCTGTATTTTATATTCAATCCGAAAAGCTGATTAAGCGCCCATATGAATATGACTGCGGATACTGCAAATATAGCCATTATGAATATTATGACACCAATTGTTACAGCAATTCCGGCCATTCCTTTATAACCTAGTGACCAAGAATTTTTAGACATTTGATCAGATATATTTTTATGTAAAGCTTAATAAAATAAGCTTACAAGTGCAAAAACATGTTCTCCTAAAATAAGTAATTAATAAAAATACTTCTTGTGATATTAGATAGATTATATGATAGGAGTGCTATTACAAAGTGCAGTTTCCAATTACGTATCCGCGGGCTCAATATATACGGAAAACACCGTTGCTGTGATATTGACGATGCTTGCGGTGCTGGCCGTCTCGATACAGGTGGCGCGCGGATATTTCCTGCGCATACTCAGGAAGTTCACACTAAGACTTGCTGCAGATATATGGTGGCTGCTTTACATAATACTCCGCGACGCCAGCATATTCCTGATGGTGTTTCTCGGATTTCTTATGTTCTGGCCAGGGATATACCAAGATTTCCCGATAGCAATGCCATTCGCGCCGCTTGCGATCGACTTCTTCGCTATGGCGCTTGTGCTGCTGCTAATCAAAGACACTGACGAGGAGCCGTTCTACAACAGCATACTGACCATACTTGTGATAATAGGCACAACCCTGTACATTATGGGTATAGTGCTAGTCACAGAAAGCCCTGTCTCGCTTGCAGTTCTACCTCCGACGGTTGCGACAAGCACGAATAACATATGGGGATTTGCGAATACGTACTTTAACTCCATTAACAATCCCGCGCTCAGCATATACACGTTTTACATATCGTTCACCATACTAGGATTATGCGGCCTTGTAGCGATACTTTATTCGTTCAAGGGAGGTATATTCAACAGGTTCGTAGAGCCAAAGCCAAAACCCGTAATCAAGGACGTTGCCCCTCCGACGCAGCAGAATAAGACGTGATATGATGCCATTCAAGTTCACGTTTGACAATACGACATGTATACAATGCGGCATATGCGGAGACGCATGCCCTGTCAACGCGTTGGATTTCACACGGCCGTACCATGGCCACATAGAGGATACAAAAAAGGCTGCTGACGATACTGCTTATATGACAGAGTACCCGATACAGGTCTCAAAGTGCACGGGCTGCATGATCTGCCCAAACGAGTGCCCCGTATCATGCATAGAGATATTAAAAGTCGACAGCGAACCGAAGTATGAAAAGAAGCAGGGCGATATGCTGGACATCGAACCGACAAAAGACGAATTCTCACTCTCGAAATACACTCACTTCAGGCCCACCAAGATAAAAGTACGGGACCCGTGGGGGAACATCTATGTATATAGGCCGCTAAGGAGAAAGTCCAAAACTCAGACCTGGGAGGGTCACAAGGACATGGAATAGCAGATTCATTTTCTTTTATTCTTTCCGAAAATAGGTATAGCCTATAACTTGTCTAAAATTTCTCTGATTTTTCTATGGGCAGCATGATGATTAAAATGATTATTATATTCGTGAATTATCTCAACACTTATCCTTTTGTTTTTGTATGCCATAAGTATTTGAGATAAATTTGCTTATTAACGTCTATTCGTTTCTTAGTGAATTTATAATTTTTATCAGGAATTTCTTGTGGCAAAATTTACCTTATCATATAGGTGGGGATTCAATCCAGAATTTAGCATTATGTTTAGCTAGTCATAGAGTTTTTGGCTTTATTACCGTTATACAAATATTATATTTTGGCCGCCATGTTGGCTTCCAAAGAGTTACAATTCGTTTCATTCTGCAACCATTATCTCCTTCCCAAACATACCATCTAGCCTGAATATCCTTACATGGTTTTTGTTTTTAAGAGTTATTTCATAAAAAGGCAGGAATATCTCTGATGATTCTGTAATCGAAGCGTTTGGGTACATGAGCGATACTAATGATTTAATCTCTCCAGGGGTTTTTGAAGACTCTGTTATTTGATTTTCAAACGCCTTTGTGATTTCGGTCTCTGGCCTGGATTTTGATAGCATTTGCATAAATCTTAATGCGTATATTCTGTTGCCTTTTAGTTTGACAAGGCCTTTCTCTTCAAGTGCGCGCGAGGATTTTACAATAGCCTGGTGTTTTGAGATTCCTTCTGTTTCGAGATCAGACATCATTATGTAGTTTGATGCTCTGGCATAATCAAGAATCTCTGACTCTAACTTTGTTAGTTTCAGGTTTTTTATTCCTGTGCTGATCTGATTCACCTTGTTTGAAAGCTGAACAACATTAAGATCTTTGTCAAGCAACATAACGTATTCGTTAAAATCATGTTTTCCGGTCGGTATGCGTATGCTGCACATCGTTAATGGGAGATATTTCAGGTTTAGTCCTTCGATGGACTCAATGCTCCTCCCAAATACGCCGAAAAGCTTCTTTGAAACCTTTTTCGCGTATGCCTCCATCTGTTCGTTTTTAAACCTGAGTATAAGAGATTCTATCTCTATCTGCGTGTCTTTTGCACTCTGACTTTTTCTTTGCTGCTTCTTTGGGGACTGAAACCGCTTGAACTCGCTTATCAGTGCGTTAATCTCATTTTTTGATTCTGCACGGCTCTGTATCGATACTAATGGCGTTGAGCCAACACGCCTGTTACCTGTCTGCCGGACTGAAACAACCTCACTTGTTCCCATCCCGAATGGGACAAACTCTCCTGTGCCAAGGTTCACTATAGCATCGAGTGTGCTCCTGCTGCTGAACAGCTGGCTTATAGCACTGAGATCGTTCTCTATGGTGAGTTTACCTATGAACCCATAAGAGCATTGTGAAAGAACGTTCTTGCTTATGTTGCTAGGTCTCTGGGTTGCAACCATTAGCCCTATGCCTCGCTTTCTACCCCTGACACTTATCTCCTCTACCACATTTATTGTCGGACGTACGACCTGAGGTGCAAATTTATCCGCTTCTTCAATCATAACAAGGTATGGCTTTCGGAGCTTTTCCTCCACTGTATAGAGGGATCTCAATGCAGAATATGCGGCTTCTGCTTTATCAATACATTCAGACAGGTCTAACACAACTGGTATGTTTTCAGAAGCGCTTCTATAAAATAATTTTTCAAAATCTGTCTCAATCGGAAGATCCTGATCCGGCCCGCCTATTATGAGCAGCTGGAAAGAGCTCTTTAATGCGGCGTATTCGCCTTCTGTGTCGATTATGCAAAAAGGAAGGTTGAGCCTCAGTAACTCCTCTGCAATTACACCAAGAAGGTAGGATTTACCAGATCCGCTCTGGCCTATAATGCAGCCGCGCCCTGTCATGATTAATTGTGCGCTGACTTTAAGCCTGTCGGAAACTGAAATTTCCATGTTAGATTAACAACGTAAAGTAATAAATTCTGTATCACCGTCAGGTTAAAAATGCGGTTTAATAGATAACTGAACTTTAAGCCTCAGAGCCAAGCTTGGAAAACAGACCCGTTAGGATCTTGTCCCTCATCAGGAATGGATTTGCCCATCTGTTCTTTGAGATGCGCTTCAAGTTTTGATTTTGGAGCTTTTGCATCAGCTGAAATAGCCCCTACCGGATTTGAACCGATGTTCGCGGGTCCAAAGCCCGCTGTCCTTGGCCGCTAGACGAAGGGGCTGCGCATAGTAATTATTCATGTAGAATAATAATTATACTGATTGGTTTCTGAACAGCGACGCCGCAAGCAAAAGCGCGTGGCTGCCTTCCCTAAGCCTTCTATATGAGTATTCAGTCCAGTCGGTTCCGAAGGGCAGATATAGCGATACAGATTCGCCAGACTTTGCGAGTTCTGCCGCATATTTGTTCTCGATCCCGTTAAGCATCCCGTATTGTATTGTTTTTTTGTATGATTTGCTCAATCCAATTGCCTCTCTAATCAGGCGGCGGTCATGTGTCGCTATCATGAATCTGTTTGCCTTAATAAATAGGTCATGCATAAGGCTTCGGTAATTCCGCTCGACATCTGCCCTTGATGAATAGCCGTGGATTCCAGGGTTGTATGCGCCCTTTACCAAACGTATTGCTCCCCCGGCATTTGCGATTGAAGATATGTCCTTACCGCTTCTCCTAAGATAAGCTTGTATGCATATACCTGCGTTGGTCCTCGGCATAGCATCCAAGTATAGATGTATCGTTTTTGCTACCGTCTCCGGTTGCTCCATGTCAAGCCATACGAAAATGCCCTCTTTTTCCGCAAGATCCAATATTTTGCTATAGTTTTCTGCAAGCATTGCTGCGTTTATGCGGGATCCGATTTGTGAGGGCTTCAAGGATATGCTGCCGTTTATTCTGTTTGTTTTCATCTCTTCTATCAGGTTTTTGTATACGTCTATGGTTTTTTTTATTTTGGCCTTATCTTCAATCTCCTCGCCAAGATAGTTTATTATAACTGAAAGCCCTGCTCGGTTTAACCGTTTTGCAACTTTTATTGAATCTTGTATTTCTGGGCCTGCAATCCACCTACCAGCAACAAACCTTTCTACAGCCCCAGTGATATCCATTTAACCACTTACCCCAAGTTTTTTAAGGTCCGATACGAGCTTTTTGTAGTTTCTAAAATGAACTGATTTTATACCAACACTTTTAGCTCCTTTGACATTTTCTATCCTATCATCTATAAAAACAGATTCTGCTGCACTTGAACCCATCGTATTCAAAACGTATCTGTATATCTTTGGATCTGGTTTTGCCATTTTCAGGTAGCATGACGCAAATACTCTCTCACGTTTTACACCGTCAAGCAGACCTGCATTGATTGTGGAGATGTATCTGCTCCTTGATATGTTTGTGAGGAGCACTATCCTGTACCTTGCAGATAGCCTGTTTAGGAGCAATATCACATCATCGTTTCTTTTTGCAAGCCTGCCAAGCGATTCGCTCCATTCCAGGCTTTTGACGCTAACCCCGAATTCAGTTGCGATCTCTGAAAGCATCTGTTTGCATGTGATCTTCCCTGATTCTGCAAGCAGTAACAGGCGTTCAAGGCTTTTCCTGAACTTGTTAACGTCTAATTTGAGTTTTTTGCAAATATATGCGGCATACATCGACTCCCTAAAGTCCTCCAAAACCCCGCCTATATCAAATATTATTAGCTTTATCATACAATACCTATAGGCGTTATCGTGGCGAGGCTAGTTATAGCTATTGGAGGAAATGCGATCTCTGACCCTTCCATGCATAAAAAAAGTTCGGAATTCATTGGCCTTCAAAATGTTGCGTCCGAAATCACGAATCTTTACAAAAAAGGTAACAAGATTGTTGTTACGCATGGTAACGGCCCACAGGTTGGCTCGGAACTTGAACGCAATGAGGTTGCAGATCGCATTCCTGAACTTCCGCTTTATCTTCTTACGGCTGAAACTCAGGCGGTAATCGGTTCTTCTATCGCAAAAGAGATTAGAAATTCTGGCGTACCGAATGTATGCGCAATGCTAACCCATGTCCTTGTCAATGAAAACGATCCGGGATTCAGGAACCCGACCAAGCCGATAGGGCCATTCATGGAAAGAGATGGAATAAAACTTGCGTGCAGGCGTTCTGGTTTAAAATGCAGGAAGTTTGAGAAGGGATTTAGGCTCGTCGTTCCGTCGCCAGAACCAATTGAGATAATGGAGATAAACAATATAGATTCTGTTTCTAAAAACAGTATAGCAATAGCATGCGGCGGAGGTGGCATACCAGTTGCAAGTAGCCGCAACGTATACCATGGCGTTAATGCGGTTGTAGACAAAGACCTCTGCTCCTCGCTCCTTGCGATAGAAATCGGAGCCGATGCGCTGATCATACTAACCGATGCTGAATATGTATATTCGGATTATGTTAATAGGTCTGGGCCAATAAGGGATATAAGCGCTCGTCTGCTCGGGCGTAGTCTTGAACGCTTCGAAGCAGGTACTATGAGGCCGAAGATAAAGGCTTGCTTGGACTTTGTCAATTCTACAGGCAAGCCGGCATATATAGGGAATATACTAAAGCTAAATGAGATAATTAAACACAAATCAGGGACAAAAATAAAGGCGAGCGATTGAGATCCTTAACCAAAGAATTGAACAGGGACAACCAGATAACATTATTGCCGTTGTACGATGCGCACTGCCATCTCGATATGCTCGGCAACCTAGACGTGGTCCAGCATAATGTCGCTGCGATGATCACAAACAGCACTAGTTTTGCATCAAACATGAACAACCTAAAACTAGTTGACGGAAAACGCATTTTTGCGAACCTTGGGATAGACCCTGAATTCGCAAAGGTGATTAAGGCAGACGAACTAAATTTTATTTGCGATTTCATACGTGAGAACAGGAACAGCATAACAGGGATAGGTGAAATAGGTCTGGACAGACCTGACGGAGAGGATAGTTATAAGATGCAGAAGAGGGTTTTTGAGCGCATGCTTGACCTTTCTATCGAACTCCATAAACCAGTATCTATACATTCAAGGAATGCGATAAATGATGTTTTTGAAATCTTAAACGAGAAAAAACATCAAAAAGCCCATATTCACTTCTTTGAAGGAGGCCCTGAGCATTCGAGGATAATACAATCAATGGGATATATGGTCTCTATACCGCCCATCAGCAGCACAAAAAGAAGGCAGGCGATAAGGGAGATACCGATCGATAATATAATGGTTGAGAGCGACTCTCCTGCCGTCGGAGCTACACCTAACGATGTTATCATATCGCTCCAGATAGTTGCCGAATCCAAAGGCATCAGCATAGAACGCGCAGCTGAAGCGATTGCAAACAACACCAAGAGGTTTTTTATGCTGAATGCACATAATAATATAATGCGCTATTGAACTTATGGGCCTGTAGCTCAGCTTGGATAGAGCGGCACCCTTCTATATTCGCAGAAAACAATGTGGAGAAAGGTGAAGGTCGGGGGTTCAAATCCCCCCAGGCCCGATATGCGCAAAACCAATAATCAGCTGTTTATTCGCCTGAATATCTCTTCTGCCTCGGATTTTGATGCTGTGTGCCAGCGCTTTGCGGTGCCAACCGCTATTTCTGGCATGTCATTGGATATCCCATCGACTACGGCATCGGCGACCTCGTCCGATGATACGCTGTTTTCGGTCTTTTCTATGGGCTTGCCTTTAAGTTCAGTGTCATGGACTATTGGAGGTATTATTTCATACACTTTTACGCATGTGTCCTTCATTTGATGCCGCAGCGACATGGTGAATGAATGTACCGCCGCTTTTGTGGCAGAATATACGGCAAATCTGGCAAGAGGAACAAAACCTAATCCTGAAGAGACGTTTATTATTGCCGCTTCCTTGCGTTTCATCAGCATCGGAAGGAACAGATATGAGATGTTTACCAACGAACTGAAGTTTATCTCTATTTCGTCGTTGTTAGGCATCTCATTGCGCTCTCTCATGTCGAGATAACGCTGTATGCCTGCGTTGTTCACCAATATGTCTATTCCGCCAAAGCTTGAATCAATCCACTTATACATTGATACCCTATCATTGTTATTTGTTATGTCACATTTTCTTATATTCAATGATGGGATCTTTTGTTTTGCTTCTTCAAGCTTTTGTTGACGCCTGCCACAGACTATTACAGTATTACCGAGGTTTGAAAGATTCTTTGCGAGAGCAAGTCCTATGCCCGTCGCCCCTCCTGTTATCAGTATGTTTTTTCCTTTTAAGATCATATTAACGCCATACAGATCATGCATTATTTTGTGGCATATTCTGCTCTCCTATTGCAGCATCTGCAGGCTTGACCTCCGAATTCCTTCTCGCATTTGGGAACTGTATGTCTATATCTTCATCGGCATCGCTCTCCGTCCATGCCTTGATGTACGTTGCTATGTTGCGCAACGGCCTTGTGAATCTATCAGTAATGGAATATACCCCGTCTTCATGTTTTAGTATTCCTATTTCCACCGCGAAATCAAGATATCGCTTAGCGGTTGATATAGGCATCTCCCCCTTGATGGATTTCAGCCTTATCCCATTAGAGCGCTTTGCCTTCAGTAGCAGGTAGCTGAATCTGTATGCTTCTGTCTCGTTATCAAAAAAGATCTTTGATATCTCACCTACCTTAAGGCTCTTCATCTTCTCCTTAAGCGGTGCATCCTCAAATTCCCAGTATTTTATTGACATCTATTGTATTTATTATCAAAACACTATAAATCTTATGATGTTGGTTTGATGATCCACGCGCCTTACCTATCACCGCGTATGAAGGTCACAGTGTCTCCGTCTGCAAGCTCATGTTCGACTCCTACCCTCTGCCTGTCGAACTTTGCGCTCGGCCCAGTTATATACGCCGATCTTGTCACGTCCGAAAGTTTTGTGTGGAGCCGCATCGCAGCGTCTCCTATATTTGCGCCCGATTTAAGCACCATGGGATTGCGTTCTTTCCCATCAGGTGAAAGATAGATCGTGATTATACCAAGGCTCTTGTAGATTTCGGCCTTTAGGCTCTCTATATTTATGCGGTCCTTGGCACTTATTGGTACTACATTCATCTTCCATTTCTTTGATATCGCATCTGCTCTCTGTTTGTAATCTACCACCGTGTCTATCTTATTAAGCGCCACGATGCCGTTCATGTATGATGACCTATTGAGTACAGCTTCGATAAGGTCATCTATCGTTATCCTGTCTCGTATCCTCACGAATGCTGAATAGATCTTGAGTTCGTTAAGCACGTCTTTTATATCATCTTCGCTTATGCCAGATCTGTTAACCCCTATCTCTATCCCTGTATTCTTCTGTAATTCTATCACCTCTATCCTTGGCGCCTTCTGGTTAACTCTTATATGGAGAGCGTCTAGCTCTTTCATTATCATGTCCAACTGCGAAGTTATCGCGGCATCGATTACAAAGACTATCAGATCCGCAGTCTTCAATGCGCTCAGCACAGATCTTCCTCCCCCTACACCCTTATGCGCGTCCTCTATTATCCCAGGCATGTCGAATACCTGTATGTGGGAATCTTTGTATAACATTATTCCAGGCACAATCATAGTAGTGGTGAACGCGTATGCGGCGGTCTTAGACTGGGTGTTTGCGAGCAGATTTATGAGCGATGACTTGCCTGCGCTTGGAAAACCAAGCAGCGCGACAGTTGCGTCGCCTGTCTTTTTGACAAAAAATCCTGAGCCTTTCTGCCGCTTTCCGGACTCGACTATCTCCTCTTTTATCTCGGAAATCTTCTTCCTGAGTATTCCGAGATGCTTGTTTGTTGCCTTGTTGTACTTCGTGTGTGAATATTCTTCTTTCAGCTCATCCAGCCGCTTTTCGAGCTCTTCCTTTCCCATTTATACCAGCATTAATTTGTTTACCTGAGGTAGTTATTATGTGTTTGCGAATACAGAATTGTCTGTAATTAATAAATAGTTATTGTGAGAGTGCTTTGTGATTTAAATGGCAACGAAAAAGAGTGCAAGGAAGGGCGCAAAGAGTTCTGCAAAGAGTTCTGCAAAGAAGAAAAGGCGCCGTTAAGCTTTTCTTTTTCTTTTTTATTTTTTTTGTTTTTATCCCATCAGCGCCCGCTATAATTTGAAGCGCTTCTTGAAATTCCTGTCGTTTTTGAGCATACCGAAAGTCTTTTTCATCTTGTTGAATTCGGATATCATCTGCCTGACCTCCTTCTCTTCTGTACCGCTTCCAGCAGCTATGCGCTGAACGCGCCCGTGCTCGTGTATTATTCGGTCGTTCTTTCGCTCGTTTGGCGTCATGGATGCGATTATGTATTTGTACTTTTTCAGCTTCGCCTCACCCTGCTCCATTACCTCCTTTGGCACATCAGATGCGCCAAGCATCCCAAATACGTTCTTTAACGGGCCCATCTTTCCCATCGCTTCCAACTGTTGGTAGAAAGTCTCGAAATTGAGCTCCTGCTGTTCAAGATCCTGCTCTTTTATCCCTGCCTCTTTTACCGCCCGGTTTACATGCTCGACCAGTGCCTCTATATCTGGTATTCCGAGTAGCCGGCCGACGAACTTGTTAGGGTCGAAAGGCTCTATGTCTGAAAGCTTTTCGCCTGTTCCTATAAATATCACAGGTGATCCGGCAGCGCTTGCCGCGCTCAACGCACCTCCACCCTTTCCGGACCCATCCATCCTTGTTATCGCCACGCCCGAGATCTTTACCGCATTGTCAAATTCTCGAGCCTGCCTTCCCGCCACTTGACCCGTATCCGCACTCACAACCAGTATCTTCTCGTCTGGATTAAATGCCTTGAATACCTCTTTCAGCTCTTTGATCATCTCGTTGTCCAATGCGCTCCTGCCGCTGGTGTCGCATATGACCACCTGTTTGCCCTTGAACTTTTCGAGCCCCTCTTTTGCTATCTTTGCGGCGCTTTTCTCGCCTTGAATTCCAAAAAATGGGACGTTTGCCTGCTTTGCCAGTGTTTCGAGCTGAGTGTATGCCGCAGGTCTGGTAACGTCACAGCAGATGAGGCCCGCACTCATGCCTCTGTCCTGGTAGAATTTGGCGATCTTCGCGGATGTGGTTGTCTTTCCGGAACCATATAGGCCCATCATCAATATGCGCTTCTTTGTCATTGTTGGGGGCTGTCCAGTCCCGACAAGCCTCACCAGCTCTTCATAGACTATGTTTGTTATGTATTCGCTAGGCGGCAACCCTTTTGGGGTGTTGCTGTCTAGAGCCCTACGTTCTATCGCATCGGTAAGCCTGACTACTAGCTGAACCTCTACGTCGGAGCTCAGTAATGTCTTCTGCAATGACTTATTGAACTCCTTAATCGTCTTAGCGTCAATTATGGTAGATCTGGTGAGCTTTGCAACAGCCTGCCTGATCCCTTCTCCAAGGTCCATATTTAGTAGTTTGTATCTCAAATATAAAAATAGCATTGGTGCGACGATGAAACTAGCTATAACACAGTCAAACCTTACGCTGAAAGGTGGAGGAGAGCGCGTCGTACTAGAGATAGCAAAGAGGTACAAGGCGCCCGTATACGTTGCCGAATATGATCCTTCGAATACATTCGAGGAATATCGGAACATTGACGTAAGGGTCATATCGAAGGATATAAGCCGCATAATACCTTACGGAAGAATGAGCCAGGGGATAAGCTATGGGCTTTCGTTTAGCAATCTTAAGCTTGATGAAGACTATGATGTAATAAATGCTCACATGGCGCCAAGCCACTGGGTGAGCAGAAGCAACCATAACGTCTTATGGTATTGCCATACACCGCTAAGGGATGTCTATGATCTATATGAATACAGGATGTCGCTCAGGAAATGGCACACCAGGCCAGCATATGCGCTAGGGCTCAGCATAGTAAGGCGAATCGATCAGACCGCAGTAAGAAAAACCAAATCGATAGTCACTAACAGCGAAAATGTGCGATTGCGGATAGTTAGATACTACCATAGGAATGATGCAGAAGTAATAAGTCCAGGAGTCGATTACAGAAAGTACAGGAATAGAGGCGATGAACGGTTCTTCTTTTACCCGTCACGATTCTCTCCGAACAAGCGTCAAGATATGGCGATAGAGGCGTTCAGGCGCTTCAAGGCCCGCACGAACGGATACCGCCTGGTACTAGCAGGGCCCGTCTCCAAGGACAAATTTTATGATGATTATTACAGGTCTGTGATGGCCCAAGCAGAACGCGTTGGAGAAATTGAGGTACTCAACGAGATAGATGACAAAAAGCTGGCAGACTTATATTCCAGATGCACCGCAGTGTTATATCCGCCAATGAACGAGGACTTCGGTATAGTGCCTCTGGAGGCGATGGCTAGCTCTAAGCCAGTGATCGCCATGAATGATGGCGGTCCGAAGGAGACTGTCGGAAAAGCCGGATTTCTTGTGAGTGATGCCAAAGGGATGGCAAACGCAATGGAAATGGTCGTATCTGATTTAGAGACTGCTGAAAAAATGGGAAAGATAGGCAAAGAGAGAGTTATGAAAAAATACACGTGGGCCGCATTCTTCAAAAAGTTCGATGCTGCGCTTAAAGCAGCTGCACGCGATTAGTTATAAAATTGTCGAGCAGGCTGATGTACTGATCTTGTGCTATTAACAGATACACACCATCGACAAGATTTTGCTTTATACTGAATTTAAGAGGTTGCAAATAAAGCAGCATAACTGTAGATAGTTACTTCTTTACGGGCGGATTGACCGATATCACGTACTTTGATATTATTCCTGATGCATACTCTAGCACCTTCCTGACCTTCTCCTCGGTCTTGGTGCCTGCGCAGATCATCTTGCCGTTCTTGAATAGTATGATTGTTGCCTTTGTCGGGTTAGCGATTCTGAAAATTGCTCCAGGGAACTGCTCAGGCTCATAGTCCACATCCTTTACCCCTTTCGAAAGCGCATATAGGTCAATAACCGCGTGAAGGTCGGCGCTGACTACTATGTTCTGTATCTGCACTTTTGGGGATTTTATAGGACCTTTTACATCGCCTGCCATATGATTACCATTAATTAATGGGAAGAAAGGTTTATAAAAGGAAAGATTAGGAAGCATTTTATCCTTCTGCTAACCAAAATCTAATATGGGATCTTTTAGCGTTGTGGTTGTGGGGGGAGGAGCCGTAGGGCTCTATTTCTCTAGGCTCGCCGCTGAATCCGGACTTGACGTTACGCTTTATGAATCAAAACGTGACGTGTCTGAAGGTGCAGAAAAGGCATCAGGAATACTCTCGATAAGAGGGCTTGAGAGGATTGGAATAGAAGCTGATGGGTGCAAGGTGAATACGCTCAAAGGCGCAGTGCTCCATAGCGATGGAAGGTCTCTCAACATTGTATCACGCAGACCAATGGCCTATGTGCTTGACAGGGGCCTCCTTGCCAAAAGCCTTGAGAGGGATGCGCTTGAAT
>JAJYYC010000019.1 GCA_021801385.1 Microcaldota archaeon | reverse complement strand
TATAGCTGATTCTTATGCAGAGTCATTAAACAGCCTATCCTGCGGTGCAGCGGGTCTAATAACGCAGTATCCAAATGCTACAGGCGTTCTTACCCCTTATGATGTTATACCTTCATCAATCTCATTACAGCAATTCTCATCACAGTATGGTTCATTGTTGATACTCGGAGGGAGCTCAAATGCGACTAACCTTAGCGGACTTGAAAGCGCAATACCGAATTATGGTTATGTTCCATCTGACTATGCGCCATCTTATCTTTCTCTTCTTAACGGTTCATTTTCGCAGGCATCTCCTTATGGTGTGACACCACTAGGGTCTCTGAACCGTGAGGTTGCATCTTTTTCAGGGAACAACGAAATCATTATTAACGGCATAAATTCAATATCAACAGCTCTAGGGGGCTACAATACTGTATCTTTCTGGATGCGCTGGCCGGCAACCAGCCCTACCGGCGTTGTTCCATTCTCTTTCTATTCAGGAACAACCAGCTATGATTTGTACATCGCAGGCGGCACCATAGGATTCAGTAACGGACCAACAGACATACTGGCTGCAAATCTTAACCCATATGCCCCTCAATCACACGAGTGGATAAACATTGTTGCTGTTTTTTATAATGCTAACAATCCTGCTCCGCCTCAAAGCGCAATATATATAGATGGTGTCCAGCAGCAGCTATTCACCACCTCTGGCTATAGCGGCGTAGGCCTTTCATCTGCTACAAACAGCATTGAAATAGGCGGTTCACCAACTTCAGGTTTCGGCTCATTTTCAGGCGATATCGCTAACCTTCAAATATATAATACCTCATTGTCTCCATACCAGGCAGAGCAGCTCTATCTTGAAGGGATAAACGGCTATCCTATCCAGCACGCCAACCTATCTGAATGGATGCCGCTCAACGGAAACGGCAACTCATATGCCTTTGATGGAGGCACCACATCATATTCAGGTACCGGTCCATTCTTTGGTCCGATCTCAGACTATCCTGGAAGCGCGATCTCCGCTGGGTCATTCTATTCAGGGCAGACTGGCATCGTACAAGGTTTTGGTGATTGCCGCTCTCCTGATTTCTGCAACTATAATTCGAGCGAACTAATCTACCTTCCAGTAAACAATGCCACTGCGCCCTCTGCCCAGTCACTAGGCCTAAGCCCATCCATACTCCCTGATTCTATGTTATTTTCATATGGCTCAAACACCATTATAGTGGCAAATGACATACCATTAAACAGCATTCAAGGCGGTTATGACACCATTTCTTTCTGGATGACTTGGGATGGGGGCGCAATTGAAACGGATTCGACTCCTATTTACTTTAATAACTTTGGATTGTCTGGTTCTTTAGGGTGTTTCGGATTCTCTTCTGGCCAGCCAGGGTCAATAAACATTATCGGGGCTCCGCTTTATTACTATTCAAATAGGTCTGTGAACATAATAGCAGAATTATATAATGGACAGATATCATCATCAAACGATATCATGTATGTTGATGGAACTCCCGCAACCCTAAGTTGCAATCCTGCCATAGCTTCTCAACCAACTATAACAACACCAGGCACGAGCATGTCTATCGGTGGCAATGCCTATTCAGCGATGGCGTTTGACGGTGCGATTTCAGATGTACAGGTTTACAACACCCTATTGACTTCGAATCAGATAGGCAATCTTTATGAAAACAATTCCGTTCCTGGCCTAAGCCCGACAGGATATTGGCCTCTCTCCTATCCATACAACGGTCTGTTCAATCAGACGCAAGATCTCGCTTCGCCATCTGGAACAGGTATTATGTGGTCAGATGGCACTCTGTGCACTAATTCAAACGTCATTGATAGCAACATCTTTGGAACATGTCAGGCTACCCTTGTGCCAAACTATATACTAGGAAAAACTTACACAATTATTAAGCCTAAATGAGTATGCAGAATCGTAAGATATTCTCATCCTGCAGATCCTATGCTTGTGAAGAGCCCGCCTACTACCGTCTGGACCATGAAGAATATCGCTAGACCTAACAATATGAATATGGGCAGGTAACGCAACCCCTTTATCGCTGAGCCGTTAGATATCGCTGACATGATGAGACTTGCAAAACCTGTTATTGTGATGATAGCCGCGAGTGAAAACCAGTGGTATTGCAGTGGTGTTATCTTTGGTGGGCTAGGTCTTAGGAAAGACAGCCCTGTTGTCGGGAGGCCTCCAGGGTTGGATGAGAGTATGCCCTTCCATACGGTGTCTGTAACAACTATCATCTGACTTGTGAGCCCATATAGAACAGGTGAAGCGACAACTCCTGCGAACACGATGAATATGCTATAAAGGAATAACTGTCCTGATACTTCCTTCTGTGTCAGTTGCTGGTTCCTGATATCCCTTGAAAGCTGCTCCAGCAGGTCAGCCATAGCGCCTCCGTATGTTATCGCTTCTATCATCATGCGGATAGCGTGGGAGAGCTGGTATGATCTGTACCTCTGCGCGAATTCCTTCAGTGCATCGTTGAAGTTCTCACCTCCGAATACCTGCATGTTCATCTTCTTTATATCCTCACTCAAGAATCCGAATTCCGGCCTTGCCGCGAGCAGCATCGCCCTGTCCAGTGATATTCCGCTTCTTATATTTGCAGAAGCTATCTGGAGGTAATCAGGGAGCATCGATTCAACTTTAGACTTCCTATCCTCTATCTTGTATTCAAGGAAAAAGTATATGGTTGCGATGTAAAATGCGGATATCCCTATGCCTGCCCCGATCGCTATTAGCGGATTCAACTTTATTATAAGGTCTATAACGAAAGCTGATACTATCAATATTGCAATGAAACCTACAATCATGATCCTTACAAGATTCTCTACTGCCATTTTCATGCCGGCAAGGTCGAGCTCCTTAGATAGAAGTACAGCCACGTTCCTTGACACAAGCCTTTCGAACCTTATCGCCATGATTTCACATCGTAAACACGGGCCTTGATGAGCCTATCATCTTTAGAAATACTATTTGAAGGAATATAATACCTACTAATGCGAACTCTAATATCGTTATGTTGACTGTGAAGATTGATATAAAAGTTGTGAGTATGGTGAGCACAGCTATACCCATGCTTGGGACTATGATTCCGAAGAGCATATAAAACATAGCTATCGCGTTAAGCTTCTGGCCGTATCTTCTAAGTTCAATAACCCTCTCCTGTGATAGCTGATCTATGATGCTCTGAAGTGCTGATGTCACGTCTGCTCCTGCTCTTATGCTCACAGCAGCCTGTAGCATGATCCTTCTGAAAGAAGGGCTCTTAGTGGCTGCAACGGTCTGGTCTATAGCATCTTCCAAAGGGACGCCAAGCTGCACTTTATCTACTATTTTGGAGAATTCGGTGCTAGCATCTCCGTATCCTGTGCTAACCGATGTGATCGCATTGAACAACGGCATCCCTGACCTTAAAGATATAATCAAATCTCTCGCTGCGAATAGAATGTCACGTTCTATATTCTTGGAAGACCTGCTTCCCTTCCTGAGCGGAAATCCTAGAAAGAGCTGGAATGTGAATAATCCGACCATCAAACCCACCATGGCGCTCAAAAGCAGAGCGGCAGTCTCAGTAGGTAATATGCGCAGGAAAAGTATCAGAGAAGCGGCTCCTGTTATTGCTCCTAACGCTACTGCGGCTATTAGCATGTTTCTTACGAAGTCGTACATGCTTATCTTCATCTGCTGCTCCTTCATTGCCGCCTCAAGACCCTTACGCTTTTTTCCGAAGTTCTCTATCTTCTTCCTGAAAGCGCTAGGCTCACGCATATCATTCGGGTTTGCGGGTCCTGAGTGTGCTTGTGATGTTTGGCCGCTTTCAGTCTGAGGAGTCTGTTTTTGAATCTTAGGAGTTTTCTTTCTAAACATGGATGAAAAAGGGCCAGGTTTTTTCTCTAATTTTATCTCTTGGCCATCAACCACGATAGTTTTTTCACTATCCATGTTGAGCACCAACTTTCAATACCAAATCGGATACTAGCCTGTCCCTTATTTGGACAAGCCTTGGATCTGATTTTGATGATGCGGCTCTGCCTTCTGCGGTGTTTATGTAGGTTGCAAGTCCGTTAACCTCCAATCTTATTATATCCATCTGCTCATTATCGAAATCATTTAATGAAACGCCGTCAAATATCTTTTGTAGCTCATCAACCTGATCATTAACAGATAGCTTCAGAAGCACCAGTCCGCCTTTATTCTGTTCAACCTTTATTTCATGCACTTCTGGAACATCCGGTATGTTCTGCACTATCGCCTTGAGCTCGTCGTTTGCTGCCGCTTTTATCAAATCGATTTTTTGCGCTGGCCCAAGCATAAGTTCATTTTTAACATTAATTTTCTGCGCCTGATTTAATCCAACGTTGGCTTTAGGCGTCGAATCAGCGGTGTAAGGTTTTTGTATCCCTGTTTTTTCAACACCATCATATTTTGATGTTTTATTAATTTTTGTTTCTACAGGCTCAATTTTCGGCTCTGCGATGGTTTTTGTAACAGTTAGACTATCTATCGCTTTCGGTTCGCTTTGGGTATAATTAGCTGTCTGCTGGATTGGAGTTTTGGTGTTCTTTCTGGTTTCCTGCTGGTATCCTGATATCTTTGTTAATAGCAAAGAATAGCTCTGAGCCTTATCACTATCATCCGCTTCTTCTGTAAACTCGATGTTGACCGTTGCAGGACGTTGTACCACGCCCGTGTCAATATCCTGCACGACAGCCACAAGCTCAGAGTATGTTCGCAATATTACCACTAAAATATATCCCTTGAAAATTTCATCCCTTCCGAAGCGATCTTCACCACGCGCTCCGGATCCTTATAATAGTTAGCGACCAGAAATCCTGAGTCGTCTATGTTTATTACGTTGTTCTTTACCATCCACTCTATCACGAGCTTCTTGCTTGCAAGGTCGTCCATCATCTCTTTGTTGGTCAGCCCGCCGTAAAGCGTCAGGGTCTCAAGCAGCCTTGTCATTTCACTTATCTGGTTGAACGTGTCATCTATGATGTTCCATCTATGGAGCACGTTTATATCGCCAGTACCAAGCATCTCTCCAAATTCGAGCATACGTCTCACGCCCTTTGTCCTGTGCCTGAATAGCGTTACAACCGCGCCTATCGCGTTCATCGTTATCTTTGGTATGTCTATAGGCGGGTTTGTCATTCTTATTATAGTGTCTTCTGCATTGTCTGCATGTACAGTTCCATATACCGAGTGACCTGTGTGTATCGCCTCAAAGAGCGTCTCCGCATCTTTCTTTGTTCTTATCTCTCCCACAAGCATGATATCGGGCCTCTGTCTGAGTGCATTTACCATAAGGTCATAGAGCGTTATCTCTCCCTTTCCTTCTGGGTTCGGCTCCCTTGATATCATCGCAATCCACTGCAGGAACTTCGGGAGCTCAAGCTCTCTTGTCTCTTCTATGGATATAATTCTACGGTTAGCTGGGAAGAACATGCTGCATGCGTTAAGGAAACTGGTCTTTCCACTTGCCGTTCCTCCAGATATAAGTATGCTGATCTCGTTCTGTATGCAGAGCCAGATGAGCGATGCTATATCGCTAGATATCGACCCAAGCTTTACAAGAGCGGGCATCGTCCAAGGGTTCTTTGCGAATTTCCTTATCGTAAGCGTGTTCCCGGCCTGTGATATCGGATATAGCGTCGCATTCACTCTTGAACCATCTGTCAGCTCAGCATCCATGAGCGGGGCAAGGTTGTTTATCTCCCTGCCTATGTGCCTGCCTATCTGTGCTGCCTGCTCATATATCGATTCATCGCTCTGCGGTTTTATGTTCGTTCTGCACCATCCTAATGTTTTATGGAAAATCCAGACAAAATCTCGCGCGCCATTCACAGCTATCTCTTCAAGGTTCTCATCAGCAAGCAATACTTCTAGGTCTCCGAGCCCCAGCATCATGTTTATTATGTATGATGTCAGCAGAGCCTTTGTCTCAGTATTCGTACCTGGTATGTATTTCTCTATTAGGACTACGCTAGCATCCCTGTACCTCTGGTTCATCTCTTTTATGTATTTCTCATCCTGTATCCTTCCAGGGTCAAGCCTTACTAAACTGGTAAGTTCGGTCCTGAAAGACATCAGTATGAGTTTTGTTGCGTTGCCGATTCCGGGGAATGTAACATTATACTGGTGCACGAACTCTGTTGGCGTATCAGAGATCTCTATCTTAACTATCATGCCATGGGCATCAATCGTATAAGTAGAAAGTATTTTTGCACCATCTTGTTTTTCAGTTGCTGAGATTCTTGGTGCTGTGGATGTATCTCTATCGGAGCCGTCATACAAACTTATATACATCTTGCCTAGTTCATTGGTTATTTTTATGCGCTTTTCTGATTCTAGTGTTTTTGCCCAGCTCTCTATTATGTTCGGGCTTACTCCTAGCTCCAGAGCTATGCTCATAATGTCGCGCTTTCTCTGCCTATTGATAAGGTCAAG
Organism: Microcaldota archaeon; assembly: GCA_021801385.1. Classification (GTDB taxonomy): domain Archaea; phylum Micrarchaeota; class Micrarchaeia; order Micrarchaeales; family Micrarchaeaceae; genus JAJYUY01. The sequence goes on along the minus strand of JAJYYC010000019.1, from coordinate 9,409 downwards.
GAGCGAGTCTATGTTAGTTTTTGCCTCTTTGATGTCACCAGCGGTCGTATTCTGGTCCATTTAACTCTTTTATAATTCTTAGTTAAAGCTTAAATAAGCGATTGGACCATCTCTTAAGCCTGTTTTTTCATAGAAAAAGACGTTATTCTGAAGTTATTTTGCAAATTCTAATAGTTTCGATTAAACATCTGGTTTGTTGGTGCTGTCTTCGCTCTTCTCGTCTCCCTTTATCTTAAACTCAACATCTGTCAACACCTCATTCATTTTCTTTATTTTTTCAGCAACATCGGACGTCTTTTTATTGATTTCGTTGAGCATTTTTTCTCTGCTTTCAACCGTTATGGTCTTTGATGCATTTACTGCATTCAGCTGCGTACGTATCTCTGCGAGATCATTCTTGGCATGTTCAACCATCTTTTTCATCTCACCCACCTGCTCTATTATTTCAGATATTGACCTGTTGAGTTCTTCTGCCTCTCCGAACTCTAATTTAAGTTCCTGAAGTTCCTTTTTTGCACCATCAAAATCGTTTACGAATATCTTCGCATATGCCTGTGCCTCATGAACTGCACGTTCTCTCTTGTCCGCATAATCCTTCTTGTAATGCTCTATCAGTTTACGCGCAGACTCAGTGTCGCGCTCAATGCCCTTTAATTCCGCATTCATGCGTTGCGCAGATGCGATCTCATCTTTTATCGTTTTTATTGCCAGATCCGCTGCTTTGCTGTCCAAATTTATACTCTCATATATTTCATTGACGGACTTGACTGCCATGCCTTTGAATTCCTTCACGCGCTGGTTTATTTCAGTGTCAAGCGATTTGTAAAATTTCTGTTTGGTCTCTTCGAACTGGTTTATGGATTCTCTGGCAAGCTCTGCCCTCTTAAGCAGCGCATTAATCTCGTCACTGGTAGAACCACCAAGTTTGGACTTGCTTTCAGCGCTGGCTGAATCTATTTTCGAATACATCTTTGCGAGTGTAGCATCTATCTCTGCGAGTTTGGCCTTAAATTTCGCATCTAACTCACCAACCTCATTCATTTTTTGCTCCGCGGGGAGGTAAAGCTTGTCAAGGTCGGTGAAAACTTTCTGTATCTCTGGAAGCCGTTGCTTATAAATCGTAGTGATGTTATTCGTTACGTTAGAAAGTCGCTGGATCCTTTCGGAGAACTTCTCGAGCACCAGTTTATCAAAATCTATCTCGTTTCCAATTGCGTCCTTTTTAATATCCGAATTTTCAGCCACGCTCTCTTCAGTGTCGCCTTTACCTAAAGGGCTCACGTACATTTTGCCCATTTCATAGCTTATTTTCACGAGCTTTCCTGATTCAAGTATTTTCACCCAACTCTCTACTATTGCTGGGCTCACCCTTAACTCCAAAGCGATGTTCGTAAGGTCCCGCTTTCCATATTTGTTTAGAAGATCAAGGAGCGAATCTATACTCGTTTTAGTCTCCTTACTATCTCCAGCGGGTGTCTTAGAATCCATTCAACCCTTTTATAATTCTTAGTTAAAGCTTAAATATGCGATTGGACCGTTCTAAAGTAAGGGATTAGCACAGCAGAAAGCCTACCTGCTGATAAGCAGAATCCTTCCAATGAACGAGAAGAAGAGTGCAAGAATTATCAGGTAAACAACATATATGAGACCTATTCCTGTGAATAGATAAAGAGCTGCGAATATGATTGCCATTGATATGACATACAGTGGTGCGTTCCATGCGAGCACCTTGCTGCCATCCAAAGGATATATCGGAAGCATGTTGAAGAACGCAAGAAAGAGGCTTATCTCTATGACGATGCTATATGCTCCCTGTAGGTACGTTGCGCTGCTCGCTGTAACAAGCGACAGAGCAAGGAATATGCAGAATACCGCCATGTTGGTTAGCGGACCCGCAAAGCTGACTATGCCATTCTCCCGTTTGGTGAACCTGTTGGAATATATATAAGTGGCCCCTGGTATGCCTATAAGGAAGCCGAACAGTCCGCTCACGAGCGTTATTATTAGACCGTTTCTTGATGACATGAAATGTGCTATCGCACCATAGCGCTGCGCTGTGAACTTATGCATCATCTCATGAAGTATGAAATTTAGCGTTATTGCGAGCGCAGATATCGGGAGAAGCATAAGAATGCCCTTGTAGCTACCGCCAATCCCTCCATTGAGGGCGAAGGCGAAAGATATCGTAAGAACAGCATCTGCAATGAGTATCTGTTTGATCTCCTCTGAGATTGTCACGTCTGCGCGCATCATTAAAACAGATATTATTTTGTGCAAACATATAATACATATGCTGCGATAATCGGCTCCGCTCGCAACATTAATAAACCTCAATACCAGAACAGATAAGTGTCCAGCTCCATCGTCTAGTGGTCAAGGACGGCGGCCTCTGGAGCCGTAAACGCCAGTTCGAATCTGGCTGGAGCTACATGTCTGATTAAACGCACAAAACAAGTGATGTGCCTCTCTCCTACACTTATGGAAAATAGGCATCTCATATGCAGGACTATGAGAAATATTATAGCTAATATTATTACGCCTGGAACCGAAATAAATTTAAAATCTGTTACTGATTTCGCGCAAATTTTGATGCATCAAATTCTACCACATAGGCCAAATAATCGGTTATTTGCCTAGAATTAATGGCAGCAGGAATATCGCTATCATAAGGTTGATGAAAACCACTGTGGTTATCGCGACGTAGAGCCAATTCCTAGACTTTGAGAAAAGTGCGATCGACATCGCAACACGTGTTACTGGTGTAGCGATCAATATTATAACACCTGCATATGTGAGTTCTATTCCTAGATTGCCGTTTCCATAGTATGAAAACGCAGAACCCGCAACCAGTATGCATGCGCTGATCGCTAGCCCCAAACGTATCGTCCAGCCTATCAGGTCATCGAAGTCCATCACGCAACACCCAAGCCCCTAAGCACCATCTCTATCCCTACAACTGCGAGCAGGATTATAAATATCATGCGTATCCTTCTGCTCTGGCTGCGTTCCATGAACTTTGACCCCGCAAACGAGCCGAATACAACGCCAATCACAATCGGCGCAACAATCTCAGGTTTTATGTATCCAAAAGTCCAGTAGACTGCGCTGCTTGCGGCTGCAGTCACCCCTATCATAAAATCGCTCGTGGAGGTCGTGACCTTTATCGGTAATCTCATTGCGTCATCCATTCCTATGACCTTGAGTACTCCTGACCCGACCCCGAGCAGGCCTGATATTATGCCAGCGAAAAGCATAACAATCTCGCCATAGACCCATCTAACAGCGTTGTACCTGATCCGCTTGCCCGAAGCCTCGTCATAATAACTGCCGCTTAACTGCAGTATTTTAGTGCTTGCATCTGGCTTGTTTATCTTGTAAGTGCCCTTTTTGAGCTTTTTTATCTGGGGATACGCAGATACCAACAACACAGAGCCGAATATAATAAAGATTATATAAGACAGGTTTTTCGCATATAATGTAACTGCGATGAGCGATCCGACTATCGCTCCGGCTGTGGTCGCCATCTCGAGAGACATCCCTATCTTTATGTTTGCCAGCCTGTCCTTTATGTATGCGGAGGCAGCTCCGCTAGACGTAGCTATTGTGGCCACAAGGCTGGCGCCTGCTGCTATGTCCAATGGCATACCAAACAGCAAGGTCAATGCAGGGATTATCAAAACTCCGCCGCCTAGCCCACTTATCGAGCCGGCAAATCCCGCTCCGGATCCGAGCAGTAGCAGCATAAACCAATAAAGCGGCTCTATCAAGCACTCACAACCCTATTTTACAGCTAAAATTAATTATACATTCCTGAAAAAGAGGGCTTTTTATTGTTTGCATTCATCTATATGCGATGGAGAAGCGTGGCCACATCATTGTATGCGGATACGGGGTTGTTGGGGAGAACCTGGTTCAGCATCTCGGCGCAAAGAAATCACGCATAGTGATAATAGAGAGCAATCCAGAAAAAGCGGAACGCCTTCGCGCTGAAGGCTATAAGGTGGTAGAGGGCGACGCGACAAAATCCAGCGTGCTTGAACGAGCCGGCATAGCAAAAGCATCTGCGATAGCGATCGTTCTCGATGACGATGCGAAGAACATGTTCTCTGTCATAACCGCAAGGGACATGCGCAAGGACATATATATAGTCTCAAGGGCGAACGACGAGTTCGTTAAGGGCAAGCTTGCCGATGCGGGTGCAAACTATGTTGTCGCGCCTCGAATAACTGCCGCACGAGAGATAATCAAGGAGATAGAGCGAACAGGTCGAAAAGATGTCTGATTCCGACACAGCTGGGGATCCTACACTATCTTCTCGAATGCTAATAATTTTGGTGTTGGCTCTAATAGCAATAGCAATCATATCCTCATATCTAATAATATTGAAACTTTCGGGCAACAGCTATGGTGCGATATACATCACCATGTCAGCGATGCTGGATGTGAACAACGAGGGCTTTTCGCAGCTGGTAATCGCATCAATACCTGCGCACAGCGCTAAATTATACGAACTTGTATCAGTACTTTTTGTTGACGGCATATTAAAAGCGGTGATCGTAGGTTTGGCGATCGCATGGATGATAGAAATAATAGGCGGGATAGACATACGAACAAGGTTAACAAGAATGATAGGCAGGTATACTGGAAGGCATATACTCGTATGCGGCTATTCGGAGCTTGGGGAGAAGGTTTGTGATAGGCTTTCACTTGATAGGAAGAAATTCATAGTGGTCGAGTCAAACAAGGAGAGGGTAGAGGAGGCCCGCGAAGCGGGATATGCGACGATAGCTGGAGACTTCGCAGAACACGGCATTCTGGAAAAGGCGGGAATAGATAAGGCCAAGGCCGTTGCGTTCTGCACAGAGGACGACTTCAGGAACCTGCTCGGAGTGATAACAGCAAGAAAGGCTAACGCCAAAGCAAGGGTCATATCAAAGGCAAATACATATCTTGCAAATGCAAAGATGGTGAGGGCAGGGTCAAGCATGTGCATAATGCCCGAGGTTGCTGCCGGAAAGGAGCTGGCGAAGGCGCTGGGTGACAAATGATGGCCACATTAGGAAGGACAAAACGAATGCTCGCGTTAATCGTTGCCATATTATTCATACTCTCCATATCAATAAAGGTACACAACGGAATAGGATTCAGGAGCGCGCTAATCGACACAGCTCTAAGCTCACTACAGGTAAACTACATTGGCATATCGACTTCTGTCGCATCAAATTCAGAACTGCTCCTCGCAAAGGTCATAGACGCTGCGATATTACCGATACTAACTCTATTGCTTGCTACACTGTTTCTTGACGTAATACATAACCTAGCAATAAGAGAGCACATAACAAGGTCTGTGGTCCACAGCATGGAAAAACATTCGATAATAGCCCCGTACAACGATACTTCTAATGCGATAGCAAAGGCGCTCGCTGCCGATGGGGTTAAATCCGTGATCATAGCGCGCTCGAAGAGTGAAGCTGCTTCTGCGAGAGCTGCCGGATTCTATTCCATAACAGGCGACATAAAGGAGGTCGACAGCTTCATAGCCGCGGGAATAGAAAAATGCTTCTGCGTTGTCGCATGCAGTTCTAGCGACATGCATAATGCTATGATAGCACTCACCGCTAAAGAGGCAGATCAAGGCGCGCTTATCATATCGATAGTTAACAACTCTGAGGACAGTGACAAGATACTCCTCGCAGGCGCAACAAGAATCATACATCCAGAGGAAATTTCAGGAGTGGAATTGGCTGAAGCGATAAACAGGAAAATATGAGCCCGCGCCACATGGCGCGGGCCTCTCCGAGGTCAGCCAATTGGATTGGCGATAATATGATATTACTAAAGTATTTAATACTTACTTAAAAGTAACTTTTATGTAGTAAAGTATAAATATGTGGTTGAAGTTATAATAGCAGGAAACGTGCAGCCGGCACTATAAAGCGGCAAACCCAGCAATGGGACTTCTCCTGAGGTCTTGCCAGTGCGAGCGGCGTTTTCCGAGGTTGGAACATGGCAAATTGGATGGCAGAGCGTGAGCTCTCAATGGGGATAGACCACCTAGTGGAACACATGAACGCAGTATACGGAGCCGTATCAGAGGACGGGATGGTCTCGCGCGGAGTCTCTGACGGAAAGTTGAGGGATGACCTTATCGAGTGGATCGAAAGCATAGTTCGATGCGCAAAGATGAGCGAGTTCTCAAAAGAGGCCCTGTTGCGGGAAAGAGTGTACCGCGTGGAACTTTTTGTGACCGCAGGCGGGTTGAAGGGAAGGCTTCTACAGTAGGGGCCTCCCTCCCCAACCAATATATTGGTTGTCCGCGATATTTTGCCATGATCGCAGATAAAATAAAAATCTCATGCAACGGAGATGTCTATTATCCTCGCGAGGATTCATACCTACTTGCTTCATCCGTACAGAGGTTTGCAAAAGGAAAGATGTTGGATTTAGGAACAGGTTCTGGCATACAGGGGATTGTAGCAGCAAAATCGGGATGCACGGTCACATTCGCAGATATAAATCCTGCTGCAATATCAACCGCAAAGCGCAACGCGGCAGCAAACCGCGTAACAGGTAAGTTTATAGTCTCAGACATGTTTTCTAAAATAGATGACAGCTTCAATCTAATCTCATTCAATCCGCCATATCTTCCAAGCGATTCTGTAAAAGATGCCGCGCTTGATGGGGGAAGAGACGGAAGACGCCTTATAGACGAGTTTATTTCATGTTTCAGAACATATCTCAAACCCGGTGGATGCGCATTGCTACTAGAAAGTTCATTCAATCAATGGCATAAGGATCTGTCTAAAGGGGTAGACCTGATAGCAAAAGAGCATTACTTCTTCGAGGACTTGGTAGTATTGCGCTTTCGATGAGCAGCCGCCTTAATGGAGTTCATATGCTCATAAAATCCACCGATGCTTGCTCCAAGTCCAATGATTGGTTTTACAAACTTTGCTATCGGAATTTTACCGCCAGAATACTCTGATATATCATCAATCTCAGATCTGCTCAGCCTCCAGCCTGATGCACCTGCATTTTCTACCGCATGTTTTGGGTCAGATGCTTTCGGTATTGCAACGACATTGGGGTCGGAAACAAGCCAATTGAGCGCAACCTGAGAAACACTTTTGTTGTGCCTCTTCCCTATCTCCTGGAGGAGCTGTAGAAGCTTTCCATTCTTGAATATGGCACCACGTGCGAGAGGGCTGTATGCAATGATAATTATCTTATTCTCCTTGCAATAATCTCTTATTTCATCTGCAGCTTCTGTGAAAAGTATGCTGTGTTCCACCTGGTTAGAGACTATCCTATGCCTTTCAGTACACGAAACCACATCTTCCAGCTCACGAAGCGAGAAGTTGCTAACACCTATATTTTTAACAATTCCAGTGTCTGCGAGCTCCTCCATTGCAGAAATTGTCTCATGTATGGGTATACGCATATTCGGCCAATGGAGCTGGTACAAATCGATGGACTTCCTACCTAAACGGGAGAGGCTTGACTTTCCTGAATTTATGAGACTGGCTCGTTTAAAATGGTGCGGAGAAACCTTTGTTGCAACAAGCATTTTTGTTCCAGCCACAGCACGTCCTACGAACTCCTCATTTCCATACATCTCTGCGGTATCAACAAGGTTTATCCCATTCTTTAGTGAAGCCTTTATTGCTTTATATTCATTGTCGGAGCCAAGCATATTCCAAGTTCCAATCCCTATTTCGCCGACTTTAATGCTACCAATATGTTTTGTAAACATCTCAATCCTCACGTATAAGGAATGTTAAAGGCCCTTCATAACTTCCCTTCGGGCTTGTAAGAGTTATTGAGAAATATAGAGTCGAGTTCTGCGGAAGAGTTATTGGCGTGCTCGGATTCACATTTATTATTCCGAATCCTGGTGATTCGACATATATCCCTTCTATTGTCAAAGGGCATGAACCTGAAGTGGCAATCCAAGAGCCAAGAAATTCTGAGCTTGAATTGACAATGTTGCTATATGTAACATATTTGCTGTGACTAGAATAGTCACAGTTTGTCTGTCCATTGGTTGTGGGTCCAGTATAATTGAATATATCGTCGACGTTATTTATTACTACATCATATGGCTTGCTCACGCTCACGCCGCTAGGTATAGTAGTGGTTTGCGGTTCAGTGCCGATGCTGTTTTGCTCTGTTTGGGTCGTGCTGCTGTTAGATTTTGTTATAGATGATGTATTGCTGCTATGTGCCGTAAGTCTTGGTATTAACAATAAAAGTATAACTATGAAAACCACGGCCAAACCAAGTATTATCAATATTTTGGTTTTGTTTCCTTGGTCCTGCTGTGTATAATTATATTCATTATTTATTCCCTCTTTAGGCTGTTCAGAGGAAGCAGCTTCGGATCCCATTGGGGTAAGACCTTTGTAATCAGAAGCCTTACTGTTGTCAGGACTTCCTATGTAATTACCATCTATCTTATCTTGACCGCCTGATGTGTAGGTACCTTGCTGTTCATATGCTGAACCGCCATAATTGCCTTGCGAGCCGGGTTGTGGCGAAAGCGGAGTATCAGAACCAGGTTGCGACGTATACTGGTTATAACTGTAATTCCCAGAACTTGTTTCACCGTATGTTTTGTAGTCTTGCCTGTATGCTTCATTACTTTGTGGTTCCTGTGGTGAAGAAACATAACTATCTGAAGGAGGTTTTTCGTCATCTGATGTCTGAGGCTCATCGGCATCTGAACTATCATTAGCTTGTTGGGTTTTAACGTCTGCAGCCGTGGCAGTTTCTTCATTTTCAGATTCCAAACCTGAATCCTTATTAGAAACATCTGCGTTTTCAGATTCCACGCCTGATTCCTCTGTAGTATCACTGATGATCCGGTTTAATTTTTTGGAATTAGATTTTTTCGTTCCAGATGTTGAGTCTTCATTCTCAGACTCCTCTGAATTTTCCGAATCATTATTTTCATTAGTTGTAGAATCATAAGTTTCTTCTGAGCCTTTCCCCTCTAAATCATCAGATGGGGTTTCGCCTTTATCCTGTGGTTCACCGCTATCATTTTCATCCATGTCCTGCTCAGATTCTGCTTCCTGATCTGATTGTTTATCCTCAGTCTTATTTTCCTCTTCAGGCTCTTCATCATGTGGGACAGGCTAATCGCTAGGTTCACCTTGAGTTCCTTGAGGGTAGTCACTAGTATGCCATTCTGCATGGGTAGAGCTGACCTCGTCGTCCTGCGGAAAGTCGTCCGCCATGTGAATTGTAACGCATTATATAATTTATATATGTTACTACAAAGGCCGATTAGTGGCACTGGTAAATCCCTTTATTAGTCTATCTATATGATCATGGAGTTGTTCCTCCGTGCCATTATTCGGGATTCTATATTTTGCCATGCTTATACACTTGAGTAATTGCTGGTTTG
>JAJYYC010000004.1 GCA_021801385.1 Microcaldota archaeon | reverse complement strand
ACGCTAAATAATCCGATCAGCCTCTTTGTATTAAAGTAGAATAATGCAACTACAACAATCAACATCATTAGATAGAACGAAGCTGTTGAAAGGCTAAGAAGAGTATGATATCCAAACAATATCAACATACCGAATGGGGAAAAGCTAATCGGAAGGATATTTCCATGCGTAGTTGAAAAGATCTTCCCAAAGAATGCGCCTGGCCCAATCAAAATAAAGTAAGCGTTTAAGGCCAAAAACACAAGCGCAGCACCTAAAATATCATAAAGGCCTTTTTTCAAACCATAATTTCTGATGGTATAAACTAATATCAGAACTACCGGAATCCAAAGTAGCTCCTGCATTGAAATACAAAGGCCTAAAAGAAGCCAAGAATATTTATGGCCTGCCTCTTTGTATGCAAGTATGAGCAGAGCAAGCATAAGAATTTCATTTATTGATGCAGTTATCATTAACATGAATCCAATCATCAGCACTAAGCCGATTAATTCGATACCTACTTTTTTCCATTTTATACTTAACCCTATAACTACTAGCAAGAATATCAAAAAGACAGCATACTCTACGCCTGTGACAAAATGCTCAATACTGTAAATGGTTTTCGTAGGAGCTAGCAGAATGAACGGTGCGTTAGAAAGCATATAGAGCGAAGGATAATTGAGCGTGCCCAATATGTGGTTATCGGTAGTGATTGTCATGCCCAAGTAACTATTTGCATACAACTGGGATGCGAGCGAATTTGTATATGGGTTTAGTCCATGAGCGGCAAGATTTACCACTGAAGCCATGGCGATATATGTCTCATCATCAACAACGTAATTTCGTACAACCAAACCCGATGCAAAATATACCACTATCAGTGAAACCGCTAAGAATACAAGAACGTAACCAAAATGGGCCCGCATCTTTTCTCTATTCCTTAAAAGCGATATTCCAATGAAAAAAGGAATAGAAGGGAGTAAAATCATTGCAGTCGTGAGTAGATACTCTGTTCCTAAAACCTTAAACAAAGGTAATGGGAATCCTCCAACATAGCACGCCATTAATAAAAGGTTAATCGCACTCGCAATGAATGAGAAAAGAACAATATTTTCCCTTATCGGACCGTCAAGAGCTAGGTAGCCAAACGCACAAAAGGAAAAGATAATAGCTCCAAAAACCCCGAAAATAATCCCTTCTGCCGTAAGGAATGTGAGTACGAGCATTGACTGCTCAAAAATTAGAAATATAAAAGTACAGGCTAAAAAAAGAACGTAACTGCTCTTTTCACGCGTATTAGCCATCTGATCCAAGTTCTTTATATACCTAAATTTTTAACTACTCCGCACACCATAGCAGGTTATATAATGACTAATTTCAAAGTTCAAAGTGATAGGATGAAACATAATGCCATGCTAATGCTTGTGTCAGCACTTGTTGTCTTCACTTCAGTTATGGCACTATCGCATGCCGACTCATGGATGGAATCCTCAGGAGTGGCGTTCAGCCAGCCCATGCAGCAGCAGGAAACGCTAGCCTATAATATTACCGCGATAGCGCAGTCAGATAATGATGGGATAGGGCCTGCATATCTTCTAAATGCGCTTTCAAACGCAGGATACTGGTATCAGATAGGGGTATCATATAATTGGTCAATAGAGGATAACGCCTCACAGCAGCTCAGCCATGCGGACGGGTTCTTGGTGAACTACAATGTATTCAATCCGAACGGCACAGTAATAGCGCCTGTCTGCCCGGGCGGAGCCTGCGGTGGAGTAATGAACATGACTGGAAGCATAAACAACGGTGACAAAATACTGTTGTCAATTTCGGTGAATGGCAGAAACATCACCATGTCAATGAGAGACTGGAATACTGGCGCGGTAGCAGAAATGAATTTCAGTAATGCGGGTGCCACAGGATTTGAAGGTACGCTCAGATCGCCTAACTATGCAGGGTTCTTCACAGGGCTGATGACTGAGTGGCACCATAATGCACCATATTATTATCAGAACGGAACACCCGCATACTACCAGGAGTATCAGCAGACATATTCACCATACGGCCAGATGCCGAATAGCGGGTGGCTCTTTCTGTTCAAAATATGCGAAAATCCGAATTGTCTAAGCTCAAGTAGCAATATTGGTTATGTAGTGGCGCAACAGCAGGCCAGCGGCGACATCATAAGTTACACCCCAGAAAATACGACAGAACTAAACTCTCAAGATCTGCCATATTCATTCAACAGCTACGATGGGCAAGCAGATGTGCTATACCCGAACGGAACCTTCCAGACAGGGCTATTGGTCCCGCCAAAAACCACAACCACAATTCCTATCACTACTACTTCAACACTGCCAACAACAACCACGGACACAACAACCAAGGTAACCACAACAACGGTCTATACAACCACAATGGCAACCAGCACTACTACTGTGCTACAGAATAGCAACAAAACCGAAACACTCAACCAGACCGCAATATCTGGGAAAAACCAGAATATTGGCATAAGCAGCAACACTGCCATCCTTATCGGCGCAATAGCGATAATTGCCGCATTGATAATTTTGCTTAGAAAGAGACCAAAACCACCAGAACCATCTGTATCTCAATGATATAAGACAAACCTATTGCGCTGCGCATCTTTCTATTCGAAGTTTTGGGACAACATAAAATTCGACATTTTTGCAATCGTTGTTTTCAGATATATACGTAATATTTTCTTTTTTGTTCTAACAAAGCCATATGATTTATCTATATAAAATTATTTATAAGAGTGTTGGGGTTACATATAACCCTAAATTTCATTTGCTCCCATCGAAATTTGGATCAGAGTTGCGTGGTTGAAAGCCCCGCGTCCTTGGCCGGACTTAGCTTCGTTTTATGGCATAGTCATTTACTTACCCAATGATATCCGATTCTGACTTGTAAGAGAGCATCGATATTATATGTTCGTTTATTAATTTTTTATCGGTCTGTTTCTCAATGAATAAAAGTGACTCCTTAGCTAGCCTTATGGCAGAATCATACACCTTTCGAGTATTTGTTTCACCCACTAAAGAAAAGCATATTGGATAATCAACAGAAAAGTGCTTAGGCTTCCTTTTCGCTGCCATGAGTTGCGTCCATACCGTATTCTCGCCTCTTACACGTATATTGTTACAAATTATTATGGGATTCTGTGAGGCCTCAGCAACCATGTGAGCAGCGTATCTGACTAGATATTCATCTTTGACTATCCAGCCATTCCTAACTTTACCAGTATACTCTATCAGATTTCTACACGAATGTTCAAGCATTTCTTGTATATCGCTATTTTTAGGTGGAACATGTTCCCATTTATCTAAAATCTTTTTAACACGTCCACCTTTATCGAAGAGTATACGATGACTTTCTGAATCTCTGGCATATATTGTCCCTTCCCCTTCTGGAGCTTTATCATAACTATCTATTGCCATGAACCAGATATCTATTTGTATCCTATCGTCAAAGTAAAAAAGTTTCTTGAGCTTAGATTTTGGTTTTGTTAGGGCAATAATGTCAATGTCACTATATGGGCCTTGATCCCCTCTAGCTACGCTTCCATCAACGATTATTCCTATAACATTAGGATTCTCCTTTAGAATACGTGCTTTTGCGCGCTGAAGAACCTCTTCAAATCGTTTTTTGAGCATACGCTTAGATTTCCTATCTCCATCCATCCTTATCAAGTATAATCTCCATTTATTGTTTATATCCTTTTCTTTGAGTCGCAAAACCTCTTTTATCTTCGCAAAAGGACTACAAGTAAAACCCCTGACATCTATTTAAGCAATAAAGGAAAAAAGGTGCTATTTCCTGTAGTTCCAATTATCCGATTTTTAGTTGCTGGGGTATAGGCATTGAAGAAAAACTAGAATTTCTATAAAAGTTATTACACGTATTAAGAGAATAAGAGACCACTAGAAGTGAACTCAAGTCTTTAGGATAGTTAAGTCTGCTGCTTGGCTTATTGCCTTATCTTATCTCTTGAATACGTAACTTTACTACATAAGGTGGATAGACAGGATAGAGAAGCGGATGGGAAAGCTTACATAGAGATTAGGATAATCAAAAACAGAGCGAGAGACTCATTAGTGTACCGGCTTGATTTCGGTTATTCCAGTATAATCAGACAGCACCTTGGGCACTCTGATAACTCCATCCTCCCCTATGGAATTTTCGAGCATGCACGCCAGCGTTCGCTCTATTGCTATTCCGGTGCCATAGATGGTGTGTGCAAGCTGGTTCTGCTCCTTTCCCTTAACCGCATATTTTATGTTCAATCTTGTCGCCTGCCAAGAGCCCATATAGCCATGGCTTCCAAGCTCGTTGTATTTGTTTTGAGCTGGCCACCAGCCCTCCACATCGGCTTGCATCATTGCCTTTTTATCCATGTCCCAAGCGGGCAGAATTGCTACCCTGAGAGGTATGCCGATATCGCGCAGGAGTTCGGCTTGATTCTGCACCAGCAGGTTGAATTCCGCTTCTGCTTGCTCTGGCTTGCAGATTACATATTGCTCTACCTTATTGAAGTGGTGATTCCTGTATATACCTTTCGTGTCTTTCCCGTGTGCACCGACCTCCCTTCTAAAGGCTGGACTGAATCCTACATATCGAAGCGGAAGGCTTTGATCTCCGAGCACTTTATTGCTGTTGTACGCAGCGATTGGGTGCTCCGCAGTGGGTATCAGATATAGGTCTTCACCCTCGATCTTGTATATCGATTCCTGGAATGCGTCAAGTGATGTTGCACCCTCTTCGACAGCCCTCTTGACAAGATATGGAGGTGTAATTAATTTGAAGCCCTGTTCTGCCAGTTTTTTAGTAGCATACAGTGAAAGAGCTAGATCTAGCAGCACTAATTCATTGGTTTTGTAATAGAATCTCATTCCAGATAGTTCTGCCCCGCGTTCTTCATCTGTTAAATTGAAAGCCTTGATTATGTCGTATTGGGACATAACACCTTTCAGAACAGTAAAATCAAGCCCAGGATATCTTACTTTGAATTCTTCTTCCTTGCCGGCCCCGACCTTCGGAATCCCCATATATCCAACAACTTTTGCAACGTCAGTTGGAACGCCGGCATCTACCAGGTTAGGCAGAGCCAGTAACAGGCTCTCCCTTTCACTCTGCAAAACCCTCTGTTCAGCCTCACATTTAGATCGTTTTTCATCTATATCTTTGGCCTCTGCTAATAGCGCCTCCCTATCTTCAGATTTGCTGATTTGCTTTGAAATCCTATTTTTTTCGGCTCGGAGATTCTCTAGTTCTGTCAGTTTTTTCCTCCATTCGACGTCTTTTTGTATGAATGCCTGTAAATCATTTTCGTTCATATGTCTTTTTTTGAATGCATCGTATACAGGGGAAAAATCAAGCCTCCTTAATTTATTGACTTCCATGCTGCTGCCCTCTTCAGGCACTTGAACGGCTATCTTTGACAGTATGTCATCCCCTTTTCTTATGGCCATATTACCATTTTTTTGTTTTAAGCTTATTTAGCATCTGCTCCCATCGGGATTTGAACCCGAGCTTCGGCCTTGAGAGGGCCGTGTCCTTGACCAGGCTAGACGATAGGAGCCTATTTTCTTCTCTGCTGATGCCTGACGCGATCTGCGCTCGCCTTCCTGACAAGTCCGCCGAGCTCGCTCATGACATGCCTGTCGGTCCTTACCTTCTGTGATATTATCTCTGCTACGTTTATATCTGTTTCTTCGGATATGGACACCGCATGCCCTATGAATTCGGCCTTGAGCTCCTCATCACTTATCGGGTTTATCTTCCCTTTTGATATCTCCTGTATGCGCGCATCCATGTTTGCGACATACGCGGAAAACTGGTTTATCAGATCATAGCTGACATCATTCACAGCCATGCCCCTCTCAAGAAGCAATATGCTCAACGCCGCCCTGCTTGAACTGTATAGCATTTTGAACGGCATGGCGTATATGTGGTTATAGAGCGTGTCCTTCACAACATTTGCATCCTCGCCTATCTCGCTCATCATAGCAGGTATATAAAGCAGATTGTTGTTTATCTTTACCCTGAATTTTGACTTTCCGACAGTGTTCATATAGTTCCTGACCTGTTCCGGAGTCATAGAGTAGAAAAGGTCGACGTATGCGCTTATGCCTTTTTTGAGCGCATCGGCCATTGAATAAGGGTCCGGATCTGAATGCTCGTAAAGCCTTGTAGCGTGTATGTTCAGAACCTTAATCGAGTCAGACAAAACCGCTACCGCGGGTGCGCTCTTGGAATTTCCACGCTTGGGCGCCTTTAGCATAGCGAATGATGTCGCATACAGAAGCGATCTGAACGGCATGAGATTTGCCCTACAGCGTATCTCCTTAACTGCGAAGAGTGACTTGACGGTACTAAATGCTCTAGTCTTGTTCAATTCACCACAGTCGTCCAACAGACAAATGAATACTTATGCTAAGTATAAATACCTAACTGCTCGCCATCCTGTTTATCCTATAAGGAAATTGCCAAAATCATATATTTTATATATTTAATAACCTCTAATATCACTGTAACGGTGCCAGAAATGCCCAAAGTCATAACTTCAAAACGTAGCGAAACGCAAATCTTACAGGAGAATCGGTTACTAAGAAAAGAAAACGAGATCCTACGCGGACAAATCAAAATTTTAGAAGAGAATATAAAAATAGACCATCTAACAGGCATAGGCAACAGGAAGGCATTCAGCGAGTCTATTATACGTGAGGTTTCCAGGCTTGTGCGCACACCAGGTTCGCTCATACTTGTATTTTCCGATCTTGACAAGTTTAAAATGCTGAATGATACCATGGGGCACCAGGCAGGCGACGAAGCATTAGAGGCGGTATCCAGGACGCTCAACTCCGCCCTAAAAAATTTCAGCGAAAAGTTATATCGCTCCTTGCGGGCGACAGACTACGTATTTAGGCTAGGCGGAGATGAATTTGCAGTGTTGGCGCCTGTATTCCCAACATTAGGCGTGCCTCAAACTGTGGCGCTTGAAGGAGCATCCCAGAAAATAAAGAATAGAATCATTGAAGCCCTTGAGGCTGAAAATTCCAAACGTAGAAAAGCTGGCAAAATTCCTATCGAGATGAGCATCGGCTTAGGATATCTGAAAGGCCCGTTGAGCCGAAGTACAGATATTAATGCCGTAAAAGCGGAGCTCATAATACAGGCAGACAGAAGCATGTATAAAGAGAAGAGGCGTTCAAATATGCTGCGCCGCAGTTAACGTTATGTGGAACCTAAGATTAATTTGCTCTTTTTAAAAGATAAAAATAAGAAAAAATCCGTGCGTCTGTTGCGCACGGATATCTACCGCTTTAATCAGCTTATCTTTGTGGCTATGTCATTTGCCAGCATCAATTGATTTGATGTAGTGCCTGATACGTACATAACAATATACTTGCTATTATAACCTATCAGCTCCGATCCTGGCAAGGTGTTTGAAGAAGAACCCCCAAGCACCTTATAACCATAGCTCATTCCATCGATCGACTCGTTTATATCTATCGTGTTCCCCAATTCCGAATCGAATGACATCACAGCTAACTTTGGCGTTGTTGTCTGGTATATCTGTTCTAAAGCACCAACCTTTTCATAAACTGTGTTTTGGGTGTAAGGGGTGCTGTTTGTATATGATGCGGCCCAAGCCATTGTGGCATTAGGTACCATAGAGAGCGACATCGATTTGTTCAATGCGTTATAAACTGTAACTTTGTATACTCCGCCTGTGCCAACAAGAGATACAAATTCTGATTCATTCAAGTAGAGCTCTACTGAATTCGATGGGGCAGGTGCAGTGCTGACAGTATTAGACGGCGTGTTGCTTGTTGCACTCGTCTGGCCTACCGCATTGCTTGCTGTACTCTTCTGGCTTACCTCATTGCTTGTTGTGTTAGAATTGGCCGCCACTGTGCCAGTACCCTGTCTGCTCTGGTTTGTAGACTGTGTCTGAGCCACCGTTGTACTAGCCTTGCTGCCGTGCAGTCCAACGACTGCAACTATCCCTATAACTACCAATACTATAATCGCTATTCCTGCGATTGCCGATCTAGATGTCATATAATCAACTCTATTGTTTATGCGATAAGATTTAAATCCATTTGGTTAGCGCGCAAATCTATTTATATTATGTTTGTTGCGTTCTATCATATGAAAAAGGATAGATCCAAAGAATATCCGCTTTTCAGCCAAACCAATAGCAAGCCGGATATCTTTGCCGACACTGTGAAAGATTGCCTTGCTATTTTAAGGAAAAGAACAGAAGGATTAGAAATCATAAATACTGACGACTTAAGGCATGCTAAAAGCGACACGGTACTGCATAAAGGCACAAAATTCAAAAGGTACGTTAACCCAGATAGACAGAAGGGCGGATTTGTTGCTGAAGGCGTCGAAATCGGCAACGACGTAAAAATAGATCGCGGAGCGGTGATATTTCCTGGGGCTAAAATAGGGTCTGGCAGTGAGCTGTCAAAAGGCGTTAATGTTTATGCCGGCACGGTTATAGGCAGATGTGTTAAAGTCCTTTGTAACGCTACTATCGGAGCCGAAACGAAAATCGGCGACCTGGCAACTATAGAGGAAGGAACAGTAATCGGTGATAGAGCGGTCATAGGCGCATCTGCTGTCCTTGGAAAAGGTTCGCATGTATACTCAAATGCATCCGTAAAGGAAAATGGGCATGTTCTGCCAAACACTGAAGTATGGCAGGCAAGCCAAAATTAACGCCTGTTTGCCTTTCTCCCTGTTATCGCTTCGTCCACAGAATGCTTTAGCACCACCTTCGCTTTTATCTCATCTATATTATCAGCATTCCTTCTCTTTGCAAGGTGCTCTGCATGGGTAAACTTTGCAACATAACTTTTGAAAGCGTAAGCAGCCGCAGCATATGCGTCCCTCTCATGCGGATTGCTTATTTTTGCATCTTTGGCCAAAGACCTCTTCATATCAACGCTAAGATCTTTTTTCGGTTCAAACAGCACAGAATTAAATGAGGCATTTACCTTTCTGACAAGCTCGCTCGATTGTTTTCTGTCCCCTGCTATTATGATCGGCCTGCCTACGCTGTTTATCATCCCTATCATGTCTTCTGATGACCCTCCTGAGCCGTGGGAGGCCCATACTAGCCTGCCCTCAAGGTCAAGCATCGCAACCCCCCAGGTTTTTCCCGGATCCACACCGACTATGAGGTGAGCCAGTCCATCACTTTGTATTTGCAAGCGAATAGTTTATCGCATAGTCCAACGTCTCAGGAAGCGTAAGGTACTTGCAGTTCACAACGAACTGGGGCGTGTTTATTACCTGATAGCTCTTGTAGAGGTCCGCTTGGTATGCCAATGATGTTGATGTGTTGTCTATGCATGAACCAAGAGCGCTTGTATTGAGCCCTGATCCTAGCGCCATCTGGTATAGTGTCAGGTTGGATAGAGGGCTTCCATCATAGCCTATGCTGAGGTTCGAAACGAAGTCGTTGAACCTCTGTTGCTTTGCCGCGCAGCTAAGGTACCTGCCAAGATACTGAGTGGTGTTTACTCCATATCCCTTGTACTTAGAGACAGAGTAACCGCTGAAGACAAAGTAATAATTCATTTTTATAGAATTTCCATATGCTGTGCTCGCTTTTATCGCTGTCCTTAGCGCGGATAGCATACCGGGCGCATATGGGTCTGCAAACAGATATACCGGTATTGGCTTGGTTGTGCTGCATTCTGCTTGAGTGGTAAGTGATATTGCCCCGAGACCTGCGACGCTGTAGTTACTAATGCCAGGCGGCTTTATCGATTGAAGGTAGGCCTGCCTTACTGACAGGTTGCTGTCATACATCACGAGCGTTATGTTGAATATGCTGTTTGAACTAAGCGGATCAACATAAGGCATCGTAACTAGCCACTGCTTATCGGATGGCATATATGAAACAGTCGATTGGTTGGGCAGAGAGTAATATGGTATGAGTGAGATAGAGCTGTTTAGCGATCTATAGCTCGCAAGATAGGATTCTGCCGCGGCTAGGACAGCGGTGGAGTTGTGAGTTGAGTTGCTGCATACGCCTGTGCATGTGATCACTTTCGCAGGTTTCGAATAAGAAAGCCCAAATGCAAGCAGCACGAGCACCGCAACTAAAACGATCAAGGTTAGATGGAGATAGTCCAGCCCATAATTCTTTGCGACCGGCTTTACTATGAACGCCGGTTCCTTGAGCTGTTTCAGTTTTTGATTATTTTTTTTACTATCCATATGATCAACCATTATACTAAGCTGGAAAAAGTTTAAATATCCTATATCTGCACAGGTCAAGCGTTAAGGCCTGCGCTTACAAAGCCTTTTATCTCTTCCCTGTTCTGGATCTGCGTCATCTCTGCCGCTTTGGATTGGTACTCCCATTGGGGTTTGAACAGCTCAGCCACCTGGTCGATAGTGAACCCTGGCCGCTTGCCTTCGCACAAGCCAATAATCTCCTTAATGTATGTCTCTGAAGAGGTCTCACCGACAAGCATTTTTGTGGTTTCAGGCAGATATTTCTGGCCGTCAAAATGGCCCAGTTCAACCTCTCCTCTGCGAACCGAAGTGAATTCATGTTCGGAACCTATATAGTCAAGGCGCAGATAGCTGCCAGATTCGAATACAAAGCGCATAGACTTTCTTGATGCGTTCTGTTCAACGCCCTTTGCGATCCACATGTTAAGACGCGCATCGGCCGTTATTTCATCACCTAAAATCCCCACAGATGCATGTATGCCTGTGGGATTTTTCCTGTCATAAGCCGGATTGACCGCATAGGTATCTAGGCTTTCGATCTCTCCGAACCTACAGTCAAACGCATGGAAGACAACCTCCATCGGGTGTATCCAGTCCATGAAAAGCCCTCCATTCTCAGGCCCAAAAAGCCACGTACGGTTTCTGTCATCATCATTTGCCGGTTCAAAGAACGTTGCGTTTACCTCCTTTAGCTTGCCGAATCTTTTGATCATGCTCTCTTTCTGCGCGATAAGCTCCTGAGTTGGCATCTTATGTATATAGTGGAGGTGAAGGTATGTGTCGTCCTGCTTATTGTTGGCCTTGACATACTCAACAAATTCATCAAACTCTATCTTGTTGACCGCGAATGACTTTTCAACAACCGCTCTCTTCCCGTGCGAAAGCGAGTCTATCGTCTGTTTCAAATGAAACCTATTCGGATCCGCTATCTGTACTACATCAATGCCTTCAAAGAACTGTTCAGGGATTGATCCTGTCATATGGTCTACGGTAAAATACATATCTTTTGTTATACCTAGCTCTTTCATTAGCGCGGCTTTTTTATCATATGGCCGTGTGCCAACCCCCTTCGCCACCTCAATTCCACCGACTCGCTGCACACCTGTGTGAAGTCTTTTAAACCAGTGACCTATGCCAACCACTCCAAGCCTATACATACAATCGGATTATCATTTGCAGAAAAAGAATAAAGGTCTGCCATTATGTTTGAGATATTCTGCTACTGGCGTTAGATAAGATTGACCAAGAAACCTATCATGAATCCAAGGAATATGCCTATATAGATCGTCTTCTGCTTGGTCGGGTCGATATCTCTGAGCTGGTGCTTTATCATCGGCAATATAACATACAATATCGCACCTATCGCCAAACCGTCAAAGAATATGTTGAAGAGCGTTGAGCTGTAATAGAATCCTGTTATACCTCCAATCACTGTCGGCAGGCCGCCAATAAGGAAGAGCAGCACCATGGTACCAAGCTTTTTTTCATTATTAAGGAATGGCGCAGCTATCGGAAAACCCTCTGTGATATTCTGCAATGTAAAGCCGATTAAGATCACCAAAGCAACTCCGGAGAACAGACCAATAGAACCGGATGTCGATCCGAACACCAAACCCTCAGTTAGATTCTGTAATCCTATACCGGTCGCGATCATTAATGACATCCTATCTGGCGACAGGCCTTTCTTGGAACGGTTTTCAAAATAATAAAGCATAAAGAAGCCAACAGCTAACGCAACCGCAAAAGCTATGCCGAGGCTGGGTATTGCGATGTAATTGCCCGGAGAACCATTGTTGTAGAGCAACGGCGCAGCATCAGAAAATACATCGCTTATAAGAAAGATGAGTATGCCTATCGCAACCGCATTCAAAATCCTAGTTGTCTTTTCATTCGTCTTCTTCCTAAGCACTATTGGCAGCGACAGGTATATCGAAAACCCCATTAAGAACGAAAAGATTGCGGTTTCTATGAAACTTGACATAACTATACCTTGTTAATTCTGCCGCTATTCTGTTGCATATAATCCATAAAATAGACCTTACATGTATCTGAACGGTTGTAACTATTTTGAACCCCACACGCTATAAATTCATGTTTTAATCGATCTAGTGACTTTTAACAATCTTTTTTGAGTCTGATGCGCTTATATCCTTTTCTAAAAATCATTGACTATCAAATACAGATTTTGCATGGCGCTCGATCAATCTCGACCTAACTCCAAGCGGATGCAAAAGAGCAAAACGGGTCTGGTGGGATTTGAACCCACGACCTTCACCTTAGGAGGATGCCGCTCTATCCAAGCTGAGCTACAGACCCTTGCGACAATTATTATCCTCGCTAACTATTTATACCGTTGCGCCTACATTCTCTCTGGCGCGTCTATCCCTAGCAGTTTCAACATCGCAGCTGAACTATCCCTGAATGCGCGAGTAAGCGCGATCCTGAATCCGCGCCTGCCCTCAGGAGCCTTGAGCACAGGGCAGCGTTCATAGAATCCTGAAAATTCTGAAGAGAGCGCACCAAGATAGTCTGTTATCACATTCGGCCTAGACTCGTTAGACGCCTTTGCCACAATCTCATCTGTTTGTGCGATCATTTTAATCAGGGAAAACTCCGAATCCTCAATATCGTCTGGAATTTTCATATCCGTGGTTGCGCCAGCCTCCAGAACTATCCTGTTCGCCCTCGCGTGCATATACTGGTGGTACGGTCCGGTGTCGCCTTCGAAGTTTATCGCCCGTTTCAATGAGAAAGTGATCGTCTTCTCCAGACCTGTCTTAAGGAACTCAAACTTTATCGCCGCCAGTGCAACGGATCTCGCAACGTTCGCCTTCTCCTGTGCGCCCATCTCAAACCTTGATGTTATGAGCGCTTCGGCTCTTCTTACCGCTTCTGAGAGCACCTCGTCTGCAGTATAACCGTTCATCCATGTGCCCTTCCTTCCTGATATGCTGCCAGTTTCAAGCTGCACCTCGCCGTATGCTATGTGCCGTATCTCTGACGATTCCGCTTTTCCTCCGATCGCCTTGAACACCATTCTCAGGACAGACTGAGGCTGGCTCTGCCGCGCATCGATCACGTTGACCACAATCCCTGCGTTCCCGAAGCCCATCCGCTTGCCTTCGCGCGATGTGGTATATATCGGCTTGCCGTTGGGCTGTCTTTCCATGAACAAACTGTAGCAGAAATTATTTTCTAGCACCCCTGTCTTCCACATGTGGTATGCGATGTCCTTTGCAAGATAGGTCGCAGCGCCGTTGCTCCTTATCAGCACCTTCACCTGCTCTTTATCGCCTTTCATCTCGCCTTTGGCGTCCAGCCCGGCAAGGTCAACAACGACACAGCCTGCGTATTCGCCCGACTGCTCCTTTCTTGCTATGCCCTTAGAAAGCATCACCTCAAATGACTTCTCGAGCAGCTTCTCCCTAACTATGTCGCTCTCCCAGACCATCAGGTTATGGTATATCTTATAATCGAACGCCGTTTGGTATTGGGCCTTCACGCACTCGCTTGCTATGTGCCTAAGCCGTATCGACTCATCAGTGCCGTCCTGTGACATCAGTCCCATCATCTCGTCTATCTCATCTTTTGCCTGCTCTTTGTGCTCTTCAATATGCTTGTTCGCTTTGACATATTCTTCGCCAAGCCACAGGTCATATTTTTTGTCCTGCGGCTTCTCGAGATTGTTAGTGTTAAGCCACCACAACAGCTCAGCCATCTGTAGCCCAAGGTCATCGATGTAATCCTGCCGCTCCACCTCATATCCGTGGGCCTCATATATGTTAGCTAGAGCGTCGCCTATCAGCGCGTTCCTGAGGTGGCCGATGTGCCATGGCTTGTTCGGATTGACAGACATGTATTCGATCAGCATGCGCCCCCTGCTCTGCGGCGCTTCATTCCCTTTAGAAAGGACCGCAAACGCGAACGCCTTCCGGTCAAGATGCATGTTTATATATCCGCCTTCGACGCTAACCTTTTTCAGCATTCGCACGGGTTTCATAGCCGCGGCGATCTTGCCTGCGACCTCTGCCGCATTCGCCCCGACGCGCTTTGCGATCTTCATCGCAGCAGATGATGATATGTCGCCGAATTGCTTTGAGATCGATACCGTCGATTCGATGTTATCTATTTCGTAACCGCACGCATGCGCAGCATCGCCTATCGCGGCTGCCGCCTCAGAAATAACCTCACGTAATACAGACACCATCAAACAACCGTAGAAGGAATTATTAATACATCTGACGCATACCTATTAAACTATTATCTGTTGGTAATACATGCCCAAAGCTACAAGAATAAACAACAAGCTCTTCGTGCAATTGCCAGCCGAATTGATAAACGCGCTAAGCATAGCGGAAGGCGAAGAGCTTGAGTTTTTCAGGCACAACGACCGCAGTTTTGTCGTAGCAAAGAAAAAGGACCTGCTCAACCTGCTGGAAGGGACGGCGAAGTCGCAGCAGCCTCAGCAGGGGAGGAAGCAGCAGGAGCAGGCCGCGATCATGGACCAGGCATCGCTCGACGTGCTGAAGAAGCTCGACACGCTCAGGTATGGTGAACGCACAAAAGAACGGGTGGAATCGCTTCTTAACGATTCTGAAAAGAGGGTGCTGCAGAAGCTTGTGGCTGGAAAGGTGGTTGAACTTTACAGGAAGGATCCGAAGGACCCTTTCAAGTACAGCATACCAAGAGACATATACAACACCTTCTTGTTCGGCAAGAGGGACTATCCGCAAAAGCAGCAACAGCCTGTCGCCCAGAAACCAGCTCCTGTCCAACAGGAGAAAAAACGCTGGGACGAGAGCTATGGCCAGGGCTATCTCAATGCGATAGAGACAGAAGGATATCTTGTTCTCCGCACAGAGTCCGATGCGTCGGCCGCATCGGCAGAACTCGAAGAGAGCATAAAACGGGGCCTGATCGTAGGGACACGTGCGTTCGATAAGAAATTCTATATCTGCATGAAGGGTTTTGTGATCAAAAATGCTCCGCGGATAACCAAAGCGCTTGGGAGCGGAAGCGTGATTCCGATATCAACGCTAAGCGAATCGCTGAAGATGGAGCCTGATGCCATAAGAGCGATACTATACATAATGGCGGAGAGCGGAGAAGTGACTGAAGTAAGGAAAGACATGTTTAGGATGGTGGAATAAACAGAGAGATCAGGCTGCGACCACTAAGTGGTCCGCTATCAGTATAACTACCGCGAAGAGCACCACTGCTACTATTACAAACTTCGGGTTTATCTTAGGCCCCTTTGTGGGGGCGTCATAGAAGCTTGTAACGCCTGCCTGGCTCTGCGGGCTATAAAGTGGCATATTATCACAGCTACTTGGTCGTGCAAATTTATATACTTTACCTAACTAGCTTAATCAGTGATTCATTTGCCGGTTGAGAAGCAGAAAGGACGCAATTATGACAATGTGGTATCATTGGCAGGCCCTCTGGCGCTCTGGATAGGCATCGTGATAGTAGCCGCAGCTTTGCAGCTGTTCGTATTCCCAAGCATGCTATCATCAGGTTATGGCTCGTTCGTAAACACCGGAACAGAACTTACTAATTATATACTATACATACCGGGCTTGTTTGTTATACCGATGCTTGCCTCGCTCTGGATAGGATCGAAGGTGGGATCGACCGAAGGCGATAACGAAGAGATAATGATCCGGTCGTTAGTTAACGCGTTCTATTCAGCGGTCGTCTACCTGATAGTGATATTTACGATATATCTGCTATCACAGAGCACAAAGAACGGCGCATTCGCGAACCTTTCTGTTGCAATATTCTTCGAATATGCTGTCGTTGTACCTACATTGATATGCGTAGTCATTGTGCCGCTTTTCGCGCTGATCACTTCCGCAAGGCGGTACTGATCACCTAGCAGTGCTGACTATCTTTACGATGTCTCCATCGTTGAGCACCTTGTCTTTGGCGATCATCATATGGCTCCTGCAATCTAACGCATGGAGCATGCGTGCGCCTATATCAGTGTGTATCTTATATGCGAGATCCCTTGCTGTCGAACCTCTTTTAAGTAGGATGGCATCAGGCAGAATATTGCCCGAACCATCTGTATACTTATGTTCGTCTTCGACAGGATAGACAACTATGTATCCGAGCAGATCAAATACCACCTGGTTGATTAGATCCCTGGCGCTTGAGATATTCGTGCCGGATTCAAACCTTTGTATGTATTCGAGCGCGGATCGCTGATCTGGTGTTGCGTTTCCTATGATTTTGAATCCCTTCCCAACGCTGTCTATCACTCCGCTCTGCTCCGCTTTTGCAAGCGCAAGTTCGACCGCGGCTGAGATGCCGACGATTTTGTCACCAAATCTTTTCTGCAAAGCAGCAAAGCCTGTTTCTGCGCCGTTCACATCCATCTTGTTTGCCACAATAAGCATTGGTTTTGCGATCTTGATGAGCTCAGTGGAAAATCTTAGCGTCTCCTCTGCGCTCCAGTTTATCTTTGCACCTATGAGCCCTGTGCTTTCGAGCGCCCTCTCGATCTCCGGCTTTCCGACCATGACACCTGCGAGAACATCAGCGAGCGCGGCAACGCCATCTTTGTTTCGAGTTATCTGCGGCATATGCTTTACTATTATTTCTGTTATCCACTCCGCTATCTCTGACTCGACCATCTCTACATCATAAACCGGATCTGCGCCAGTAGTACGGTTGCCGAACGGATCCGTTGTTCCGCTAGCGTCTGCAACCATTAGCAGTGCGTCCGCAGCGGCGACATCATTGAGGAATTTGTTTCCCATGCCCCTGCCCTCATGCGCACCCTCAACAAGACCTGCGACATCGATCAGATTGACCGGCACACGCCTTATTCCATTGGAGCACAACGAACCTCTAGCATTACATTTTACACCCAAGCTTGTGCAGGCGCATCTTACCGTGGCGTAAGCGATACCTTTGTTAGGGTCTATGGTCGTGAAAGGGTAGTCCGCGATCTGCACCTGATTCATGGTCAGAGCTGAAAAGAGAGTGCTCTTTCCCTTGTTCGGTGCGCCAACGATGCCTATGAGCATTCTAACACCTATTTGAACAGCTTTACATGCATGGGCTTCTTACCATTTGCCTCGCGGAGGAAGTAATAGATGATCATGAGCGACAATATAAGTGTCATACCTATTATGAGAGCCTCCCTGGGCATTCCCACGAACAGCACAAGCAGGGCGATTATGGTTATGACAGATATGTATGGATAGAACGGCGTTCTGAATTTAGCCCTGATGCCCTTTCTCCTGAAATGTATTAGTGCAAAACTCACCATCAGATATGCGATGAAAAGTCCTACGTTGCTTATCGATGCGATAGTGTATATGTTTCCTGCGAAGAGCATGATGACTCCAATTACCGATGTTATGATGACTCCGTTGACTGCTACGTCTCTGGAGTCGTCAAACCGGCGCGTGAACTCAGGAAGAAGTTTGTCCTTGCCTATCTGGTAGAGGAGCCTCGATGAATACAATATGCTCGCCAGAGCGGCAGATGCTGTGGCGATGAGAGCCGCAATGTCGACAGCCGCAAAAAGCCATTCTGGCGCGTGTATGCTCTTAAGCGCAAACGATAGAGGGTCTCCTGTCAGCTTGTAAGATGCGACCGGCACCATCAGCATAAGCACCACTGTGACTAAAGTATAGAGCACCATGCTTATGACAACTGAATAGATGATAGCCTTGGCGGCTGTCATGCTCCCTCCTTTGACCGATCCCGTGAATGATGAGACTGACTGGAAACCAGCATATGCGAATACGATCGCAACGCTTGCGGCGAAGATGCTACTAAGGCCATAACTGCCAGCAGCGGTTGTTATATTTGAGATCGCGTCCGGGTTTCTACCGAACGCAAGATATGCGCCGAAGATAATGAACAGTATAAGTATGAATATCTTTACAACAACAAGCGCAAAATCTGCCTTGGCCGCTTTGCTTATCCCTATGATATTAACTAAGCTAAGCGCGGCTATGAGCAGTATCGCAAACGGTATCGCAAAGACCGTGCCTAAGCCGAGCAGGCTTGCGAGATACGATCCGAACCCGAGGCTCACCACCGATATCTCAGTCGAGAATGCAAAGAACAGCATTATGCCTGTTATGAAACCTAATTCGCTCCCGAACGCTATGTTCGCATA
>JAJYYC010000024.1 GCA_021801385.1 Microcaldota archaeon | reverse complement strand
GGACAGGCCCGAGCTAGTGGATCGGTTCATAGAGCGCGTGCGCGAGGTTCTAGAGCGTGGTGGAAACGTGCTGCTTCCCGCGTTCGCGGTTGGAAGAAGCCAAGAGCTACTCGCAATGTTATACAAGCACGGAATGATCGATAATACGTATGTTGACGGGATGGCGCGAACCGCAACAGAAATAATATTAAAATACAGGAACTTCATATCTGACTGGAAGCTGCTCAAGTCAGCATCAGAACATACAGTGTTCGTGGAAGGCAAATCTGACAGGAAAGATGCGCTGTCCTGCCCTTCAATAATAATAACTACTGCAGGGATGCTCAACGGCGGTCCGATAATGGATTATCTGCCAAGAGTGAACAGCAAATCCGCAGTGCTGCTTACGGGCTATCAGGTGAGCGGCACAAACGGCGACACGCTATTGAGGACCGGCCACATCAACGTAGATGGCAAGCCGGTGAAGGTCCCAGCAGAGGTCGAATATTTCGACTTTTCGGCGCATGCGGGCCAGGATGACCTGTATAATTACGTGAAGGGGAGCGAACCGAGCACCGTGGTATGCGTTCATGGAGATAAAGATTCATCGATCGCGATGGCTGATAAGTTAAAGGATGAAGGCTACGATGCATACGCCCCTAAGATAGGGGAGACCATAACATTAAATTGATCCAAAGCATCAGACAAAACCAAAACCCCAAACGGTTGTCAATAAAAGCCACCACGACCGCGGTATTTTCTGTTGCCGCTTTAACGAGATAAATAAGCAAGATTTATATATTTTCACAATCTAATAGAATTGATGTTTTAGTGTTATACTAGACATTCTTATTATTCATACTAATAGGGTGAACTTATGGCAGAAAATCAGTTAAACGGACAACAGGTCTTGCTCCTTCCTGAAGGGGCATCTCGCGTTATAGGAAGGGACGCACAGCGCACGAACATAGCTGTTGCGGTTGCTGTCGCAGGCGCAGTAAAAACAACGCTAGGACCCAAGGGCATGGACAAGATGCTTGTGAGCGATCTTGGAGACGTAGTCA
The DNA here is from genome assembly GCA_021801385.1 of Microcaldota archaeon. GTDB lineage: Archaea > Micrarchaeota > Micrarchaeia > Micrarchaeales > Micrarchaeaceae > JAJYUY01. The sequence continues at coordinate 20,405 of JAJYYC010000024.1, read as the reverse complement.
TAACCAATGACGGCGCTACGATACTTCAGGAGATGAATGTAGAGCATCCTGTCGCAAAGATAATGGTCAACATAGCAAAGACGCAGGACAAGGAGGTCGGAGACGGCACTACCAGCGTAGTCATACTCGCAGGAGAATTGCTCAAGGGCGCTGGCGACCTGCTTGATCAGGGTATACACCCAACAACAGTCATAAGAGGATACAAGATGGCATCAGAGAAGGCGAGCTCGATCGTATCGGAATACGCAAGGAAGGTCAATGTTGAAGATGATAAGACGCTCGAGAAGATCGCGATGGTTTCGATGGGTTCGAAGAACGTCGGCGACGAGCAGACAAAACTCCTCCTAAGCAGGATGGTCATAAAAGCGGTAAGGCAGGTGATGGACAAGGAGGCCTCGGGCAAAGTGGTGGTCGACCATGACTTCATAAAGGTCGAAAAGAAGGCTGGCGGAAGCGTCGCAAACACGGAATTCATAAACGGTGTGCTTGTTGATAAGGAGGTCGCCCACCCTGGCATGCCGAAATCTATCGCAAACGCAAAGATCGCACTGCTCGACCTCGCGTTCGAGATAGAGAAGACAGAGACAGACGCAAGGATAGAGATAACCTCTCCAGAGCAGATGCAGTCATTCCTGCAGCAAGAAGAGAGCATACTCAAGGATATGGCGGAGAAGGTAAAGAAGAGCGGCGCAAATGTAATTTTCACCCAGAAGGGCATAGATGATGTGGCACAGCACTTCCTATCAAAGATGGGTATCATGGCGATCAGGAGAGTCAAGAAGAGCGACATGGAGAAGCTCGCAAGGGCCACAAAGGCGAAGCTCGTAACTAGCCTTGACGACCTTTCATCACAGGATCTCGGGAATGCGGGAATGGTCGAAGAGAGGAAGATAAGCGGAGAGCACATGGTATTCGTTGAAAAATGCAAGGATCCGAAGAGCGTAACGATATTCGTAAGAGGAAGCTCAGAACAGGTGGTCGACGAGGCCGAGCGCTCAATAACCGATGTGATCGGCGCAGTTTCAAGCGCAGTGATAGACGGCAAGTATGTGATGGGCGGTGGCAGCATAGAGATAGACGTAGCGAACGGACTCAGGGAATACTCCAGCAATGTTGGCGGACGCGAACAGCTTGCGATACAGAAATTCGCAGACGCTCTTGAGGCAATACCAAAAACATTGTCAGAGAGCGCAGGCATGGATGCGATCGACACCCTCGTGCAGCTCAGGAACAAACACAAGACCAAGTCCGGCGAAACATTCGGCGTTGACATATTCAGGAACAGCGTCGGCGATATGGAGAAATCCGGAATTTTCGAACCGCTGAAGGTCAAAACACAGGCAATCACAAGCGCCAGTGAGGCCGCAGAGATAATACTGAGGATAGACGATATGATAAGCTCAAGGGGCAAGTCTCATGGTGCGCCGGGAGGCATGCCAGGCGGAGGCCCTATGGGTGGAATGGACTCAGACTGATTGGTTAGATGGTAGACAGGATAGTGATAGTGAGCGGATCACCCGGTGCAGGAAAGAGCACTGTGATCCATGAGCTCGCTAATCTCTCTGGATACAAGATAGCTAACATGGGCACCCTTATGCTTGAGCATGCCCTAAAGAAGGGATATGCAAAAGACAGGGATAGCATAAGGTTTTTGCCCCCTCAGCAGATCGCAGAGCTCAGGCACCTTGCGATACGTGACATCCACTACATGCACGGCAAGATCATAATCGACACCCACACATCGATAGGTGAAAAGGGCAGGTACATACCCGGCCTGCCTCTTGAGACGCTTGAGGACCTGCACAACGTTTCAGCATTGATTTATATAGATGCTCCGGCAAAGGATATCATAGAGCGGCGCACATTGGACAAGGAGCGCAAAAGAGAAGCTGAAGATACACATATAATCGACGCGCAAAGGCTCATCAACATATCTATGCTGTCGTTCGCCGCGGCGCAGCTCAACAAACCGATATACATGGTCATAAACAGGCAGGGTAAACTGAAAGAGTGCATTGATGAGATAAAACAGAGATTCGACGAGATATTTGGATGACAATATGACTTCATTGATACCAAACTTCGGGCTGGCGCAGAGCTCTATGGTAATAGTTGTGGCGCTTGCGATAGTATACGCGGCCAGCACTGTCGTCCTGCAGCGCAAGCTATCTAACGCGAAGCGCATGAGGGAGATAAACGCTAAGATACAGAAAGTCACGAAGGAGATGAACCAGATGGTGAAGAACAAGGCGCCTGAGGCCGAAATAGCCGCAAGGCAGAAAGAGATAATGCCACTGCTCCACGAGAGCATGAAATCGAGCCTTAAGCCGATGTTCGTGGTACTTCCGATATTCCTTGTTGTATACTATCTGTTGCTGCCTATGCTTCCGTTCGCTGCTGCGGCAAACAACACAAAAGGGGTTCAGGGATTATTCTTCATAGTGGTGTTCATCACAGGCATGGTGCTCGCCATAACAATGATGATACACGATAGGAAGATGACAAAGCTTGAAGAGGCGGCATCAGCGCAGAATGCCACGATTCAAACAGAATCAAGATAATTTATGATAACAGGTGTTTATTTTGCCAAAACCAATGCATAGATCTAGGAGTATGAAACGCTTAAAGCGGGTCACAAGGACTGGGAAGAATGTTATTCATTACAGACGCGCAAAGCCATCGATGCCTCATTGTGCGATATGCGGTTCAGAGCTCAACGGAATCAGCTCAAGCGGCGGACGCACAAGGCGGACGAACAGCAGAAAATTCGGCGGCGTGCTCTGCGGCGGATGCACAGCCAACGTGATAAAGCTTGGAAGCAGGGTTGAGAACGGAGAGATGAAGCTTGATGAGATAAGCATAAGACAGAAAGCATATGTGCTGCAGCTGCTGGCTCATTAGGGGATCAAACGATAATAACTGTTTCGGGCATGCCTGGATCAGGGAAAAGCACCATAGCCGAGAGGCTGTCTCATGAGCTTGGCATGAAACGCTATTACATCGGTTCCATGCGCAGGGAGATCGCAAGGCGCCGCGGCATGACGCTAGAAGAGTTCAACAGATTGGGAGAGACAGACCAATCAACAGACAAGGAGGTGGATGACTACCAGGTAGAGCTCTCCAAAAAAGAGGACAACATAATAATAGAGGGCAGGACCTCATTCTTCCTTATACCTGAGTCACTAAAGCTCTTCATAGACGTCGATATGGAAGAGGGAGCATCAAGGATACTGAACGAGCTACGCGACAGCAGTAAAGCCGCAACAAGGAACGAGGCGATACCGAATACGCTTGAAGAGATGAAGCGTTCGCTTCGTGAGCGTTTAGAATCCGACAGGAAGCGGTATAAGAAATATTATGGCATCGAGGACACATACGACAAGAGGCACTTCGACATAGTAATAAACACAACCGGAAAGACCCCGGACAAATCATTCAAGGAGGTTCTAGATGCGGTTAAAGCCTCCATGAGCAAGCGCAAAAGCTGATTGCGCCACAATTAAAAGGTTTGTGCAACAAATATATATGATTGACAGGCAACTGTCGAAAAATAAGTGGTTAGATGTTATTAGAAGAAGGCAGAGTATGTATAAAGAAGAACGGCCGCGACGCCGGAGATAAGGCAGTGGTCATGAAAGTTATCGACAAGTCGCACGTATCGATAATGACAGAATCGAGGCCAAAGGAGCGCAAATGCAACATCTCTCATCTGGAGTTTCTTAATGAGAAGATAGACGCAAAAGACCACGCCCAAGTGAAACACACGCTAGGCATAGCCGAAAAGCAGGCAGAGCAACAGAGGACCGTAAAACGCAAGAAGGAATAACTACGATGCGCCGAGCATCGCGGCGGCTTCCTCTATGACCTTATCTTTCTTTGTCTGTGAGCTAAGAACCATGAAAAGTTCAGATACGTCGATGAGTTCGGGGAAACCTTCAGATTTCAGCTTATCGGCCAGCATAGCAAGTCCCATCTCCTTAACCGTCGCGCCGCCTGATTTCAGGTTTCGTATCTCATCTGTTCTGCGCTCGGTCTCCTCGCTCACAAGCCTCGTCTGATCGATCTCTATCACCGCCCTTCCTGCATATCTCATGATCAGGGACTGTATGGGCATGTCTGTTTTGCTGAATCCGTCAGCGATGCTACCTATCACCTTTATGCGCACTATCGGATCTGGTTTTCCGCGCGCGATCGACCTCTCTATTATATCTTCACATCCTTTGAGGAGCATCGCAGGCTCTGCATCATTTAATTCAAGCGTCTCAGCATACATGGCGCGCGAATCTATCTCAACGAAGGTTCTGCTGCGCGTAACAGTGTCAAACACCACGAAACCCTTGGGTGCCTGTTCTCCATCCTTGAGTTGGGTGAGCACCGTGCTGCCAGGTATAATAAAAGGGCTTCCATGCACCACCGCTTCGACCCTGCTGTGTATATGGCCGTCGACATAAAGGTCAAAGCCTTTTGGCAGATCATCATAATGTATGAACATATCGCTGAACGGAAGTATCTCATATACCGATTGATGAAACATGAATATGTTGAATGCCCCTGAAACCGGCGACGGGTTGAGCTCTTTTATCTTCTCAAGAACCCTTTCTTCAGAGAGACCGCCAAGGCCATAAACTGCGACTTGTTCTCCATCCTTTTCCACAATAGCTGTCGATTCGCTCACATCGACTAGCAGGCCGGCCAACGCGAGCAGGTTTAAAGGGTTGTCCTTGCCAGCAGCGGTGCGTTCATGCGTACCGGATATCGCAATGATCGGCACATCCGTGTATGCTTTCCTATCACCGCGAAGATCTGAGAGCCTCGCGCTCCAATGCTTTCTTGAAATATTCCTGAAGATGTTTATCGCGCTCGCAATGACCTCTGGTTTGGGGGCTCTCTTATCAAAGACATCGCCTGGTATTATTATCATGTCTGCGAGTTCGCAAGCACGTTCTAGCGCCTCACTGGCCTGTTTCAAAGCGTCATCATAGAATCGCTCGTAGCCTATGTGCATATCAGATACGATCGCGATCTTCATTATTCACTACCCTTGGGCTTCAATGCGGCGGTTATCTCAGACCTGAGCGAATGCTCCTTCTTGGAGAGTTCATCATACTGGCGCTTCGCTATCCCAAGGCGCATCTCTGTACTCTCTAGCTTCTCCTTGATGTCTTTGAGCGCGGACTCCTTATCCGTCTCGACTACCACCCCTCCTATCGCGACATAAACCTTACCAGTGGATTTTCCTATCTCTAAGAGAGCCTCGTCTAGCTCTGTTTTCTGGGAAGCGAGCTGCTCTCTCTGCATAGCAACAGATTGGAGCTGCTCCTGCACGACTCCGTAGTCCTTAGACATCTTGTCAAGCTGATCATTGTCCATATTAGCACCAACAGATTATATTGAAAGTAAAAGGCTAATAGCATATCCAAAGGCATATGCCATTAAGTTATCTGTCTATCTCTGCTAGCACTATGTCGAGGCTTCCCATTATGACAAAGAGGTCGGCAAACTTGGTTTCCTTGGACATGGCAGCGAGCGCTGCCAGATTTATGAACGCTGGCGACCTGAGCGATATTCGAGCCGGCCTCTGCTTGTCAGGTATCATGTAAATCATGCCCTCCCCTCTAGGGAGCTCCCTGCTTATCTGGACAGGATCCGGATTGGCATTAGGGCCTATGAGCTTTATCGGAAGGCCTTTGACGTCTCCTGTTTCTGGCATGAGATCCAGCGCCTGCCTTATGATGCGTATGCTTTCGAACATCTCCTCATACCTCACCCTGTACCTATCATAGCTGTCCGACTTGAAACCTATAGGAAGCTTGAATTTCACTTTGTCGTAAAAATAATATGGCTGTGACTTTCTTACGTCCTCTGATACGCCTGCCGCGCGGAGCACCGGACCGCTCACACCAATATTTATCGCCTCATTCCTGTCAAGAACTCCGATCCCTTTGGTCCGCCCCATAAAAACAGAATCGCCTTCGACAACATCTTTGTACTCAGAGATCTTTTTCTCAAGGTACTCTGTAAGGTCATAAGCCCGTTTCGCAAAGTCCGCGGGCAGGTCACGGTCCAAACCACCAAGGCGCATATTCACATAGAACATCCTGCTTCCGGAAACATCCTCCAACAGCTTGAGCACAGCCGCCCTATCTCTGAAACACCAGGTGAACATTGTCAATAGCTGTCCAACATCATTGCAGAAGGTGCCAAGCCAGAGCAGGTGGCTCGCTATCCGCTGGAATTCTAGAAGTATCATTCTCGCATACTGCGCCCTCTCCTTGACAGGTATTCCTGTTGCACGCTCAACAGCAGAGACATAAAGTTCATCCCAACTCAGCGGAGCTATGTAATCGAGCTTCTCAAGATACGATGGGTTCTGCATATACATCCTGGTCTCGAGAAGCTTCTCAACGCCTCTATGAAGGAATCCGATATGCGGCTCAACGTTTTTGACAGTATCGCCATCCAAGTCAACCACAAGCCTAAGAACGCCATGCGTGCTCGGATGTATCGGCCCGACGTTTATACGCATAATCGGCATCAGTCAGCACCAGATTTTTTGTAATCAGAGCCCCAGACAAAGCTCTTTCTGAGCGGAGCATCGACCCCATTCCATTTCTCCAACAGCAGGCGTTTGGTTCTACGCCCCGTTATTTTTACGCCGAACATCTCGGCGAGCTCCCGTTCATACCAATCTGCTGACTTGTACAACCTCAATACAGACGGGACTGCCGGATCAGTGGGATTAAGCACTACTTTTACGATATCCGATTTAGCAGAAGCTGTATCATAAAGGAAGTAGAGCACCTCAATGCGGTCTGTGTAATCTACAGCTGTGATCTTTTTGAGGTAATCAAACCCTTTTTGCTTCATCTCTTCTAATTCCTTCGCTAATCCATCTGCTTGTATCTCCTGCAGTCTTACCACCTACTTTTTCCTGAAGCTTAATGAGCGCACCGAAAAGGTTCTCCGGTTTTGGCGGGCATCCCGCAACGTAGACATCGACGGGAAGCACCTGGTCGATCCCCTGTATGATATTATAACTCTCCCACCAAGGGCCGCCGGAAGTTGCGCATTCCCCATATGCCACTACGTATTTTGGGGCCAGCATCTGCTCATAAAGACGCTTAACACGTGGAACCATCGATTTAGTCACCCACCCTGCGGTTACCATGACGTCGCATTGCCTGGGAGTTGCTCTGAACATCAGGAAACCTTTCCGTTCTGCATCTATCCTGGGGCCGCCAAAATCCATGAGCTCCATTGCGCAGCATGCGAGCCCGAACTGCATGGGCCATAACGAATTCGTCCTACCCCACTTTATCATGCCGCCGGAAAACATCTTTGTTATCTCTCCAAGCTTTGCAAACATCGCATTAGGCGGTGTCTTGTATTTAGCTGATGACTGTTCAAGCAGAAGGTTCATCTCCTGCTCCGCGTTAAGGAACTCTTCTCTGGTGTAAGGCGTTTCTACATCATCACCGGTTATCTCCATCACCCATTATCTTTCCACGTGCGGCTCTGCTGCTAAGCTTCTCTATATTCTGGATGGCAATAGTGTCAAGGTCGAGCCCTAAATCGGTGCAGGTCTGTGAAAGGAACCATAGCACGTCGCCAAGCTCCTTTGCGATCTCATCTATGTCAAGCGATTTTATCTCCCTGTCGCCGCGCATGGACTTTCCAATCTTGTTCATGAACTCTCCGACCTCGCCACCCATCCCCATAACCGGATAGAAAACCTTATATTTATCAGGATAGAGAGCGGTTCTGAGCGCCTTTTTCTGATACTCTTTAAAATCCATTTAATCGCCTACTTTCCTGTTGCAATCTTATACCCTGCCATGCAGACTAGCGATGACAGTACGCCGAGCGTTATGATTCCGAGCCCAAAGTAATAGGAAAGCTCCTGCGAGGCATATACCCACACGACAAGCATCGCGGTTATTATCTCCATGGGCAGGAAGAGCGCGAAGAATGGCATATATTCATTGTCAACATCGCGGGCTTTTCCAATCGATGCCTCTGCGCTTTCGTAAGGCGCATTCTTGACATTGTTGCCAGGACTTTTGGCACCCGCAATTTTTGAGAACATTATCAGTGAGAACGGAACAAAGAATGCAAGAACCGAAAATATTGCAAGCGCCACATAATCGTAGATCATCTAACCCAAGATGTATGGTAAGAAAAGGATATATTACTTGAGGAAATGCCACCCAACGGTCATGGCCTGAGCATATCAAGGATTCTTCCTATGCGCTCTCCGGCACCATCCTTATCAGGGGAAAAATTAGTAAATGCGACAGAAAAACCATCGCCTTTCCTCAACGCCATGGATTCGAGCGACAGGTTGGCGCGCCCTCCAGATATCATGAGATACCCTCCAGGGCTAATAATACTCGCGATCGGAGCAAGCATCTTACGCATCTGATCATTATTGACCCGTTCGAATGAATAATAAATATTGTGCATGCAGTACACCATGGCGAAGCTGTTGTCCGCAAAAGGCGGCATGAATCCATCCGCAACAAAGAATTTCGGAAGTCTTAATGGTTTTGGTTCGGATATATATTCATGAACCATGCAGCCAAGGTTTTTCATGTACACACTCACATAACCATCCTGAGCCTCCTTTATGGTTTTTTCAGCGGCTATCTTGATCCTGACTTCTGATATGTCAATCCCATAAACCGGGTTTCTTGGATACATATTCGCAATCGCAACTGTGGTGGCTCCAACCGAGCAGCCCCAGTCCAGGATTGGAGCACCAGCCGTAACCTTTATCTCAAAGCCCTCAAAATCTCTCTTAACCCTGGTGTAATGGGTTGTTGGATCAGTATGGTAGTGAGAATTAATTCCGCGAAGAAGCTCAGGAATTGGCGTAGCTACAAGTATTCCGTTAACTTTGAAATTTCTTTTTCTTAAGCACTCATCGAAGTTCCTTTGGATGGTTGGATGTTTGTTAACCGCCATATTTGAGATCTGTTTGTTCAAATATAAATGCTTTAAATTGTAGAGGTAGATTATCTAATTATCCCAAGAATGAGTACTCCTATGAGTATTAGCCCGCCACCCAAAAGACCATTAGCAGTATAGCTGCCTATCGCGATGCTTGAAAGAAGAACTATTATTACGTCAAGTTCGCCAAAGTTGTTTATAAAGTTCCTTATAATAACGTCGCTTCTTTCATCACCTGTTTGGGATTTATATACTGCCAAGATCTCAGAGTTGAAAGCGATGCACAGAGCGGCTCCAGCTGCTATGCCAGTCACGACAATTGCAGGACTTATCGGGATTACAGGTATTTTATAAAGCACAAACAGAAACAGTGCGCTAGCTATTGAAGAGATCCCAAATACCAGGTTTTTTGATCCGCAGTTTGCGCTTTCTGTTTCATTCGCCAAAGCATAGTAACCTATGCCGCTTGATAATATTATACCGACAGCATAAGGCAGAATATTCATGTTAAATCTAATTCCAACGCTTCCAGATACGTAAGTGCCAAGGAAGACCACCGCAACGCCGATACAAAGCACTACAACGTCACGTATCCCAAGTCTTTTCCTGTGAAAGATCAGATCTAGCGCCAAAAATACTATTGTGCCACCCTCAAGAAAGGGAAATACGTTTGCAAGAGAATGCAATCCATATGCATAAAACAATAGCACGGTAGTAATGGCAAATCCAATACCGTAAACCCAAACTACAAAATTCGACCGCGACGGAATGATGTCAAACTTGTCTTTATTTAATATGGAGATGATGATCGCGCAGGGTATAAATCCAGATTGTATAAACAATATCGCTAGCATAACTGGCAGGTGTGTTGCAACAATGTAGGCAAGCACATTGCTTACAGCATATGCTATCGTTCCTAATATAAGAAGCGGAAATATTTTCCGCCAAACAGAATTTAGATTGTGCATTAAACAACCATTACGCCGGGGGTGGGAATCGAACCCACAGAAGCCATTACTAGCTAAACAGCTTAGCAGGCTGCCGCCATACCACTAGGCGACCCCGGCACAAACCACCTGTATAATTTATACACTCATATTTAATAATGCAAAAGGCAGAAGCCGGCAACGCATTATGCTAATATGTAAGGTTTACCGCGCACTCGCTCAGCCCTGTATCTTAAGAGCATGGGCTGAATAGGCTTAAGGTTGCTCCTTCCGGCCTGGCCTGGTTCGCATACCAGCCCATCAAATAAGGCAAGGCATCACGGCCAGATACGCGGACCTGACATACACACATAACACTCAGCCGGCATTGGTTCGCCAAAAGGGATTTGCGAATGGGAAACCCTTAGCTTCCCGACCTATCTGCCGTTATTCATTCATTTCACAAATCTTAATATGTTTGCATGGGATTGCAGTTATTTAGAACCCAAAACTAATTTTATTTCAATACCGAAATAATAAAATCCATCGCGCCTCTTCTCCTTTTTTATTGAAATACCACCGTTGGTGTATAAACCTATCAGTATGATTCCCATCCCGGCCCCTTTTGAGGTATCCTCAGGACCGCAGATCTCAATGTTCTTCCTACCTTTCATGAACGCATCTGCAACGCACCTTCCAAGCAACTCCTCAAGCTCTTCATGACTGGATCGGTTTATGAGATCTATGCGTTTGACTAAACTTTTAAGCTGGTTTTCATTCACGACCCCACATGCCTCAACGACTATTGCCCCATCCGATTCCTGTCTCAACTCTATATACGAGTGTTTGATGTGCTTAGAATCAGTATAAAGATTAGAGTTCTCCTGCAGCTCGAGCAGTACTCTTGCCACGAGTATCCTATCATTGTCGATAATCCCGAAAAAACTGCAAGAGTTTTCGATGTTTTTAGATTTGATTTCTGTACCGTAAGGTGCGGGCATTTTCATTGACTTAATTGGATTATGTTCAATCTGCTTTTTCATCCATTTCCTTTAATGTGACTAAATAAATATACTTTGCGAATGCGCTAAAGGAAAAGATTTATAACCTAACTGTGTAATTCAAATGTGGTGGTATGTACATAGACGATCTCGCAATATCCCTATTTACGCTCTCTATTTCCGGGATTCTGCTGCTTTATATGACCGGAGGGGTGTTTCTCGACTACAGGAGGAAAGGAGTGAAGAATGTATATGATCACATAATGCCTGGGGTCATACCTTTTATGATTCTCGGCTCATTCATACTGGTAATGGCCCTATTCGGCGAATTTGTATGGCCGCTTCCTGGTAGCTACAATATACTTTATTATGATCCATATGCGATGCTCGGGCTCGCAATGATCGCATTTTCGATATCATCGCTTAAGCGCATGAAACTAAACTATGTCGGTCTGTTCTCAATGCTATCAGGATTAATCGCAATATACTACGGTTTTCAGGCATATGCGATTAGGTTGAGCACAGCCCCTCTAGCAGTCCTAGGATTACTTGGGTCGTTCGGCATGGTGGGCGTTTTTTCATATCCTGTCACCTTGCTGCTGGATACGCTACCAGGTGAAAAGAGCAAAAATCAGTGGTTCTGGAACCTGACACTTGTGTGCTTCTGGATATTTCTTGTCATAGGAGTAGTTCTTGCGGCACTGCTGGCTACAGCTGCGCTGCACGGTCATCTTATATCAACCCCATAGATCATATCGGTGATGAGGAGAGAGGTTAGTTAAACCTCTTCTCCAGATCCTTCATTCTCTCTTCTACTGCTTTTGCCTCTGTTTCGAGATTCTTCTTGTATTCTTTTAGGATCTCTATCTTCTCCTCTTTTGTGAGGAACCGTCTCATCTCATATCCGAAATCTTGGCACATGTTCACACCTGTCCATATAGGACGTGCTATATATTCACGCAAAGATTATTAAACATATAGGATGTCATATATGTATGCCCGGTAAAGAAAAGCGCTGCATATGCGACATGCGTGGATTTCTCTCGTTTCAGATTCTTTGGCTGTTGTCAAAGAGAGATATGTGCGGCAACACGCTTGCTGAAGAGATAGGCAAGCGCAAAGGCGAGAAACCAAAGGCTGGAACAATATATCCTGCATTAAAAGAGCTGACTGCGGAGGGGATGATAAAGGGCAAAAGATCTGGAAAGGAGATCGTATATTCATTGACTGAAGCGGGCAGGGCAGAACTGGCTGCCGCCAGATCCTATTTCATAAAGGCGTTCGGTGAAATCCTAACGCGATAACTTAGCTCATTTGAGTTCTAGCTTAGTCGCGTCTGCCTTGAAGCCTGCTGCCGCATGTGCGCCGCTGCAGAACGGCTTCTTTGTTGAGTGACCGCATCTGCATAGTGCATATTCAACCTTTTCTGATTTTTTCACAAGAATCGGACCGTCTTTTGCAAAATCAAATTCTATTTCAGACATAGTAACACGATAACACATGGAATAACGTATATTTAATTATTTCTTTGTTCTAGACCCAGAACCTTCTATGAAGTTGCTTAATCTTTCTGCTGCGATGGAAGCAGGGTTTATTATTTCGTTAATCTCCAGATCTGATAGGTGCGAAGCCTCCTCCAAACTCTGCGCTACGGCAGATATCCTAACTTTCTTAGAAATTTTTCTCACAACAAGAACAACATATACTGTTTTGGAACTGTCCCTTATGTCTATAACAACATCTGTAGCGCGGTCTAGCTGGAACCTTCTCATATTGCTCTCAATCGTATAATCTATAGCATAAGCGTGGTAACCCCTGTCACGCAGATTGTCTGCCATCACAGTATCTGCAGTCACGATTATAACGTTCCTATTTTGATTTTTTAGCTTTTCAGCTAAAATAAGATTTGTTGCATCGCATCCTACAAGAACAATGTGATTAGACATCCACCTCTTCTCTATCCTTGAAACACCGCTATATATTTTTTCTACACGCGCACTCAAAAAATCACCAGAAAGTACTGTTATCGCACTCAGGAATATGCTCAAACCTGATATTATAAGTACAATGGTAAAATATCTCCCAATCGTTGTCACGGGATATATATCACCATAACCAACTGTTGATATTGTGACAACTGTGAAATAAAGGGACTCTGAAATCGAAGTTATTTTGACGTTGAAGTTGTGAGTTCCAAGCACATATGCCCCTAAGGTGCCGTAAGCGAGCACCAAAGCCATTGCAAATACATATATTGCTATTTTAACGTTAACGTGCATATTTTATCATATTATTAAAATTACACATTCTAAAATTTAATACCAAATATGGTATAACTTAGCTTTTTATCCAAACGATATTCAAAACGTGCGAACGGATAAAAAATTGTGTTCCTGAATCAGTTATGCTTCCTTTATTGCGGCCTTTACCTTTGACAATGTGGCTTGGTCTATCTGCGACATGTTGTGTGCCTTTTTGGCGTGAGCAGCTATCTTACCCATAAGCTCATCTTCAGAATTAGCCTTAGCCTCAAAACCACAAGCAATCCCAATATCCTTACATGCAAATTTTTTAGCCATAAGAAAACCCAATTATATAACGCATTAAGTGTTTAATAATCTATGTTTCAAAAAACAAGTTTTATTTATTACGTGTGTACACTGGCAAAATAAAAAATAAACTAAATAGTTCTACAGTTCAGTGGCGGCCAGCCCTTCGTTTCCCAAAATGCCAGCAGAGAATGAGAACCACTACATATGTGAAAACCGCAAGCGCTGCAGAGCCTATCCTTAGCCATCCTTTAAGCAGGTAAGCTATTGCGGTCTCAGGTATGGTTATGTAGGCAATGAGATTTATGTACGGACCAATATCATTGTTCCAGCCATACACTATCGACCTATGTATATTGCGTAGTTTAGATGCGCGCATAGTACCAACAAAATATCAGATCTAAAGTATAAAACATGGTGCGTAAACTATCTGATATGGTGCCTATTCACATAAGTTAAGCCCAAAATGATCATGGGCTGCTGTCCCTAGCGTATTTGAGCGCTTTCGCCATCCATAAGAGTTCGTTGACAAAGTCTGCAATGTGGTCAGGCCCCATCCCTTTTCTTAGTGGCGCGAAAAGTTCCGCATCTGTCATGTTCTTGTCGTTCCAGCTCTTCATAATGAATTCCCAACCCATATGCACGGACTTTTTAATCGGAACCAGCCCGAGCTCTATTGCGACCTCCCTGAGCTGTTCGATTGCCCTTGCTCCTGCGGCGCTGCCATAACTGACAAACCCCACCGGCTTCTTAGACCATTCTGGGCCGAGCCAGTCAAGAGCGTTCTTCAATACGCTGGAATATCCGTGGTTGTATTCTGGTGACACTATTATGTATGCGTCTGCACTGTCTATTTTTTCAGACCACTTCTGTACAATTTTATCAGGATACTTTTTACCCATCATAGAGGGCGACTGAGCAGAATCAAAGAACGGCATCGGATAATCCTTAAGGTCAACAAAATCAGTCTCGATATCTTTCCATTGGGAAAGCTCAGAAGTTATCCACTTTGCAGGCCTTTCACCGAATCTGCCATTCCTTATGCTTCCAAGTATTATGCACACTTTTATTTTGTTTTCCATGTTACCACTATATTTCAATCAAAACAAATATTTGCCACAGCAAAATATATAATATAGTATGTCCTATATTTGTTTAGCGCCGGTTTATCGCATACCCGTTTAATAAATCTGCATATAAACATCTGTTTTCCTACAAATCTCAAAGTGGCCATTAAGTAGGCGATCAGGCAAGACAACGTTACTGCATTTTTCGAAGGCCTTGTTTTTGAATGGACTCGGCGGGGATCGCATCTGCGCCTTACGCTTGCATAATGCGCGGAGCAAAGCTTAAAATACTAAAGTTACATTATAATGTAACTATGGTGTTTGTTTGCGTCTGCCGATAATCAATAGGTTAAGAAAGCGCGAGTATAAGGAGATAGCAGAATTTCAGGATTCTGCGGTCGACCTGTTGTATGATTCTTATCCTACTGCCATACTGCATGGTGGTACGGTCGTTTGGAGGTGCTTCAGCGGAAGCAGATTTTCATACGATATTGATGGCTATCTTCCCGAAGGGTCGCGGAAAAGCCTATCAAGCGCTTTCGGAAACGCCGCAAGGGACTATGATATTAAAGTCGATAAAATTAAAGACACGGGAAATCTCATGTTCGTCGGACTATCGCTTGGGGACATATACCTAAAAATAGAGCTTAATCATGCAACCAAACGGCTAGCTCCTGTGGTAACGCGGTTCGAGCGCACTGACGGCACATTCAGGGATGTGCTTTCATTAAACGCAAATGATCTGATATTTGAAAAAATAGTAGCATACAAAAATAGGATGTTCATACGCGACATGTATGACATATACGTACTTAGCGATCATGCCACCAAGAGCACCGCAATGGCTAAAGCGATCGCAGATCTGATGAAGAAACTCCAACAACCGGTAAACGAGGGTGGAGATCTGGCAACGCTCATATATGACGGCCCAATCCCATCATTCAGCAATATGGTCGAGCACATAAAAGGTAGACTTATATGAAGTATATAAATTATATACGCGAGCACTTCAAGGACCCGAGGTCCCCAGTAGTGACTATCCGCGAGTTCGAAACTGCGTTGTCGCCAAAAGGTATAAGCCGCACATACCTAAAGCGACTAATAAACTTTATGATACACAACGGGGAGTTGAAACGCATAACAAAGGGCGTTTATACGATGAATGACGACATAACCGTCATCGGATTTGCATTCAGGCCATTTTATTACGGCTTAGAAAACGCACTTACTATACGAAAGCTTTGGGAGCAGGGCGTTAATCCTGTAGTGGTAACACCTAGAAACGTGCGCCCCGGCGCAAGAAAATTTGGGGGCAGCAACTACAGGGTATTCCATATAAATAATAGAATGTTCTTTGGCTACAATTTAATTAGATACTATGATTTTTGGATCCCAGTATCGGATTACGAAAAGACCCTAATAGACTTTGTATATTTCAAACACCACCTGAGAAAGGACGTTCTAATTGCCATAAAAGGTAGATTAAACAACAAAAGGCTGCGTTCATACCTAAAGCTGTGCAGTCCAGCATTAAGAAAGAGAGTTTTAGAAATGTTAAATACTGGATAAAGTGGACTCGGCGGGGATCGCACCCGCGGCCTTCCGCTTGCAAAGCGGACGCTCTACTACTGAGCCACGAGCCCATGCGAAATATAGTTGTTCGCAAAGGTAATTAGCATTATCGTCTCTTACCGCGTGTTTGGCTTTTGGCCTTTTTTGGCGTTCTTTCCTTTTTTGAACCTTTTGTGAGCAGTTCGTCTAGCACATGGACCTCCTTATTTCTGCCTTTTGTTATGTTAAGCTCTTCCAGCATCTGCTCTGCGGTGGTGTCGCTTGCGGCGTCGCTGTCTTTAGATGCGGTAGTGAGGAATGCGTTCTCAACATCGCCTTTTTCGAGCACATCCGTGACCACCTTCAGTCTCTTTATCCGCATTATTTCATCGGAATAGTTCTTCTTTGCACCAGCTTTTTTCTTTGGCATTTTTACCAACCAACCCATGAGATATATCTCTAATGGTTTAAAGGCTTTGCTATAAATCTAAGAACCATAAAAGCCCATCATGCTTTCTGGACAGCGCAAGATATTATAAACCGTATTCCAATATAATATATGGGTGTAACTATGTTAGCACTGCTTTTAGGTGTCGGGCTCCTTGTCGTAATAGCCCTCGCAATCATCGTGATATTCAATGGGTTTGTATCTAAGCGCAACCGCGTTCAGGACGCATGGGCCCAGATAGACGTTCAGTTAAAGAGGAGGTATGATCTGATACCTAACCTGATAAACACTGTCAAGGGGTACATGAAATATGAGAAGAACGTGCTCACCACGGTCACAGCATTAAGGTCTTCGATCGTAACCGGAACCACACAGCAGAAGGCGCAGGCGAACGACCAGCTAAGTCAGGCATTAAAATCTATATTTGCTGTAGCCGAGAACTATCCAGACCTGAAGGCATCAGAGACGTTCAAAAACCTGCAGGACGAACTCGAGACGACAGAAGATAAGATATCTTTCGTCAGGTCTTCATACAACGATTATGTGCTTGAATATAACAACTCGCTCCAGATGTTCCCGGGCAACATATTTGCCAACATGTTCAACTTCAAGCCTGCCGAGTTCTTCAAGGCACCTGAGGCCGCCGCTGCAGAGCCTGTAAAGGTTGATTTCAGCGACATGAACAATGATGATCCAAAAGCAGATGCAAAACCAGCATCTGCTCCTGCTAAAAAGCCCTCAAAAAATAAGAAATCTGCACAGCAGACCGGCAGTGGTAATTGATGGCCAGCTTCTTCGATGAGATAGCACGGAACAGGATAAAATCAATTATACTGCTGATGCTCTTCTGCGGACTGTTCTCATTAATAATATTTTTGCTTGTAGTTATGTTAGGTGGCGGAATCTTCGCATTCGCGCTAGGCATCGGCTTGGTACTCGCATACGCTGTATTTTCATACTATTACGGCAGCAAAATGGTGCTCAAGATGTCTGGAGCCAAGCCGGCAGACAGATCCAAGTACCCTGTGCTCTACGAGGTCGTAGAGGGTCTCGCATCAGCCTCTCTGATTTCGATGCCTGCAGTATATGTGATCGACACACCGAATCCTAACGCGTTCGCTACCGGCAAGAACAAAAAAAGTGCAAGCATAACAGTGACAACCGGATTGCTTTCGATCATGAACAAGCGGGAGCTTGAAGGGGTCATAGCCCATGAGATGTCTCACATATACAACAACGACATACAGTATCTGCTTATCGCGACTGTGTTTGCAGGCGTGATCGGCCTAATCGCGGCAGGATTCCGCATGATGTTCTTCTTCGGAGGCATACGCGGCGGCAGAGGCTTCGGATACATGGAGATACTTGCATTCATTGTAGGCCTAATCGCGCCCATCTTTGCGATGCTGCTAAAGCTCGCGATATCCAGGAAACGCGAATATATGGCCGATGCCAACGGCGGCCGAATAACAAGGGACCCAGCAGGGCTTGCAAGCGCGCTCAAGAAGATACAGGCTTACACAACAAGCAAGTCCGCTCAGCCCGTCGCATCTGCCAACGAGATAACCGCGTCGCTCTACTTCGCAAGCCCGTTAAGTTCAAAATCCTTATATAATCTATTCTCCACCCATCCTCCAATAGAGGAACGGATCAAGCGCCTTGAGTCAATGCACTAAACTGAATGTTGCCATAACTAAATCCTGCGCTCTATACAAACTAACCTGCTAAACGACTAAACCTATATATACCTTTCCGAATAGAACTATAGTTGGTGCTGAAATGACGGCTGAGTCTCTTTGAGGCTTTTTTGTATTAGAAAGCTACCGTATTTCTGCTTTGTGAAAATACAAATCCCTAGGGCTTTTAGTCTATGGGGCCGTTGTCGTGAGATCGTGCACTTGCATGATTGATATGGGAAGAAGGCTTGTACATATTATAAGCCACCTAGAGGATGGCTTGGCTGCAGCAGCGTAAAAGGCCGTGGCAAGCTGCGATAAGCCCGGGGGAGCCGCAGGTCAGGCTTTGAACCCGGGATTGCCTTAATGCCAGCAATGGCATGCATACGCAGGGAATTGAAATATCTTAGTACCTGCAGGAAAAGAAAGCGAAAGCGATGCGGTTAGTAATACGAATGAACCCCGCAGAGGGCAAACTGAATCCCGCCTTGCAAAAGGCGCGGAGATGTGGTGCGATGTATCATCCAAAACATGAAGCGAACGTTCTGGAAAGAACGGCCATAGAGAGTGACAGCCTCGTAGTTTAATTGTGATGGAGTTGTCGCGGAAGAGTAGATCTGCTTGATTATGCAGAGCGAATACGGGGGCATTAAACCCCAACCCTAAATATTGGCTGCAGACCGATAGCGAACAAGTAGCGCGAGCGAAAGCTGAAAAGAACCCGCACGTGCGGGATTGAAAAGATCTGAAACTAGGTGGCGACATGAAGATAAGGCGTGGAAGTAATGAAGACTGTTGAAGCGGAAACCGAAAGGCCAACGCGAAACGGGAAGAACAGCGTTTTATCATTCTTCTTGAAGCAAGAGCCAGGGAGTGTATTGGAGTGGCGAGGCCAGCAATGGCCGCAGCGAAAGCGATGGCGCGCAGCATGCGAGGCGCACGGTATGAAAATGCCGAAGTCACTTTTCTACGACCCGAAGCCGTTGTGAACTACGCGAGACTAGGGCGAAGCTAGGCCAAAGCCTGGTGGAGGCCCGCAACCTGTCATGGCATGTCCTGTTGGGTGAGTTTCGGGTAGCGGCGATATACCTATCGAACACGGCAATAGCGGGTCCCCTCTGAAGTATCTTTAGGATAGCTCTGGGCGAGTTTGCATATGAGGTAGAGCTACCGATCAATTAGTACGGGGTCGAAAGGCCCTCCTAATTTGTCAAACTCCGAATGCATATGCTGCGTAGACCCCAGGAGTCGGCGAGGTTGGGTAAGCCAGCCCCGCGAGACTGCAAAGATAGTGACTAAGGTTAAGGTCCCTAAATCCCAGTTGAGTGTCTTAAAGGTAGAATGTGTCACAGACAGCCGGGAGGTAGGCTCAGAAGCAGCCATCCTTTAAAAAACGCGTCATAGCGTACCGGTAGAGACACATTTTCCCGAAGATATACGGGGCTAAACTGAGTACCGAGACCTTAGAGTGCGCAAGCACTGGTAAGAGGGCATGTGGCATGGCAAGAAGCACGTTCGAGAGGACGTGTGGACCGTGCTATAGGGAAAATCCTGGTATTAGTAACATCATATATGGGTGAGAATCCCATACACCGGAAGCACAAGGTTTTCTTCGCAACGCTCGTCAGCGGAGAGTTAGTCGATCCTAAGCCTGATGCTAATCACAATCAGGCAAAAGGGAAGCTGGTTAATATCCCAGCACCGTTGATGTAGGTGTGGCAACACAAGGCGGATTTCTGACGCCTGAGGACAGGTCCGAAAGAAAGTGCAAAGGGCTGCGGAGTCTCGTTATGAGGAGAAGCAGCTAAATGAACTGTTGGACTGAATTCTTGGGCCCGTGAAAAGGGAATCCGCAACGATCATCGACGACCGTACCTAGAACCAGTACAGGTGCTGCTGGCCGAAAAAGCCAAGGTGTGACGGAATAACCAATGTTAGGGAAATCGGCAAATTAGTGGCGTAAGTTATCAAGAAGCCATGTCTGCGTATAGGATATGCAGATATCATTGACTAGGGGACAGCAACTGTTTATCTAAAACACAACTCGCCGCCAAGCGGAAACGCTAAGTACAGCGGGTGACGCCTGCTCACCGCCAGTACGTGAATGCCCTTTTCAAGGGGAGTAAGCGCTGGCAAAGAGCGGGAGTAACTCTGACTCTCTTGAGGTAGCGTAATACCTCGTCACTTAATAGGTGACTTGCATGAATGGCGTAACGACTGTCCCACTGTCCCAACATT
>JAJYYC010000015.1 GCA_021801385.1 Microcaldota archaeon | reverse complement strand
CTTTATATCTGTTCTTAGAAGAAGTGATACTTTATGAAATACGGCTGGATAGTCTGGGTCATAATGATCGCAGTATTAGTGGTCGCATGGTATCTTGTTACCGGATTCGGTGGTATAGTACACAACACAAAAACCACCTATTCTGTCACTACAGTACCGACATCGGCAAGCACAACAGTGCCTCTCACAACGATAAATTACACATCCAGCCACGGAGATTGCTCTAATTTCACTATAACAGGTGATCAACCCAGTTACTTGACCAACGGAATATGTACGTCTAGCGGCGGCCTTTTTGGGATATGGGCCGCAAGTGGCGATTCAGGCGCAGCGACACTTTCGATATCATCAGGCAATGTGGTATTTTTGCATAAGAGCTTCGATTATAACTGCATGGAGTTTTTCGAGAACATAACCCTGCCTTCTAACACATACACAGTGAACCTCACCACCGGACAGGGAGGTGGATCGTGCGGACCCGCTATAGTGACGATCAACAGGTCCACTACACCTCCGCAGAAGATATACACTTACATATACAACAGCAATTTCAGCAACGGCGAATACACCGGATGGAAAGCTAGCACTGACTCGTTCGGGCAGGAGCCATTCAACATAACTTACGCCGACAATAAGACCTGCTATCTTGGCACTAAATGGTCCAACTACGTAGGGGATTTCTTCGCGACCAATTTCGACTGCGGCCTTGCCACCCAGCCTGGCAATCTAACCTCATCATATTTCAGGGTAGACCCTAGGACCCCGTATCTTAATTTCAAAATCATAAGCCCACAGGATGACCAGATATACATAGAGATACTGGCCCAGGAACAGCATTATCAGAACCAATCAGCGGGCTTCAATATGACACCCGTGATTGTTGCGCATTTCAACACCTATAACATAACCGCAAATCCGAATGCACCTTCGACATTCATGAACGCGACAATACCTCTGACCCAATATGCGAATAAAGTTGTAGAGGTGCGCATAGTCGCGCTCTCGTTGAAGAGGTTCGCATATATCGCAATAGGGGACTTCAATATGTCTGGCACGCCGAATATGCAGGATGGGATAGGTTATAATATAAGTCAGGTCAGCTGACAGGCTCGGATTGATTGTCCTTCTTTTGGAGCAGCTTCTTACCTATCGCCTCCCTGTCTTTCAGATGGTCTTCCATCTGCTTCATATCATCTGGCTTCATCACTTTTTCTAGGATGTAACGCGAATACTCTATAGATATGTTTGATATGTCCATGAGTATTGACTGCAGTTCACTGATCTTGAAACGCATCTCATTATGGGGTTTCATTATCTCCACGCCAGCCGGTGCATAACGGAACGCCACGCTCACAAGTGGTATGAAACTCTCGAACATCACGGTTATTATTCCGCTCGTCACAAAGCTTCCGTCAGACTCGATTGGCTCGTCTATGGCGCCATAACAGTAGACCACACCGGGTTCCTTCATGAGCCTCTCGTTAACAAGATCAACCATAAGGGGCTGTAATTTCTCTTTGTCATTATGCCTCATATCAAAATAGAGCTTCGCTAGCACTCCGCCGCGCGCCAGTTTCTCCTCTGTTACCCGATCTAATTCATTTTTTGGAATCTGAAACACCTGTTATTATTTTCACAGCATCTTCGATGCCCATGATCTCTTCTCTCCCGTCCGCCATGTTCCTTAACTTTAACGTGCCGGCCTTCTCTTCTGCGGCACCAACGATTACCACATATGGCACCTTTGTGGAGCTTGAATATGAGAGCTGATTAGATAAATTCCTTTCAGTAAGATTTGTCTCAGTAGAGATACCTCGTGCCCTGAACGCTTGTGCTATCTTCAGGGAATACGGGTAGTTTTCTTTCTTGACGCATGCTATGAATACCTGTGTGCTGCTGTATTCCGGGCTTTCTGGCGCCTTAAGCATATCCATTAGGCGGTCGATCCCTATTGCTGCACCTACCGCTGGGATACTCTGCGAGCCATATAATCCCACAAGGTTGTCATATCTTCCGCCGCCTGCTAATGTCATCTTCTCTTTTTTCTCAGACGCGTCCTTGAATTCGAATATAACCCCAGTATAGTAATCCAGACCTCTGACCATAGAGAATTTTACCTCTATCTTGCCGGAAGACCCATACTGCTTGAATAGTTTTATTATCTCCCTGATGTGCTTTGTTTTGGATTTATCTCCAATTACGCTGTCCATTCGGTCAAGCAGTGCCTCATTATTAGCTTCAGACCCCACTAGCTGCATGA
Source organism: Microcaldota archaeon (assembly GCA_021801385.1). GTDB lineage: Archaea > Micrarchaeota > Micrarchaeia > Micrarchaeales > Micrarchaeaceae > JAJYUY01. The sequence goes on along the minus strand of JAJYYC010000015.1, from coordinate 19,635 downwards.
GCTGATCCACTATCGAATTCTGGATTCCTATTCCGATGAGGCTCTCAACGACTTTTGCTTCACCCACCTTCTCAAGCCTGTCAAGTTCGTGCTCCACCTTGTTGAACATGGTGCTCTCTATTCCTATTTTAGACATCATCGCTTCGAGCATCGATCTGTCGTTTATCTCAATCCTGTGCGGCATCTTGAGCTTATCGAATAAGGAGGAAAGTGCTGCGATTATCTCTGTATCGGCAAGCAGAGGATCTCCTCCTACTATATCAATATCCGCTTGCATGATTTCACGGTATCGCATGTGCTGAGGCTCCTCTCTTCGCCACACCTTGCCGACCTCATATCGCTTGAATGGCATCGGCAGCTCTCTATGCATCGAAACGTACCGTGCTAATGATACGGTATGATCATATCGCATGCCAGAGTCATCATCCTTTATTTCGAATATCAGGTTGCCCTCCTCTCCTATTCCCCCCTTCGCCTTGAGCACGCTTAGCTTCTCTAGCGATGGAGTATCTATTACAAGAAAACCATAGAGGCTTAATGTCGACTCCACAGTACGTATTAGCTTTGTCCGGAATAAAGCCTCGTTAGGCATGAGGTCGCGGAATCCTCTTGGCAATGTTGGTTCGGGCATCTGCACACATTACAGGTTCTTCGATATCCACTTTTTGAGTGCCTCTTTTGGCACTGCTCCCACATTCATTGCCTTCATTTCCCCGTTCACGAAAAGGAGAGTCGTAGGTATGCTTGATATGCTGTACTTCTGCACTATTCGTTCATTCTCATCCGCGTTTACCTTTACGAACTTCACCTTGCCTTCGTATTCCTTTGAAACCTCATCCACTATCGGACCGTACATTCTGCAAGGGCCACACCATTCCGCCCACACGTCCATAACAACAGGGGTCTTTGATGATGTAACTTCCTTCTCAAAATCAGCATCCGTTATTTCAGCTACTGTCATGTATTCACCAATATTATTTTGCACCTTACTTATAAATAGTTAGTGCATCATACGTGCAAGGTATTTAACTGTTGATAAGAAATATTAAATGTGATGAGCGCGATTTCGGAGCTTTCGCTGTGACGAGGATCTTAAGTGCTGATTAGATGGGAAAAATATCTGCCGCTGCAATAAAGCGCATGGTTGACGGCAAAAAAGGCGTGAAGATGAGCGATCAGGCCGCCGCTGCTATCGCCGAAATGCTTGAAAAGAAGGCGAGCATCATAGCAAAGTATGCGGTAGGGCGCGCCAAATCAAAGAAGCGCGGCACAGTACTTGAAGAGGATATCGAAAGTTATAGGATAAGATTCGGCGATTAACTGGAATCTGAGGCGTCTGTAAGCATAGACGGATCAATGCGTTTGGATCTGAAAGATGGAACACGCATAGTCACAAGGCTCTGGGAACTACGCAATGGAAACGTTCTTGAGACAACATTTGGGGCGCATGGGGGGATCATCGCGCAACGAATATTCCATGGAGATAGAGATATTCTCGGCTATTTTAATGATGCGGTCGCGGAAACCGGAACGGTGCCAAAATCCATCGATTTTCGACAGGTAAGAATAGAAAAGCGCTGCCCGAAGTGCGAATCAGATGCTCTAGTTAGAAAGATAGAGGCATTCAGCGGCATCGATGTCCCGGTGATGCCTTTATATTATTGCAAATCCTGCAAATCGGAGAGCTTCTATCTCACTGACGAATATCTTAGATACATGATCGACAATAATACAGAGATGTTCGAAAAGGATGAGATTGAGAAGATGCGTTCGGACAGGGCTGCGTTTATGGCGGAGTTGAGAAGACATATAATAAGTATCTTTGCGTCCAAGAAGATTATGAACATAAAATAAGGTGTAACGATGGCTGATATCAGGCTCTCAGAGCTTTATGGGAAAGAGATCATCACAAATTCAGGTAAGAAGATCGGAAAGGTTGAGGATCTGATCCTCAATCTTGAGGAACGAAAGGTCGCAAACCTCCTGCTGATAAACGCGGATGAGCTTATAAGGAGCGAAAGGACAGCCTATCTGCTTGCGAAGAACAGCGTAAAGTATGAGCGAGTTAGAAATATAGACCAGACAATTATAGTCGCAGAAGATCCTGTTTCGCGCCGGTGAGATTTCAGCTTTATTTAGGGTTTTCTGCTCCTATCAAATGCAAAAACAGGCTTAATGTGTTCTCCATACCGTAGTCGCCAACATCTATGCTTGACGCTTCCATGTGGCCACCGCCTTTTATTGCTCCATTAGTGTCTGAACCCATTGCTAATATCAGTTCTGGTATTTTTAGTTTATGTGATATTTCCCTGCCAGCCCTTACGGATATGAAACTGCGATAGTGGACGATGGTTACTGTTCGCGGATTGGATTGTTCAAGCAGATATTGCAGCCTTGAAGCATACCTTCCAGGCAGCGGATAATCCATACCCATTCTTTTTATCTTAGCAAAATCAACAACAACCGCTATGATGTCGTTTTTGCATTTATATTTTGCCGCTATCTTCTGCCCCGCAGACAATGCGTTCTCCACCATAAGATGCACCTCCGCGTACATCGAGTCTAACGCATCTTGATCCGCTATTACGGATTCCATACCTTTAGGCCTACGCAGATGATCGCTGCCTCGTACAGTAAGGTAATCGAGCACCTCTGCGATTTTAAATGCGCGAAGATCTGAATGATTGGCATACATGCTCATATCGCTTATGAGAGAGGCTTCTGCCAGATCTGATGACTGAACGCCTGATGCTGATGCGACAAGCGATGAGACAAATCCCGTACTTATCGAGGAGTTGCCTTTATACTCCATCGGGTTTATGTAATTTGATGGCGGCTTAAGCGCATCAGGCATGGGATGATGGTCAATCCATATTGTTTCGAATTTGCCTGAACGCGCAAACTGCGGTGCGCTTTCTTCTGCAGTTCCGAAATCCAAACCTATCACCAGCGGTTTCTCAGCCGTGTGATAGTTGTTGAATAGCATCATATCGGTTTCAAACTGTTGGACGCTATAGAAGTTCTCCCGTACCGGATTCCAAGAGATATGGCGATGGGGCGCGTTGCTTGTTTCCGATATGTGATTGAACATGCGGTATAAAGCGATCGCAGCCGCCGCGCCGTCGCCATCTGCATGGAACCTTACGCTGATTGGTGCTCCGGATATGTATGTGCGCACACACAACATTGAGGCTTCCAGTATGCGCTTTTGCATTTCTTTGACTGTACTTTCACACCTTGGGTCGGTTTTTAAACTGATTGTATGACCAAAAATCTTTTTTACCTGACTCGATATTCTGCGAAGGTATGTGAGGCGCCCACCCTTCGAAACGAATTTAGCTTTGCCATCTTTGTATTCCACCAGGTCGTATAGCTCCAAGACATCTGGAGATGACGCTGTTAATGCGCAATCGTTCAGCAGTAGGGTATACATACCCTCAGAGTTGGAATGCCTGATAGCTGAAACCACAGCATTAGCATGCACCATATCAACCCGAACCCCCAGTCTCATTGAGTGACACCGCATATTCGCAAGACGATGCCTCGCTCTGTGAGCCAAGATAGTTGCAAACGAGCGCATTCTGCGTAGATATTGCGAGGTTTTCAATGCAGCTGTATCTAAAGTTCTGGCTGGATATCAGATCGCATTCGCTGGTATTTTTTTCATATATTGCGCGCTGTGTATAAAACGCATATCCGCATATCGATGACAGAGCTGATGCGGTGGCGTTTTGTGAAACTATATAATTCCCAACACCGCATTCGCTTGATATTTGAGTGTTGTTTAATGCGTAAATAGACATGTTTGAGGTAGAATTGATGGGATTTTTGCCTTTTGCGAGCGTTATTGCGCCCTCGACGTTATAGCAGTATTGTGAGGGTGTTGTATTGAGATAGCTGTAAAAACCATAATTCTCTCGCACGCTTGCGTTTCCTAGTTTTGAAAGATTGTACATCAGGCTTTCGTTTTCGGTTTCTGGCAGCATTGAGCAATAGGAGTTCTGCCCAGTCGATATAGCGCGCATGTAATCGTATGAGTATCTGCAGTTGTTGCGGTATGTGCTGTTTGTTATGCTTCCGCAATACGATTCTGTGCTGAAGTTTATCTGATTTTCATATTTATAGTAGCACGAGGAGGCATTGTTCCCTGAAAGCATAGAGCAGTAAGATGGATCCATCGCATCGATAGAGACATTCTCTATGCATCCGGTGTAAGTGACTCCTGAAAGTACTTTGCAATAGGTCACATTTGCGTTTTTGTTCGCAAGCGAAAGCGCACAATTCTGTTCGTATACGCCTGACTTCATGCAGTATGCGACATCCCCTGTACTCTGGGCGAGGTTATCATAGCACTGGTACCTCTGCATTGAAAGCACTATGCCCCCACACCCAGTTCGCGATGATATCGTGTTTAACGCGACCGCAACTATCGCCAATAATACCATCGCAGCAGCGACAAAGATTATTGTTCTGCGCTCCGGATTGCCAATTAGGTCGGTCGTAGGTTTTGCTGTTTTGGGCTTTTCCGCCTTTTTCGCTGCGTGTGCCATCGCTGCACCTTTTGAGTATCGCTGGCAAACAATATATAGCTTGGCGGTCATTATTAACGCAGATGGTGTTTTACTGAAAGTAGTAGTGACCTCCGCATTGCCGTTTTCGTATTCTACGCCACACCTCGGGAATTTTGTAGGCTCGATTCTGCCCGCAGATGTGTACCATAAGTTTCTGCTCATGCGCGGCGCTGATGCGATATTCATATGCGGATCTGACCAGCACGGCACACAGGCTGAGCTGAAGGCGCTTCGTGAAGGCATCGCAGTCGAAGTTCTGGCAGAGAAGATGCATAAAGAGATAAAAGAGCTTTTCGCAATGTACGATTGCGGATTCACGCATTATGGCAGGACCGATTCCGAAGCATCAAAGGAGCTCACATACGAGTTCTTTAATGCACTGCGTAACAACGGATATATAGTTGAAAACCAGAGCAAGCAGGCATACTGCAAGATTGACAGACGCTATTTAGCGGACAGATTCATAGAGGGCGAATGCCCATACTGCCATAAAGGCAATGCAAGAGGCGACCAGTGCGACGATTGCGGCCATCTGCTCGAACCAGAACAGATAATAAATCCGCATTGCAACGTCTGCGGTAAATCAGAGATAGAATTCAGATTAGTGAAAAACCTCGCTATAGCGCTGGACAAACTACAGGACAAAATAGAGGAGTTCGTGCTCGAGGCATCGAAAAGCAACTGGACAAAGAACGCGATAAACAAGCCCTTAAGTTTCATAAAGGAGGGACTCAAACCCAGGGAGATAACACGAAACATGAAATGGGGATTCCCTGTCCCGCTGGAGGGATTTGAAGACACCGTATTCTATGTATGGTTCGACAATCTCCTCTCATACATAGCGATCACAAAGGAATGGGATCGGGACAGGTACAAATCATACTGGAAGGACAGCGACACAGAGATCGTACATTTTATGGGGAAGGACAACATAGAGTTCCATGCGATACTCTGGCCTGGATACCTGATAGGTTCTGGCCTGGGGTATACAATGCCAAAAACGATACGCGCATCTGAAAATCTGACATTGAAGGCAGGCAAATGGTCAAAGAGCAGGGGTATAGGAATCGATATGAAAACTGCGCTCTCTATTCTTGGTTCTGACTACTGGAGGTTCACCCTTATGCTCGCATACCCTGAGACCGCGGACAGCGAGTTCTCTCTCGCGGTGATTGAGGAATCGGTCAACAAGCTGATGAACGGAAAGATCGGCAACCTGCTGCACAGGGCATTGACAATAACGAAGCAGAATAAGGAGATGATACCAGAGAAAATTGAAATATCTAAAGAATACATGGATAAATTCAATTCGTGCCTGAAGGATTATGAAGAAAATTTCGAGCAGATGAAACTGAGGGAGGCTGCGGCTGCGCTGCTTAAGCTTGCAGATCTTGGCAACTCGATAATGAGCGAGGAGGAGCCATGGACGCTCGCGAAAGGGGATTCAAAATCAAAGGAACGGTTCTGTTCAGTCATGGAAAGCGTGCTGGTCATAGCCTACTCCATGTCCATAATGCTATGGCCTTTTGCGCCAAAATCGGCAGAGACCGCGTTAGGGTATTTCAATAGGAAAAGGCCGGACTTCAAGATGCTTTACGAAGCGAGGGACAGGGGCTTTAGGCTTGAGATAAAAGACGATTTCAAGCCAATATTCACAAAAATGACTGAGGCGCAGGCCGAAGAGCTAAAAAGATACAAATTCTGATCACCTGACCTTTGAACCGGGCTTTACATCAGAATCTGGAGACAGGAGGGATATACCAGCCTCCTTGTCCACCGCGAGTGCCATGCCTTGCGATATGAAACCAGCTATCGGTTTTGGGTCAAGGTTAACCACAACCACAATGCTCTTTCCGATTAGAGCGTCTGGTGCGTACTGGTCTTTTATACCGGCTGCAATCTCGCGAACGCCTAGTTCGCCTAGATCCACTTTTATCTTATAGATCGGTTTGCGAGCCCCGACAAGGTCTGAAACTTCGAGTATCTTGCCTATCCGCATGTCGACAGCCGAGAACTCCTGATATGTTACCATTAAAACACCAATAAGCATATGGAAAAAGAAATGCTAAAATAATATGCGTTGGCAAGAGATGCGTAGGATAATAAATGTGCATGGCAAATAGATAACGTGCCCTTGTAGTATAACTTGGATAGAACGCGGGCTTGCGGAGCCTGTGATCCGGGTTCAAATCCCGGCAAGGGCGTATGTTATAGATTAAGACATCCGGTTGTTTGTTTTTTACGCATATGCATCTTTTTGCCGTGTTATATTATTAGCCAGTCAGTTATCAGGTTCTTTGGCTTTACTGATATTTGAAAATACTGCATCATTTTTGTCGCCTCCTCATTTGTTGTTGTTTGTTTGCGACCTTATAAACTCCAAATATCACGTCCTCTTTTCTTAAAGGCCCATTTTCATCTTTGGCACTATAACACTATGTAATCGTTTAAATCGCGCAGCATTAAATATTTAGCTCCGATAGAAACTATGAGGTATTAATATGTCATTCAAGGAAAAGAAACCTGTCGGCATTATAGGCCTTGGCGATATGGGCGGCACGATAGCAAGCATATTGCACAATAATGGCCATCCACTAATCATATACAACAGGTCTGAAGATGCTTATAAAAAATTTGCTTCGCTCAAAGACGTGCGAATAGCAAAAGATGTAAAAGATATGACAACACGGCTTAGACGCGACGGTGACATAGTCATATGGCTTATGATTCCTGGAGGAGAGCCAACAAATAGCATGGTAGCTAAGCTTGCGCCGTTGTTGAGAAAAGGAGACATAGTGATAGACGGTGCAAATGCGACTCCAGTTGACTCCGTGAAAAACTATAAACTGCTTGGAAAATCTGGGGCATCGTATCTAGATGTTGGGTGCGGTGGCGGACCAAATGATCTTGCATATCGCAAAATGCCGATCGTGGTTGGTGGAGACAGATTAGCATTCAATAAAGTTGAGGACATTCTGAGCGAAATTTCAGATTCAAACTGCGGATATGTTGGTGGGAGCGGCGCCGGCCAGACAGTCAAGTTAATCCACAACATGATTTTCTATGCGATAGGCCCAGCCATTGCGGAGGGATTTGCACTGCTTGACGGAGCTAAAGCAAAACGCCCAGATATTGATCTCAAAACTGCGGAAAAGCTGCTGGGCGAATGCATGCCCATAAATGGTGAGGTAGTGCAGGCCATATTAAAGGCAAGAGATTCCGGATCCCTGCCCGAAAAACCGCCTGAGATGAAAGTATCGGAGATGGTGAAATGGGGCGCGGGCGAATTTGCAAGCTCGTGCGGAATCGATATACCGGTAATTAGGGCGGTTCTAGCGAAATTTCCAGAATTAACTGCTGATACGCGGAGAATCTATGCAGGAGCGAAGAAGGAAATAACAGGCCACTGATTGATTCAGAAAAACTTTTTGATCCTGTCGAATCCATACGATACAATCACAGTGCTGCCGGTTATTGTGACTATCGCAGGTATAGGATTAAGTGTCAGTATTGATGTCGCTATGCCGCTTGCAACTAGCACTTTTGAGAGTGGAGAATCCAAGATTTCTGATATCTTATGCCTGATATCAGATGGCAGTTTGGTCCTTGAGTCTATATCGAATATGCAAACCCCATCCTTGAATAAACGCACGTGTTTGTCCTCTTCGCTTGCCAGAATGCACAGCGTGTCTTTCAACCTGCTAGTGCCAAGGGCGAAGGCATGGCGTTTTCCGTGCCCGAAAAAGGTTATCTGCCTTTTTAGCGTGGCGCCAAATTCGATCATGTTCCCGTTTCTGTCAATTATTGTCGCGCCATCGAGCTCCGCGAGATGCTTGATTATAGGTTTGTCGGTTTCGCGAACTATTGAAAGCTTTGCCCTCGATTCATTATGAAGGGTGGGAAATACCTTCGTGTAGTAGTTGTTCTGTTGAGCGTTCCTTGTTTCGATCACATAAAGGCTGCCGTGCTCGACATTTTGCATCGCAAGGTCTATGCATGAATTTATCACTTCTCGGACTCTGTGCAACTCAGCCATTCCTTCTGAAGCGAAGTAGTCCTTCATGAACCCATATCGAGTATCGCTGCCCATTGATGCACCTGGTCGTAGGCTAAGCATTACGCGGAGCCTGTAATCCTTAATTATACCGCGGTATTTAAAAGGGCCGCATATGCACATGTAGCGGAAGTTAAGAAAATGTAATAAACTGCATATTTCAACGAATGCAGGTAGGCTATTTTAATCTCATGCCTATAGACACAGACGCAAGAAAGGTTTTTATATTATATATGATTGAGTACTAACATGGCAGGGGAACTGGGTTCAAAGTTAGGCGGTAACAGATCTAAGGTCTCGTTGGTGCACAAGCCCAACGGCAAGCTAGGCGCAGTCCGGATATCTTACAGGTCTGATAGTGGCCGCCATGAGATTGAGATTAATAAAGCACATTCAAATATCGGCGTAGGAAAATCAGGCAAGGTGCCTATGCTCACATCGCATAGGGACAACCACAAAATCGTGTATGACTTTGGTCTCTACAAGAACATGATAAAAGGCGGCGGCACATATTATACAAGCGTTGATGATGAAGGCATAGAGATGACGCCAAGTATAAAAAGTCTGATAGCTAGGTCCGAAATTGTATCTGAAATGCTGTCACATGCTGCGCGGTTTGCGAGCGACGGGACATCTGAATTGAGCAGTTCAGCCGCAAAGGAGTTTACACTGATTTTGTCTGGCGCTGCAAAATCTGAGGAGGCTTTTGCATCTGAACTTAATAACATACTTAACATAGAGCTAAGCGGATCAGGATTCGATCTTAGGAGCAGACTTGAGCGCTCCAAAAAATCTTTTGCGGCTTTGAAAAAGCTCTAGTTTTTACCCTTTCACTACAGCAAGCGGTTTAAGTTTTGCCACGATTTTTCCTATGCCTAGTGAATCGGATACGCGAACCACTTCGTTTATGTCCTTGTATGCTTCAGGCGCTTCCTCAAGTATCCCTTTCCTGCTGCCTGCTTTTATCAATATGTCTTTCTGTTTAAGGTCCGCATTTACGCTTTCCAATGATAGATTCCTTGTCGCATAGCTACGAGATAGCACACGACCTGCGCCGTGCGCGGTCGATGCGAACGACACAGACCTTGCGGTTTCGGTCCCCACCAGAACATATGAAAATGTCCCCATGCTACCCGGTATAAGTATAGGCTGGCCTATCCCCCTGTACTTTTCCGGCAGCTCCAACCTTCCTGGTCCGAATGACCTTGTTGCACCCTTTCTGTGTACGCACAATGTGACCTCTTTCCCGTCTATAACAAACTGCTCGAACTTGGCGATGTTGTGCGCCACATCATATAGTAGATCGAGCTTTGCTTCTGGGAAAAACTTTGCAAATGATTTTCTTATCTGATGGGTTATAAGCTGCCTGTTAACGAATGCGAAGTTTGCTGCCGCCGCCATTGCCGCCCTATAATCCTTTCCAAGTTCTGATTCGATTGGAGCATATATTAGTTCCCTGTCAGGCAGTCCATCAATCCCATACTCTTTCTCCATCATCTGTATGTAGTCTGATGCCACCTGATGGCCAAGACCTCGAGATCCTGTATGCAGCATCACGACAACTGATCCTTTCTTAAGACCCATCGCCTTCGAAACCCGTTCGTCGAATATTTCTTCTACTTTCTGTATTTCTATGAAATGGTTGCCGGCGCCAACAGTTCCAAGCTGATTTTTCCCTCTCGACTTTGCCCTCTGCGATATTTTTGAATGATCCGCGCCGTCTATTCTGCCATAATCCTCTGTTCTATCCAAGTCATCCTTTGTCGCAAAACCTTTCGACAGCGCCCATTCTGAGCCGTTATCAAGCAAATTGTTTAGGTCTTCAGGGCCGATTTTGAATTCGCTTTCCTCTCCCACGCCGGAAGGCACGTTTCTATATATCTCACTAAGTATCTGTTCACGTTTGCCCATAAATTCTTCCATATCCAGGTTTACCAATAGTAGCCTTACACCGCAATTTATGTCGTATCCTACGCCGCCTGGACTGATTACACCTGACTTAGGATCAAATGCCGCAACCCCGCCTATTGGAAATCCGTATCCCAGATGCACATCCGACATCGCTATCGCCTTTTTGACTATCCCTGGCAGTGATGCGATATTCGCTAATTGCTTTAGGCAGTTCTCATCCACATTCTTTAACAACATTTCAGACACGAATACTATGCCCGGGACGTTCATCTTTCCGGTAACCGGAATCTTATATTCGTTCTCTGAAATCTTTTTGATTGTATCTTTGTACATCTTATCACATTCTGTTATAACATTATTATACGTCAAGAACAGCCTGTATCTCCCATCTGCGCACGCCGGTTTGCTTTATGTACATATCATAGTATGTTGCGGCCTTTATATGATTTGGTTCGCCTTCTGATTTTCCGCCATATATCTTTGCATCGAGAGCTAATCCCTTGATCTTTATCTCGGCTTTCGATGCGATGAAACCTTCTGTGTCGAACAGAAACAGCAGTTCGTCAAGAAGCCTGTAAAGGAGCGATTCGTAGTCGCGGCCGGTTATGCTTATGTGTTTCTCATCTTTCTCTTTTATTGGATTTCCCTCTGACAGATATGACGCGGTAGCAAGCACTGCATTCGCAAACGCTTCGTCCAACGTGGTACCGTATGACTTGAACTTTATATCTGCAGCGTGTTCAAGAAACTCAAATTTCATGTATAGAACTGCGCATTTAGGTTTATATAATCATTATATTCCGAATATGCGCTTTGCGTTGCCATACATTATCTTTTCTTGATCGGCCTTCGATAGATCTAGCTCCTTTAGTATATCTGTCTGCTGTTTTAGTATGTGGTCCCTGTACCCGTCAGGGAATATTGTTGTGTCGCTACCATATATCAGGCCTTCTGTGGTGAACACCTCGATCGACTTCCTGAAAACATCTTTTAGCGTCAGGTTGCTGTCCTGATGTGCCAACCAGTTGTTAGTCCCGGATGTGTCCACAGAGAGGTTCGGCTGTTTGTACCTTAGCATCAGCACCTCCCTGAAGAAGCCGGCGCCGAAGTGCGCTATCGTAAATTTGAGCTCCGGAAAGTCCTTGAGAGCTTTTGATATTAGCAGAGGGTTACCAGTCCTTAGGTCTGACGAGAATCCTATCGTGACCCCAAAATGTATGGTTATGGGTATCTGGTTCTCCTCACAGTGCTTATAGAAAGGGTATGCGTCCTTAGAACCGACATCGAATTCGCCTTCGCTCGCATAGAGTTTTACCCCCTTCATCCCTGCTTCTATCTCTTCCTTGAGCACTTTTATCGCGTCGCTTGCGGTTGGATTCATCTTTGCGAACCCTACAAGCCTGTCGCTTGATCCAATGAATTCGATGAAATCCTTGTTCAGTCTGCTTGTGGACATAAAAACGGTCTTCTCTATTCCGAGCCGGTCCATTGCAGATATCCACGCCTTAGTATTGTCTTCAACTGTGTGCTCCTGCATCTTTTTGAATCGCTCAGGAATATTTGGCGGTAATTTTCCGAACATGCTCTTCGTGAACATGTGAGAATGGCCATCTATTATCATATTATCTCAGGATAATTGCCTTTGGTCTATTTATTGATTCCTTAATAGAGTTAGATTGCAGAATCTACTTTGTCGCATAGGTATCGTGAAGAATCCGCAATATGGCCTTTGCTCTTTTCTTTCCGATATTCGGCACATCCATCAGTGAGTTCTCATCAGCAGTTGCTATCGCGTTTATCGAACCGAAATGCTCGAGCAGGCTCCTCGCAGTTGCGAGCCCTATCCCAGGCAGGTTAGCGATCACACGCTCCCTGAACTGATCATCTGAAAATGAACGCGTTCCGCCTTTTGGGGATGGTTCTGCCGCCTCGCGCTCGTTCTCATGCCGTGCTATAGCGCATATAATCGATGCGGTATCAAGTTCATCTTCCGAAAAAGCGACCATCACCCTGTAGTCTATATAACATGATGCTATTGCTCCTGTGATGACCGGCTCACCGAGCCTGAACTCTGTGCCCATCTCTATTAATAGGATTGGCAGCATATATGCCTCTTTGAGCCTGAGCATCTGTTCGAATAGCCTTCCATTTATCAAAGAGCTTTCAAAGTCGCTTGCTGTTTTGCGCTCTATGCACACGCGTTCCGATATTGCATAGTCTCCGACAGGGAGTGTGGCCTTTGTGATCTTTATACCTGAAGATTCTATCGCGTCTGTTATTATGCTGCTGCGCTCTCTTATGTCAACAATTATGTTCATGATCCCACCCTCTCAAACTGCGCTTGAGAACCTCAGTCCAGCAAGGTATATTTCGCCTGTGCCGTTTGATGGTATTATGAACATCGTATTGCCCCTTGGCCCTGATAACATTGGCACATACACATCGTAATGCTGCTCGGAAACAGTGGTGTTTACAACCGCGATTGGCGTTGTGGATGTTCCGTTCTGCTCCTCTATTGTGATCGTGCCGTTCTTTCCCGAAAACGCATAGAAACTCATGTTGGCTACCGTCTTGTATGTTTCTCCGTAGTATAAACCGTTTGTACGTGCTGTTGTATTCGGATAAGGCGCATATACCACAATAGGGCCGTTGCCTATTGGAGACCATGTCTCCTCAATCGATCCGTTAACAAGGAACTGTCTGCCAATCCAATATGATCCGACAGGGTATGCGACATAGCTTTTGTATATCGACTGGTTTATTGCGTATGATGTTCCGAATGTCTCTGTGTTAGTTCCGTTGTATGGTGTCCCAAATACGCCATACATGTAGCTGTTTAGCGTACTCAGCTCCTGCTTAGTATAAGCGTTGGTCAATACGGTAACGTATCCTGTGTTGTAGTTGTATAGCGTCAGTAGCGTCTGGTTGGTAAGGTTCTGCGCTACTGGTGAATTGTAGTAGGTTTCGCTTCCATCGGACAGATTAGACGCTTCTGCAGCAAGCGGTATGTTGTATAGCAGGAGCTGGTCGGTGGCATTAGGTGAGGTGAACCCTGCGCCGACTGCAGGTTTCTTGGAAACAGAGGTGTAATACGCAGATATCGCAGCATACAGGTTAGGCTCTGATATGCTCTTGACAGGCATTGATGGTAGCGTCAACACAGAGTAGTTCCCTGAAACATCAGATAGTTTTGAATAAGGCAGAGGAACAGACACGTTTGTAAATATCTGCGCCGCGAACGGATGTCCGAGAGGGGGCATAGCGATATCAATCAATATTATTAAACCAGCTATTGCGGTGATTGCAATCGCACGTTTGCGCTGGTGCTGTTTCGATTCCAAGAGCCTGCGCATGCCCATGCATGCGAGTATTGATGCGGCAAATACTGCGATTAGACCGAACCGCGCCGGCTCCCGTACCACCCTTAGGAAAGGTATTGCCGCATAAATCAGATATATCCCTGGTATTTTTGTTATTGTTGGCCCTATCTGCAGCCACGGTCCGAGCGAGAGCCATGCCGCGGCAATGCCTATTGACACCCATAGCGCAGCGCGCCTGCGTTCTGTATATATGCCATATAGTGCGAGCGCTAGCACGCTATAACCTAGGTATGCCGAACGCTGGCTAGGGTCCGGCCCCACAAGATATGAGACAGACCCGTATATTCCGAATAAGTGTGATAGACCATTATAGTAGCTTGGTACAAAATATGATGCCGCATTGTCGCTCCACAAAACATACTGCGTTGCGGTTGGATAATAGCCAGATGCCGCCAATCCATTATGGTAAAGATACAACGCAAGCGGCAGGTAGCTCCACGAACCTATGGCAAAAGCTGCCGTGAAAGATGCGATCAATGGAATGACAAATCTCTTGCTTGTTAGTTTTTCACGCTGCGCCTTATCGAGCAGTCCCGCTGCGATAACTGCACCCATAACAAGCATTATTAGTATCGTGAGCTGCACGCTTGCTGTGGTCGTTGAAAAAGCTATCGAAAGCGCCATACCTATTATGTTCAGGTATGTGCGCCCCTCATGGCGCATCAGGCGCAACAGGAAGTAGATAGATATCGGCAGCCATCCGATATAGAGCATCGAAAGGTGCGAAGACTCCCCGATGTGGAATGCGCTGAATGCGAATATTATGCCCGCTATGAAAGCCGCATACCTGTTTCCTGAGAGGTATTCGGCAAGCACATACATGCATATGCCAGAAAACGCGAACCCGATAAGGAAAATTGTGTTGTATTCGTATATTGCGCCGAGCAAGCCTAATGGAGCAAAAGCGAATGAGAGAAGAGGCGCGGTGGAATAGGCATACAGGCTTGAACCTAATGGCCATGAAAGTAAAGTTGTGTGATAGATTCCAGTGTGCGCTGAGAACACGGCATATGCGGACCACCATGCGAACCACATGTCCTGGTATGGCGTGACACCAGAACCAGGCACTGTTGAACCGATGTGTATGACTGCAGGATAAAATACCGCAAGAGAGATGGCAAGATATGCAATGAATGCCGCCATTATCGCCATGCTCCTGTGCCTTGCAACTGCTTTCTCATGTTGCGCTGATGCCATCATACCGTTATTGTTTTTGTAGCGTTCTGTTTTATAGCTTGCGATTCATGCGATGCAAACCGCAGCGCAAATATAATAACTTTGGTTTCCAAGCACAATCTGTCCATTGTGATCTGCGTGAATACTACCACAGGTAAAAAGAAGGACGACGCTGAGATGACTGCGGTGGGCACGAAGGTCGCGGGTATGGCCAGCGCGGTGCTGTTTGCCAAAGGCGCGACGATCATCATAGCAGGGCTTGCATTCGTCATCGTTTCAAGGATACTTGGACCTTCGACATACGGACTTTACGTGCTCGCAAGCTCGTTCGCAGGAATTTTAGAGACCTTCAGCAACCCAGGCATATCCCAGGCGCTCTCCAAGTTCGTATCTGAGCACAAAAGCTCAAAGAATATGCATGCGCTCAGCGGCGTGGTTTCTAGCGGGTACATGATCTCAGGGCTAGTTGGCCTAGTGTTGATGTTTGGCGCGATAGCATTGAGTGCGCCGATCGCATCGGTTGTATTTGGCAGCGTCTCTTACGCTTACCTCATCGTATACGCATCAACCCTCATTCTGCTAGTCTCGCTCTTCGGGGTTGCGACTAGCGCACTCGTTGGATCAGGGCAGGGTAAGGATCTTGTTGTGGCCACGCTTGTACAGGTAGTATTCCAGTCAGGCATAAGCGTATTGCTTGCATTGATGGGATATGGGGCTTTAGCACCAATATTCGGATTCGTGGTCGGATTATTTGCAGGCATAGTTTATGCGACATACAAACTCTATTCGAATAATAGCATGCAGATTCACCTACCGAGCAAAGATGCGTTTAAGTCGCTATTCGGATTTCTTGCTCCGATCAGCGCGTTTACAATATTTGGGGGCATCGTGTCTAGCGCCGCAAACATAATACTAGGGAAATTCTCAACCACTGCAAACGTAGGAAACGTCGGGGTAGCTCAGAAGACAGCAGGGGTCATGAGCCTTGCGACTGATTCCGTCAGCACAGCGTTGCTTCCAGCAATCGCCGCGATGCCGCAGAGCGACGGAAATGCAAAATCTGGCAGGATTTATAATTATTCGTTATATATCGCTATGGTGATCTTCGCCCCTGTTGCATTCTATATGGTCTTCATGTCTCACAGCATATCATTCGTTCTCTTCGGGCCAAGCTACACGCTTGCGCCGTATTACCTTGCAATCATAGGAATAGGGATAATATTCTCAATACTATCTGATTACACATATGCGCTGTTAGTAGGCAGAAACGCATACAGCAAGCGCGTCTCAATCGCAGCGATTGTCGTTGTGGCGCTGGAGCTGCTGCTGCTTTTTGCCACAGTACCTTTATTCAAAGGTTTCGGATTGCTGATAACTGTTTCATTGCTAACGCCGTTTTTCACGTTCATGGTATATGCATACTATGCAAGGAAGATGCTGAAGGTTGAGGTCAGGGGCGCACGCATAGGCAAAGTATTGGCTGCTGCGCTCATCAGCTCCCTGATCCTAATAGTACCGATATTGGTTGTAAAACCTTCTACGATCTATGGCAACCTAGCGGTGATAATAGGGTCTATGATCGTTATGCTGATGTTCTATCCTGTTGTGCTTGCGCTCTCAGGTTCGATAACAGCTGATGATGTTAAGAATGTTAAGGAGATGTCAAAGGGCGTGCCGATAGCCGGATCGCTTATTGCTATGATGGTTAACTACGCAAGCGGATTCTTAAGGCCATGATTTTTGGCATGTGCTATGAATTCTCTGAAGAGCGGAGCTGGAGACTCAGGCCGTGACTTTAGCTCTGGATGCGCCTGTGTCGCTATCCCGAACGAGTCGGTCCATTCTATGAACTCCACAAGCGCCCCATCAGGAGTGGTTCCTCCTATCCTTAACCCTTTTGATGACAGAGCCTCTCTGTATGCGTTGTTGAATTCGTATCTATGTCGATGACGTTCGGTTATTCTATCGGTCCCGTATGTGTTTCGCGCATATGAACCTTCTGCAAGAAGCGCCGGCCATGATCCGAGCCGCATGGTTCCGCCTTTCGACTCAACGCCTTTCTGGCTCTCCATCAGGCTTATCACAGGATTGCTGGTCACGGGATTGAATTCGGTGGAATGTGCATCGTGCAATCCTGCGACGTTACGTGCAAACTCTATCGCCATCAGCTGCATGCCAAGACATATTCCAAGATAAGGTATGCGTTTCTCCCGTGCGTATCGTATCGCTCGCAGCATGCCATCTATGCCTCTGTTGCCGAAGCCGCCAGGCACTAGTATGCCTGCGCTTCCGCGTAGAATCTGGTCGACCTTTGCATCGTCTGCCCCTTCAAGCTCCTCTGATTCAAGCCAGTTTATTTCGACAGATATGCCATTAACGTGTGCCGCATGCATTAGCGCTTCACGCACGCTCGCATACGAATCATGCAGCTTTACGTACTTACCGACTACGCTTATCTTTATTTTCTGTTTGCCGTTTTCATCAGGTATGCAGCCCTTCCATCGGTTGAGAAGCGCTTCATTTATCGTGTTTTTTGATAGGTTTAGCGCCTTTACCAGTGCGGTATCGAACCCCTTCTCCATGAGCGCTCCCGGTACGAGATATACGCTCTCAAGGTCATGATTATCTATGACCCTTTCAGGTTCAAGATTTGCAAAAAGCGCTATCTTTTTGCGTGTGTTTTCCTGCAGGTCTTTCTCAGACCTGGTAACAAGGAAGTCAGGCTGCACGCCAAGCTGCATGAGCGAACGCATTGATATCTGTGTCGGTTTTGTTTTCTGTTCGCCTACGACACCTATGACAGGTACGTATGTAACAGCGACGAACACCACATCTTGCTTCAGCGCCAGTTCACGCATCGCCTCGATGAAGTATCCGCTCTCTATGTCACCGACAGTGCCTCCGACTTCTATCAGAAGGACATCGAGTTTATTTTCCTTATATGCGGCCCTGACCTTGTTCTGTATCAGCCCGGTAAGATGCGGTATGATCTGTATGTCTTCTCCGAGATAGTCGCCTTTGCGTTCCCTTGATATTATCTCGCTGAAAAGTTTCCCTCCGGTAAGCGAGAGAGAGCCATTAAGATCCGCGTTCATGAAACGCTCGTATGTGCCGAAGTCCATATCGACTTCGCTCTTGTCATCGAGCACAAAGACCTCCCCGTGTTTGAGCGGATTCATTGTGCCGCAGTCGTAGTTCAGGTATCCGTCAAACTTGAGGGGCAGTATTTTAATATCATAGAATGAGAGCATCTTGCATATTGAAGATGAGACTATGCCCTTGCCTATTCCACTCAGCAGCGAACCTAACACAACTATGTATTTCTCCTTTTCTTCAGGCATCTATTATATGATGCGCTAAGATTTAAAATGATTGCATGGAATTATTGAATATCGTAATGGTTCGATTTTGCTTGGTAGGTCGCAATCCATGCACAAGCTTATTATTGCTTACTGATAATCTATCACTGATTTTATGCAGACGCGGACAAAGGTGTCGATTGCATTTGTTGCTATAGGCATAATCATGATAATAACATCTAACCTGTTCTATTTTGTATTAAGTAGATATGAGACAGGATCAGGCGCAGGTAATCCAATATCATGCCAGCAATTAAATTCAGGCAAAAGCACAAAATCCGTTATAAGCATAGCGCAAAACAACTCCACGAGCCCATGCTCTGGCAGTGTTGGCAAAGTATTGACCACTATAGTTGACACTTCGATAACGCTTGTCACATTAGGCTTTATTCTGATCGCTGTTGGAATTGTTTACTATCTGCTCGGTATGAAGCACAGCGGCGAGTGATTGCTTATTGTTGGCAGGAGTGACAGATTGGTTGACCATTAGTTCTCCCGCCCTGTACGGGCGATTGTCAAGAAGCACATTATAGCTTATGCCAAACCGCGAATCTATCGCAATGTGTCTGAATTCGTTTCCGAACGCGTCGACCTCTACAAGCCGGGCCTTGAGCTCCTGCGACAGATGCAGTAGGTCTTTAATATATTTAAGATTAGAACCGTTGCTGAAACCGAAAATCCTTGACTCGAGATTTGGTTTTTTTGATAGTATTTTTCTCGCCTCCGCCTTGATCTTTTCGATTGAACTGCTGTTTACGTGCGCGCCTCTGAACGCAACCAGCTTAGCGCTATTCACTTCGAACAAGGTGAATAGCACATCAGTGTTTAGCGACCTTGCGAACAGAAATCTTTCGCCGTGCCACTCACTGTAATATAATCGCTTTATCTGGCCTGCATTGATTTCGATGTAATTGTCGCCTTCCTGAATCTTTGATAGCGACATGTTTGGCCGGTCTTTTGATGACATGTGCATGCGCGAGTCTGCCCGCTTTTCGCCTGATAGCGCCTGAGAGACCGCATACTCGAAGCTCATTCGAACAACCGTTATATTTATTAACTTAACAACTTAATACTTTAAGGGTTCTCCTTAGGCGAGTTGACGGTCGATTATATGAATATAGAGAATTTAGAGGAATCAGGAAACACGATGCGATTTACGCTTAGCGGCGCACGCAATGGCGGCA
>JAJYYC010000021.1:25936-27344 GCA_021801385.1 Microcaldota archaeon | reverse complement strand
ATGTTACTACAAAGGCCGATTAGTGGCACTGGTAAATCCCTTTATTAGTCTATCTATATGATCATGGAGTTGTTCCTCCGTGCCATTATTCGGGATTCTATATTTTGCCATGCTTATACACTTGAGGAATTGCTGGTTTGCAGGGTCAGTGCTTCTGAGTTCCTTTTCTTCCCTAGCTATGAAATCTTCAAAACTTTGTATGTCCCCGTGAGATTCATTCCCAGACCTTACTCTTTCAACAGTTCTGTTAAAACGCGTTTTCCGGTCAGCGTGTATTTCCACTAAAATACCATTCCGCTTTAATATCAACTCTGCCTCTGCTGGATTTCTTATGGATGTTATTACCATATCCTCGGATCTCATGGACATTATCGCTTGCCCGCACCAGTAATCTGCTCCATGCATGTGGCGCATACGGTTCCCAAGTTCAAGCATCTCATTACGATCTTTGAAATCCTTTCCGGCTTTCTTGAGCTCGTTACGAATAGATTGCCCTATGTCTACATGGGAAAAATTATATTTTGAAACAAGATAATTTGCAAACGTATCTTTTCCTGAACCATTAAGTCCAACAACCCCTATGAGCATTAATACACATCATATTTATGAAGCGGAGGTTTAAAATACGCTATACATACCTTTAATTTTTTGAATTCGCCAGGGTAGGGATTTGAACCCTAAAGCCCGTAAGGGCACCGGTTGGCCTGTTCGCATCACTAATCAGCTCTTGACACGTAAGTTCAAGACCGGCGCGTTACCGGATTCCGCCACCCTGGCATCTGGTTAATATTGGTGCATTCAGATTTAATCCTTTCTTCTCTGCGCATGAATTGTAGGTTTTGGTATATTCCTTTCTAATGCCAATATTTGTGATTTAATGATTGAAAAAATAAAAATTATCATTAGGCCGTTTCTCAGAAAAGATAATCTTTTACACCTGGATCTTGGCGATTATCTACTTTCTGTTAAACCTTGCAGAAATTTGAGATTCCATGGTATTGGATCACACATGCGTACAGAATTCGCATATTCTGGAATCGTAAAAGCGCGCGGCAGATTCCTATTTGAACCAGAACTCGAACAAAATCCGCATGTTGTAATATGCGGCATGAGTGGATTCGGAAAGAGTACGATGTTCGGTGCAATACTGCGCGGTGCAGCCTCACATGGCGTATCATGTATAATATTCGACGCTCATGATGAGCACGCAGAAACTGTAAAAGAAATGGGCGGAAATGTCTATAGCAGTATTTCAGAGCGCATAAACCTTCTTTCATTGGATGGCGCTACCATCTCTGAGCGAATATCAATACTTGGATCGCTGTTTAGACGGGTATTTAACCTTGGTTACATACAGGCGACAAAACTTAATGAATGTTTATGGTACACTTACAGGAGGTTTGGCGCA
>JAJYYC010000021.1:0-25926 GCA_021801385.1 Microcaldota archaeon | reverse complement strand
GAACCAGTTATCCGGGATCTAATATATGAGATAAATGTGTTCATTCGAAACGCCCGTACAGCATCAGAGCGAAATGGTCTGCTGCATCTACGAGACAGACTTTCAGTACTCAAAAACAATATTGCAACAAAAGGACTGGATCTTACTGGATTGAGTACTGGGGTGCATTCATTTTCTCTTTCTGGCATGAAGAGCAGGGAGGAGCGAACGATTTACCTAGAAGAGCTTCTTGGCAGGCTATACGGGCAGATGAAGGATGGCAGAAAAGAAACCAGATTAAAACGTTACATAATGATAGATGAGGCACAGTTCGTAATAAACAGCTCTGATAGTGACATGGTTACACGGTTCATAGAGGAGGGTAGAAAATACGGTGTAGGGATGGTAATCGCAACCCATTCATCGACAAAACTCAACCGACAGGTCGTCGCTAACGCCGCGACATTCGTCTCTTTCTATTCCAGAGAACCTTCAGAGACCGCCTTCGTGTCAAAAGTGATGGCCGGGCAAGGAGAAAGCGATGCTGTGCAGTCAATGGTATCAGGTTTGAATGTACATGAAGCTGTGGTATTCAGCTCAAGAAAACGGTCAGCATCTAAGATATCGATGAAAAGGATCCTCAGATTCAATCGATCGAATTCTGATGATTCCATTAGAGTGGCGCGTCTTTCCATCTGGCCGGTCCAAAAAGATAGACTCGAATCCGCATACGGGATAGATCCAAAACTGATCGAATCGATGATTAAATCAGGCGCATTGCAGTCTTTCAGCTGGTTGGGTAAAGATTGGGTTTCATCAAGAAAATCAAATCCGGGTATCGAACACGAAGTTGTAGTTTCAAAGATACAGCAACAGCTGTCAGAAAAACATATAGCAAGCTACATTTACGACAAAGCAGGAGGACCTGATATCGTCGTATCAACTTCACATGGGCATGTTGCAATCGAATATGAGACAGGAACAAAAAATATCAATGAGAGTGCAGCGATGATACGAGGAAGGCTTGGAAAGTATATCAGTGTTGTTGTAATAGCAAAAGATCCTAGCAAATACGAGTTTTTAAGCACAGACAAAATATCAGTAATTCCATTGGCAGCTTTAGATACAATAAGCAATCTGTTTCAATAAACATTATATGTATCGCTTCCCTTTAAAACAGCGTCATGTATCGATGCCACAGTTCCATACCATATTCCTGAACAAAAGACAAAAGCGAATGCCGCCGAAGCTAAAGCATAAACATCATTCGAAATCAGAAACAACAAAATAAGTATAATAACCGGCGAGAAAACGAGGAGATCTGAATAAACCAACCTAGGTGTTTTTCCGCTTAGCAACAGCCAACCATGGCTTATCGCGTTGCTCCTGTTGCCTTTTGTGTCTACAAGAAAGTTCGGCATTAATGACTGGCTTATCGAAACAAAATAGAATAAAATGCCTAGAATGCTGATTGCGACAGGGATTATTTCATTATAATGGAAGGCCCAGATGGCGCCAAACAGAAACAATGCATAACCCAGCGGTTGTAACACTGAAACTCCTGCGGCAATTGATTTGACAATCCCGCTATATTTTATGCCTGCGATTCTTGATTTTGCATAGCTTGCAAGCGGTGCGGATATGAACATAAAGTAGATTAAGAAACCGATAACCATTGCTGGCATGTAAACAAATAATGCTGCACTTAAAAGGACGGAGCCGCCTTGAGCCTGAAAAAACAAACGCGACAGAAAAAAGATTGACGCGGAAACAACTACCGCATCAGGTATCATAAGCGCCGCATACAATGGTTTTTTTGCAAAACGTCCAAAACCATCTTCGATAGACTTTTTTACGCTGAACTGCCCAGGGGAAAAATACATCATGTCCCCCTGAACGGTCTCTGAAATCAGATGCTTCTCTACAGTCGCCTTCTCCTTTGCGCTTGTAGGCATTTAATCATTCATATTCTATTTCCTGCCAATCCCTGGTTGTTGCTGCTCTTGAGCTGCATCATAACTGTCGGATCTATCTTGGAGTCTCCCTTCTTCCCTGTATACCTGACTGCAGTCCCAACAGCGATTATCTCCATCTCAGTACCGCTCGTGCTGTAATTGCGTATATCAAGCTTGACGCCTACGACGCCATCTGCCCCAAGCTTCTCTGCCTCAGCCTTCATGCGTCCAAGTGCCATCTCCCTTGCGTTGTACATAATCTCTGTATACTGCGGTATTTCGCCTTTCGTCATTCCCTTTAATCCGCCTGCAAGACCTCCAACCACGCCCATGCTGTATACAGTGTTTCCAAGCACTATCGCTATTGGCTCATATCCCATATTCTTCAATAGCCAGAAATCGCTTGTCGAAAGATCGCTTGTAAATGCCATTGTTTCACCATTATGTGTAGGAACTTGACAGAATTTAAATCTTCTGTTATGGAAGTTCCAATTCTTTATTTGTACGATATTATGCAACAGATAACCGTTTATGGCCTTTTGGATGTCCAAACTTAGCAGAGCTGCAGCTAAAATGCAATTCTCAAACTAAAAAGTTATGGAAATTAACAAATTTCTGCAAACGAAATGGGGATATGCGATTAGTATATTGGAGGTGGCAGAAATATAATGTAAATTCCTTAATTATAATTTGGCAACAATAGCGATAAACTTTTGTTGCGATTTCAATTCTAAGAATATTAACTTGAGTAGTTAATGTTGTACTTCTCTAAAATTCCATCTGATTTGTAGATGCTTAGAACAGCATTTGCGCAGGCTGCAAAGGTTTTCGACTTAGACATATTGACAAAAGAAAGTACCTTAGATTTGCTTGGGTTTACGGGTGCAGTTGGACAATCGACTCCAGGGGGAGGAGCAATTTCATTATTCGTTATGATAGTATTATTGGTATGACCTGCAGAACTTGTTGTGTTATTCGTTTTTTGAACTGAACCTGTATTTTGAACCGAACTTCTTATATTTGCATGAATAAAATAGATGATTAGTACAAAAACAAGGATAATGATTAATGTTAAAATAAGCGTTATTTTTTCCATGGAACCATCATTTACCATTCACTGCATCGCCTATCATTGACCAGTATTCGCTCCTGCCTGTCGGGTCATACATTTCTATCTGTGTGTCCTGCGCTGTGGTGACTACCTTGTATTCCGCGCCTGAATCA
The DNA here is from genome assembly GCA_021801385.1 of Microcaldota archaeon. Classification (GTDB taxonomy): domain Archaea; phylum Micrarchaeota; class Micrarchaeia; order Micrarchaeales; family Micrarchaeaceae; genus JAJYUY01. The sequence goes on along the minus strand of JAJYYC010000021.1, from coordinate 22,768 downwards.
TAGCTCCATGACCCTCCGCAATTCGGAAGTGTCCCAAGACTGTTATAGTCGCTCGTACCTGTCCACGGTCCAAAAGTGCAACTGTATTCAGCTAGAGCATTTTGTTGGCAGTATGCGTCATTACCAACAAAAGCGAGCAGCATGGTTTGCTGTTTAGGTGACAAAGACCCAGCTGTTGCAACTGTTACTATTGCATTAGTATATTCACTTGTCCCACTAGTATCCTCAGCTGTTGCAGGCACTGAACCTGAGTTCCAAGGCGAGCTAACATTAACTCCTGATATGCCAAATGCAATCAAGTTCTGGTCATCAGCCCAGCCATTATAATTAACCTGTATATTGTCATTAGATAGAGGGTTCGGTGAAATCGCATACCACACCTCTTGATAATCACTAACCACTATAGAATTATAAGCTACCGAACAATAGTCGTTTGAGGTTACCTCAGATCTCATTTGCCAAGTTAATCCAGCAGTATCTGTAACACTTGAAACTCCTGTGGCGATTGGACTCTCCTGGTACGATGGATCAAAACCAACATAAACCACAATAAGGTCATTTGCTTGTGTAGTAGATAAACTTATTATTGAATTCTCAGTATCAGAATTCTCAAAGGTATTATGCCCATCTATTGCAAGACCATTGTTTGTTTGCACTCCTGATATGACTGTTGCACTAACCTCCCCCACATCCTGGGTTTGCACCTCTGTCGAACCTAGCACAGTATACTCTATCCATAATGTACCTGTGAACCCCGTACCTATTGCTTGATTATTCAAAGGGCAGTAAAACACCAGATTCGCAGGTTGATTGCCTCCTAGCGTTGCTTTCTGGGGATACATTTGCGGTTCCTTTGTCGAATTGCTGCAGCCCACATCAACCACATTAATGTATGATGAACTAATCTCGTTTAGGTTTAGACTGAGCGCCCCATTCGAATATAAGACAGGATTTGTGCATTCATATCCTGAAACACCAATGCATGTGTTCAATTTCGACGAAGTGTTAAAAATACCTAGATAATAAAAAGCTGCAAGCACCACTGCTATTATGAGTATAGCCCATCCGTAAGTCATCAGGTACTCCATTGCAGACTGCGACTTCATAAAATCATTTAAACATCTATTGTTTAAATAGATATCGTTTATCGTATCTTGTATCTCGTATAAATCCAAGACTAACTCTGTATGGAGCACTTCGTGTCTACTAGAGCAAGATATTAATAGATTGCTGGCATAATAGATGTGCTGTCTTATCATAAAGGGATAACAATGGCAAATGTTTATCAGGCAAAACCATCAGAGGTTATAAGGCTCGCTTCAGAGCAGCTCAAGGGCAAGATAGAGAAGCCTACGTACGTCGACTTCGTCAAGAGCGGAGCCGGAAAGGAGCGCATACCAGCAAGCCCTGACTTCTGGTACATGCGCGCCGCATCTATACTCAGGCAGGTTTACGTTAACGGACCTGTAGGCGTTTCAAGGCTGCGCACCAGGTACGGCAACAAGAAAGAGCACGTGATACACAGGAAGCACCACATGCCTGCTGGCGGAAGCATCATACGTGATGCATTGATTGGTCTTGAAAAGGCGAATCTGGTGAAGAGCACAAAGTCTGGCAGGATAATAACACCGCAGGGCAGGTCATTCATGGACAAGATTTGCAATGAAATAATAAAGGGTTAGGTTCGTGGAAGAGGATGAGCAGCAGTATCAGAAAAGGCTGCAGAAGCGCATCGCGGACGTAATGAAGCGCACACAGCTTGAAGAGCGGAAGAAAGCGGTCATAAAGCGCCTCACAGAACCTGCAGCATATGAAAGGCTCATGAACATAAAGGCATCCAATCCGGAACTCTACGGGCAACTGGTAGATATGATGATATCAATAATACAGTCAAATCGCGTCGCAGGAAAGATAACCGAGCAGCAGCTCGTCTCGCTGCTCGAGCGTATGACTGCTCGGAATGAGACTACCATAGAATTCAGGCACAAGTGATCCAATGGCAAAAAAGAGCTCTTATTCAAAACGAAGGCTTGGGAAGATGCTGAAACGCTCCAGGCGCATGCCTATCCTTGCGGTCATGAGGACCCACAGGCGCGCCCAACAGAACATGTTCAACAGGAACTGGAGAAGCAAGAAGTTGAAGTTCAAGGATGATAACTATGGCAAATAGACTTATGACGATCAATCTACGCAGGTATCTTGTGAACAGGCCAAGGAGGCTCAGGCACAAGAAAGCCGCAAGTTATCTGCGCGACCGCATTGCCCACTATTCAAAGGTGGATCCTGAAAAGGTCAAAATAAGCAGGGAGCTCAGCGAGGTCTTGACAAAACACCACGTGAAGAGCATGCACCCGATACGGGTCAACGTTTCGATAGACGGAGGGGTCGCAACAGCCACCCCATTCAAAGTGGCGCAGCCTCAAGCGGTTACGCCGACTGTCGCAAAAGTGGCAGAGCAAAAGAAGCCAGAAGAGAAGAAACCGGCTGTAAACAAAACGCAACATGCCAAACCTGCTAAAGAGCAGGCTGCCACCGAACCTGTAAAATGACGGCGTTTGATATGGACGCGGCCAGATCCGATATATTAGGGAGCGATTTTATAGGTGCGTTCTGCTCTGCGACCGAGCGCATCATTCTGGCGCCTGCCAGAATAAAACCCGACGAGCTGAAAATATTCGAATCAACACTCAGGGCAAAGCCAATCCTTGCTACTATCGGCGAATCTGATCTGATCGGAATGCTTTGCAGGGCAAACTCCAACGGCCTAATAATGTCAAATCTTGCGACCGAGCGCGAGGTCGAAATAATGAAAGAAAATACCGAAATGAATGTACTGCGACTCAAAAGCAGGCTTAATGCAATAGGCAGCAATATACTTGCAAACGACAAAATTGCGATAATAAACCCCGATTATTCAAACGATGAACTTAAAGAGATAGCAGACGTGCTCGGCGTGGAGACGATAAAGCCGCATCTAACGGACTTCAAGACGCTAGGCGCAAACAACATATTGACTAATTCAGGCATGGTGGTCAACAACAGGTGTACAGATTCCGAGAAATCCGCATTGGAGCATGCGACTGGCTTCCAGACTACAAGAAGCACCGCGGCCACCGGTGTGTTATCGATCGGTCTGGCAGTGGTCGCAAACTCCAAAGGGATCGTAGCCGGAAACACCACATCAGGATTCGAGCTCTCTAGAATCATCAACGCGCTTGAATGATAAATCTAACACATCGGCGCATTATTTCCATGCTCATATACTTATTTGTTAGTGATGTAAAGGAAATTGGAGATAAATTTGCTTTCGGTTGGCCTTGTTTTCATACTTATAGCAGGAATCTCATTCATAGGGTTCACGATAAACGCTCTGTTCGGCAAGCTCAAAATAACAAGTGTGGTGCCGTTGCTGCTCATAGGCGTGCTGATCGGTCCTGTATTACATCTGCTTAACGTCGCACAGCAGGATACCATAAACCAGCTCGCCCCATACATATCCGCTGTGGCGATATCGTTCGTGCTGTTCGACGTTGGCATGAACATAGAGTTCGGCAGCCTGAGCAAAGTGATAACGCGCGCTACATTATTCATACTAATAACGCAGGCAGTGACTGGTGTGTTTATAGCCGCAGCTGCGTATTTCTTGTTCAGGATGGATCTGTTATATGCTCTGATTTTCGGTTTTGCGGCGTCTGGGCCGAGCAGCATAGTGGTCTCAACCTTCCTAAAAGATCTGCCGCTCTCTAAGGACATAAAAACAAGCCTGATATATGAGGGTGTTCTTAGCGACGTAATTCAGCTTATAGTACCTATAGTTCTAATCGGATTCATACTGAACAATACGCAGACGCTTTCTGCAGCTGCGATAGGCCAGAGCATATTCACAGAGGTATTCGGCGCGATACTTCTTGGCGCGGCGTCAGCCTTCTTCTGGCTCTACATACTGAAGAAATTCAAACGCGCTAGCGAAAGCTACAGCTGGATACTTACAATAACAATGATCATCGCGACATACGGGGTAGCGCAGCAGCTTGGGATGATAGGCGCAATATCTGTATTCGTATTCGGGATACTCTTCGCAAGCATAGGGCTGGTGAACGAATCAGACGTTGCTAACCTGAAAAAGGGAATCAAAAATGCAGAAACAGGGGTGATGGAAACGCTCAACAGGTACTTCTCAAACGTCGGCAATGTTGCGCACACGATAAGCTATCAGCGAGAGATAGTATTTTTCGTGAGCACATTCTTCTTCGTATACTTGGGTTTGCTATTCAGCCTATCTGGGATCAGCATTTTGGAGGTCGGGACGGCCGTTGCAATAACCATATTAATACTGATCGTGCGATGGCCGGCTTCGCGGATACTTAAATCATATTCAAAGGAGAAGGACCCAAACAAGATGGAGCACTCATTTGTCTATTATAACATACCACGAGGCCTTTCACCGGTGATCATCGCGACATTGTTAATAAGCGATGGGATTGCTGTGACAGGATTCGCAAACTTGATGTTCATGGTCATACTTTTGACAAATCTCGCGTTCAGCATCGGAATAGGGTTAGGGTATGATCAGAAGCACATGCTGCCGGAAGACCCTAAAGTCTAATAACCTTAAATGAGAAAAAACAATGAATGACAGGTGCGAAGATGCCAAACCAGAATCCGCAGTATAAAATGAGTGATCAAGAGGCCGAATACCTGAGCAGGCTATACCAGAGCCAGTACATGATTGTAACAAATTCCATAAACGAAGCGATCTCTGATTTGCAGCAGCTGAACTCGACCGCAAGGTCTCTGGACAACATGGGTATGATAGCAGGAAAGGATTCGTTCTATCCGGTCGGCCCTGACACATACATGCAATGCAGTATGAGCAAGTCGGAAAACGTGATCATCGGTGTTGGTTCAGGTTACATGGTTGAGACAACAGCAACAAACGCGAAAGATATAATCCGATCAAAGATAGAAAAGCAGAAGAAGATGCTTGAACGGCTCACAAAAGCAAAGAAAGAGCTCGAGTCCGCGATCTCAGGCCTTTCAAAACAATAAGGTATTTTAGATGTTTGACGGTCTTAGGAAGAAATTCGCCAACGTGATAAAAGGATTCGTGAAGTCAGAAGAGGCCAAGGCGGAGCAGCCAGAACCTGAAAAACAGGCGGTTAAAGAGCCTGCTGAACACGCGGCAGAGGTTCGCCCTGTTGCAACAAAAATGTCAAACGAACAACCAAACGATGCTGCGCCTGAAAAGAAAAAAGAGCCAGAAATCATGCCTATTGTCAAACCTGAGCGTATTCCGGATACGCATTCCAACTTGTCGCACGAACACGTAGAAGAGCAACGAGAGCAAAAACCCATGGCAAAAAATACAGATGCAAAAAAGGAGGTTAACGAACCACTTATAAAGTTGGGGGTAGGCACCAAGATAAAGCGCGCGATATTCAGCACCGTGGTTCTCTCCGCTCCGGAGATATCGGAGCTTTCTGAAAAGCTCAGGATCTCGATGTTGGAATCCGACGTCTCATATGAGGTAGCCGATGGGTTCGTGAACGACCTCAATACAAGGCTCGCGGGCAAGAAGATAGATTCAAAGCGCATAAATCAGGCTGTCACTGAAAGTATACGTTCATCCCTTAGCGATTCGCTTGCGCGGAGCAAAGCGGACTTCGATGTGTTTGAGCTGATATCAAAGAAGCAGCAGACAGGTGAACCATTCGTGATATTGTTTCTAGGGCCGAACGGCACAGGGAAGACCACAACAATAGCGAAACTCGCCAGCAAGTTAAAATCCTCTGGGATAACTTGCGTGCTATCTGCGAGTGATACGTTCAGGGCGGCGGCGATAGAGCAGATAGAGCACCATGCGAATAAGATAGGTGTTCCGGTGATAAAAGGCAGATACGGTGCGGATCCCGCGAGTATAGCATTCGATGCGATAGCGTATGCGAAGGCGCACAGGGCCAGCGTCGTGCTGGTGGACAGCGCAGGTAGACAGGAGACCAATGCGAACCTGATCAGAGAGGTGGAGAAGATGGCCAGGGTATCAAAACCTGACCTCACCGTATATGTAGGGGAAAGCACCTCAGGAAATGCGATAACAGGCCAGATCAAGGAGTTCAGGAAGCATGTTAGGGTGGACGGAGTGATACTGACAAAGTTGGACTGCGACGCAAAAGGTGGAAATGCGCTATCCATATCGCACGAGACCGGTATACCTATCCTATTCTTTGGAACAGGAGAGTCTTACGACGCACTGCTTAGCTACGATCCATCGATAATAATCGATGCGATAATTCCTTCAAACGCGTCATAAACCTATTTATTGATTTTGCGCCACTGCATAGCAGAAATAGCAGAAATATACAACTATATTAAACTTGCGTATTGATATATCTGTGATACCATGGATGCCCATCTTGTGTCTATTGAAGATGAGATTCTTGGAGTAATGATTGGTAAATTCGTTGAAGTGATAGACAGCGAAAAGCGCAAGGCGCTGGTAAACAACGTAGCCAAAACCGTCGACCCGTCTCTGAGGGACGATGAGATAAACGAGATATATGAAGACCTTTACGACATAGGGATCATATCACGGCTGATATCTGACGATGACATAGAGGACGTAATGATAAACAACACAGATAATATTTTCATCAGCTCATCTACAAAAGGCACCGTCAAGCTTGATCAGAGATTCGAGGACCGTGAGCATCTGAACAGGTTTGTAAACAAGATAAAGCTCTATGCGACAAACACAGAATACAACAACAACATATACGACATACACCTTCCAAACGGAAGCAGGGCTAACGTGGTCACATCTCCGAAAGGATTTGACATCACGATCAGAAACTTCAAGTCAAGCACGCTGAGCATATTAGACCTGATCAACAGCGGATTCATGGACTATGAGATCGCATCAAGGTTGTGGCTATACGTTGATGGGCTTAAGGTCAGGCCTGCAAATATACTGATCGGCGGGATTCCAGGCGCAGGCAAAACAACGCTGCTCAATGCGATGTTCTCCTTCTTCAGGCCTGAACAGAGAGTTGTTACGATAGAGGAAACATACGAGTTGAACACCGCAACTCAGGAGAACTGCATAAACCTTGAGACGAGCGACATAGTGCCGTTGAGTGCGCTCGTAAAAGCATCGCTAAGAATGAAGCCCGACCTCCTAATAATAGGAGAGGTGAGGGGTTCAGAAGCGAATGACATGCTCACAGCGATGAACATAGGAAAGATAGCGATGGGCACAATACACGCATCATCAGCAAGGGATATCATTAATAGGCTCGAACACACCCCCATGGATGTGCCGATGGACATCATACCTCTGATAGACGTGCTTATTGTGGTCTCAGTGGTCAGAGCAGGCAACGCTAACGTTCCAAAGCGTAAGATAACTCAGATATCAGAAATATCCGGCATAGAGACTAACGTGCTATTGTCAGACCTTTACAGGTTCGACTACAAGACAATGAAAGGTTCACCGATACTTCCAAGCGTGACATACAGAGACACGCTATCAAAGCTTGTAGGTGTTTCACCGCCAGACCTTCTGGCAGAGGAAAAGGTCAGGGCGATGATGCTCGAGAAGCTTAATAACCTAGGCAAGCGAAGCATCAGCGACATAAGCCAGGTTGTGCGTGACTATTACTTCGACCCTGCTGGGACGCTCAAGAAACTAGGTCTTGACATAGAACCTGTAATAAAAATATGATCCTATAAAAGCCCAATCAGCTGTCAAATACCTCTGTATCAGTAATCATGCAATTAAGCGTAAATGCCAAAGGTTGACCATCACGGAAGGAAGTCTTCGTTCTTTATCTTGTCCTTTATGTAGTCGTCTACAAATGTTAGCCTTGGACCTTGAAGTGTGTCCTGCTCTATCTTTGTCTTTGTCTTGATTACCTTCTTTAGTTCGTTAACCCATTCCTTATGCATGTTTATCCAGGGATAATCCAGCATCTCCTGCGCTCTCTTCAGGTCCACTTCCGTGGCCTTCATTGTCATTTTCTGAAGGAAATCATACCTCTCCACATCTGACATTGTCACTCCTAGAAACTTTGCCTCAGGCGTGGCTATCTCCTTACCTATGTATGCGAGGTTCATGCTACCTGTCTTTATCGTCCAATAAATATACCACCCCCATGCATCGCCGTCGTTGAACACATATACCGGCAGGCCTATGTCTGCCAGTTTGCGTATCAGCCTTCTGGTCCCTCTGGCCGCCTGACCTTGCGGCGATATCAATATCATGTTCTCCTTCTTCCATAAGCCGTCCTCATTGAGCCTCTGCCATAGCGCGTCCTTTTCAACCACCAGCACACTCTTCGCTTTAACGTCCACGAACTCTATATCGTTGTCCACGTCGCTTGGTATCGCCCATCCGCTCCTTCCCTGTTTGCTTGCGTCTATCTCAAGTTTCTCCCCGCCGAATGTATCCATTACCTTAAGATTGCCGGCAAGAACCCCTTTCCTGTTGGCGTTAAGATTGAGACTCTCTCTCTTTATGGACAGCGCCGCCTCAAGATCCTCTATGAGCGGATTCGATTCCGCCTGCTCGTTGAATATATTTTCGTCAACATCCTCACCAAGTGAGTACTTTAGCTGGTAGTAGAGCCCTCTTATTGTTGTGTGGAGGTTTTCATCTATGAACTTGTGGCATTTAGCTGCGATCGCGACCGTCTGCATGAAACGCTTTGCCTGGCCGGTATTGATAAAATTACGCTCCTCTTTCTGGTTGCCTACGGTCAGAAAGCCCCCTTTTTTATCATATATAATATTAGATTTGCTCCTGACAACGGTCGCAAACTTTGGGTTATCCTTTCTCTCTATCTCCGATAGTATCTCGCCGCCGAAATCCTCTAGCTTCTTCTTCGCATTCGGGTCTGATTCATTTTTTTTTCCTGCCATTCTATTCACTCTTACTTTCATAGCCCTGGAGCTCCTTTATTATCTCGTTCTTCCTCTTTGAGTTTTTGAGGGAATGCTTCAGTACGTCAGCGAGCACCTTCACAGGTATCAATTTAATCTTCTTGGCCATGTCCGGGCTCAATGACACATCATTCAGGTTGCCTGCCGGGAGTATCACCTCTTTTATGCCTGCGCTTATAGCAGCTTCAACCTTGCTGGTCACGCCACCGACTGGAAGTACCTCTCCTCTTACGGAGAGCGAACCTGTCATCGCAACAGACTGTTTTATCGGAACGTTTTCCATTGCTGATATAATGCTCACCGCAACCGATATGCTTGCGCTGTCGCCTTCTACGCCCTCTATCTGCACAAATTGCACGTGCATATCATAGTTCGCGATGTCTCTGCCCATGTGTTTCTTTATTATCGCGCTGACGTTTTTCACCGCCTCTGTGGCTATCTTACCGAGCTTTCCTGTAGGTATGAACTTGCCCTCTGATCTGGAACCGGCTGGCGTCACCTCTGCAACGATCGGTATAACAACGCCTGCGTTGGTCACGTTAGAGCCTATCACCGCAAGTCCGTTTACCTTTCCTATGCTATAGCCTTTGATGTTGAGCACGCTGTAATCCTTGCGCACCTCCAGCTCCTTAGAAACTATCTGCGCCTCTATCGAAGATGCAAGAACCTTTGCGGTGATCACGTCCTTCTTTGTAACCAGTTTTTGGTTATTTTCTACTGCCATATCTCCCGCAGCTCTGACCAGACCACCTAGGTCTCTCAGCACTAGCGTGAGCTTGCCCTTCCTGCCTGCGCGCCTCTTAGCCTCGTTCAGTATCTCATCTATTGCGCCGGCGTCGAATGGGGGTATCTTCTTGTCCTTCTTAACCTCTTGGGCTATGAATTGTACGAGCAGTTCTCTGTCTTTCTCGTTGTCTTCCATTGTTGAATCCATATAGACCTCATATCCATAACCGCGTATCCTTGACCTGAGCGCGGGGTGCATGCGTTGTAGGTCCTGAAGGTTTCCTGCGGCAACAAGTATAAAGTCGCATGGCACCGGTTCTGTCTTGACAAGTGCACCGGAGCTCATCTCACTCTGGCCTGTTATTGAATATTTCTTCTCTTGCATTGCGGTTAGGAGCTCTTGCTGTGCGCGCGGCTCAAGGCTCGAAACCTCATCTATGAAGAGCACGCCTTTGTTCGCCTTGTGCACCGCGCCGCTCTCAACCCTAAGGTGTGCAGGAGTACCTAGACCCCCAGATTGGAGCGGGTCATGCCTCACATCTCCGAAGAGTGCGCCAGCCTTGGCGCCTGTCGCGTCTATGAAGGGTGCGTGATTCATGCCTGTGTTGTCAACAATCAGCTTTGGTTCACCTATGTCGCTCATGCCTGGCATTCCCATGCCGACCCTTTTTCCTAATCCACCCATTAGCATCGCAACCGAACCCATGATCATGAGCCCAAGTATGATTGAAGATATGAGTATGACATTATAGTCCTTTATATATCCAAAGAATACGAGGCCTGTGAGTACGATCACAACCAAGAATACGACCAGCGCAATCGTGGATGCGCCTCCGCCCATCTGCATGTGGCCTTTCATACGTTCCTTTTGGAGCATGTTCCTGCCCTGTCCGTCTATCCCGACCTTGAACCCATCTGGGTAGGTCTTAACAGACTTGACTAATGGGACATTCTCATCGTTAGGGTTTCTGTAGACGAGAGTATCCTCTAGGTCGGTGACCGGCAACATCTCAGCCATTGCCTGGGCGAGCATCGTTTTTCCCACTCCTGGCTCTCCTATAAGGAGCACATGCCTTCTCTGCTTTGCGGCCTTCTTTATTATCTCCACGGCCTTCCTTTGGCCAACCACTTGCGATATGAGCTTATCCGGAACCTTTACGTCATTGCTCGTCTTTATCGATTTTGGTATCTCTTCAGCCATCCCCTTGCCTCTAAAAATAGTTATCCTTATATCTGTCGTATAGTTATTAATTGCTATATGATTCGTTTAGCGCTGCGCATCAATCATCTACAATTCAATAATATGGCAAAAGCGCCAACGACTCCAAAGCTCCGCTAATATAAAAATCACCAATAAGCTTAAAAATATAAACCTTATAATATCTCTTAAATTGGTGCTTTTATAAAGAAAAAGGACATAAGGTCACAGCCTGAAGAGGCTCTAAAAAAGACGATCGACTCTCTCGAGCTTGAACTCAGCACAGAGCGTCGCAAGATCGCATCCACTGGCGTATCCAGTAAGACTGGGAAGTCAGCATCAATAAGAAAGACGATCGCACGCATAAAGACCGTGCTCAAAGAGAGGGGTGTCGAAGCCTAAATGCCGGATATCTGCCCTAACTGCGGACTTCCGAAGGAACTGTGCGTATGCAACATACTAGACAGGGAGACCGAGAGCAAGATAAAGGTCTACCTTAAGAAAGCGAAATTTGATAAGTATCTCACTGTGGTGGACGGCATCAGCGCCGACGAATTGAGCAAGACGGCGAAAAGCCTCAAACGCATACTCGCGTGCGGCGGCACGGCGAAAGGCAATGTGATAGAACTTCAAGGAGAGCACAAGGAGCAGGCTAAGAAGGCGCTCATAAGCATAGGGTACCGGGAATCGAGCATAGAAGTCTCATAGGCCTCAACCAAAGCTTTTTTATCGGTACGTGGCATAAATCTCTGATGGCAATAATAGGGATAGAGTGCAGCGCCCATACATTCGGAGTTGGAGTAGTAAAAAACGGAAAGATACTCTCAAACGAACGTAGGATGTATAAGATATCGGACAAGGGCATGATACCATCGAAGCTTGCGGATTTTCATTCTGAAGGAGCTGGAACCACGATCGCTGCGGCAATAAAAAATGCGGGGATCTCAACAGAAGAAATCGAAGCGGTCGGATACACTAAAGGCCCAGGTCTCGGGGCATCGTTAAGGATAGGATATCTTAGCGCATACACGTTATCACGAAAGTTGGGTGTTCCTCTGATTCCGGTAAATCATGGTATAGCGCACATAGAGATAGCAAAGCGTCTAAACGCGATGAAAAATCCTGTCGCTCTATATGTCAGCGGAGGAAACTCACAGATATTGAGGATGGTAGAAGAGCCAGATCGCCATTACAATATATATGGCGAGACCTATGATATCGGCGTTGGCAATATGCTGGACTCATTCGCGCGCGGAGCAGGGTTAAATCCCGCATGGGGGTCTAGCGTAGCTAAGGCCGCAGCAGGCGGAAGGTACATACAGCTGCCTTATACTGTAAAGGGTATGGACTTTACCTTCACAGGACTTATGACCAATGCGCTTGCAAAGTTAAAATCCGAACAGCTTAATGATGTTTGCTACTCGTTGCAAGAGACGGCATTCTCAATGCTCTGCGAGGCAACGGAGCGGGCACTGCTGTTGACAGGAAGCAGAGAGCTGGTGTTATGCGGAGGAGTGGCCCAAAGCGCGCGCCTGAAAGAGATGGCAGATGCTATGGCAAAACCGCACAATGTGAAGGTCGGGACGTTATCAGACGAGTACAATGCCGACAATGGGGCGATGATAGGAATCGTCGCAGAACGTATTTTTCTCTCAAAATCCAAGATCGAGACGGGGCATGAGATAGACCAGCGTTATAGGCTTGATTCAGTGAAGGTGACATGGCGATGAAAAAGATTTCAGAAGGCGCAGAATCAATAGTGTATGAGGGAACAGTAGCAGGCATCAGATGCGTTATCAAGAGCAGGATACAAAAACTATATCGGATAGATGAATTGGACCAACGCATACGTTCGACGAGGACAAAGAACGAAGCCCGGATAATAAGTTCTGCATCAAAAGCTGGGGTTAACACACCAAGGGTGCTGCTCATAGACGGATTCGACCTTTACACTGAACGAATAGGAGGCACTACGCTCAACAAGATGGGCAGGATCGGCACAAACGAAAGGCAAAAAATAATGCAAGGCGCAGGCAAAAATCTTGCGTTGCTGCACAGTTCGGATATAGCGCATGGCGATTACACCCCGGCTAACATAATGGTGGATTCCGGCACTGTTTATGTGATAGATTTTGGTCTGGCCGAGCAGACAAAATCAGTAGAAGAGAAAGCGATAGACCTGCTGCTGATGAAGCGCTCTGTAGAAAAATCAGACTACAAAACATTCGAGAGCGCATATGTCCATGCATCGAGCAAAAGCAACGCAATCGTATCCCGATTGCATGAGGTAGAGATGCGCGGACGATACCAGACCCGTACGCTTGCTGTATGAGCCGCAACCAAAAGCATTTTATTAGAGTGAAGAGCAGTCTAGTATGTGCTTATAATGACAAAAGATCCGCGTAAGTCGCTTTTCAGGGGCAGCGTAGAGCTCGGAACAGGCAGAATAAAAGGATACGACTTCAGCAAAAGATTCGATCAGGAAAAATTCTTCGAGTCGTTCAAGGATACAGGGTTCCAGGCGACTAATCTGGGCAAGGCGATCGAAATAGCGAAGAGGATGCGAAAAGAAAAAGTGACAATATTTTTGGGATTCACCTCAAACGTGTCGAGCAGCGGCCTGCGCGAGGCGATAACATATCTTGTTAAAAACCGTATGGTACACTTCCTTGTGACTACAACTGGGGGAGTGGAAGAGGACATAATAAAGACGCATGGGGACTTTCTCCATGGATCCTTTGATGCCGATGGGGCGTACCTAAGGAAGAAGGGCGTGAACCGCACAGGCAACATATTCATACCGAACGAGCGCTATGTCTGGTTTGAGAGTTTCATGAAGCCGTTTCTTGAACGTATGTATAAAAAGTCCAAGAATCCCGACAGCGTGGATTTCGTAAGGGAGCTTGGCAGAGAGCTTTCGGGCAGGCCAAGGCATGAGGAAAGTTTCACATACTGGGCATACAGGAACAAAATACCTCTGCTCTGCGTACCGCTTGCTGACGGCGCGATAGGGGACCATCTCTATTTCTTCAAGAAGGAGCATCCTGATTTTGAGGTGGGGCTGGTAGAGGAGGTAAAACTTTTGTATGATACGGTGCTTAACGCTGAACGAACAGGAGCGATACTGATCGGAGGGTCTGTGCCTAAGCATCACATCATGAATGCGCTGATGCTGAGGGACGGATCCGATTACACGATATACATAAACACCGGTCATGAAGCCGAAGGCAGTAACGCAGGGGCGAACCCGGAAGAGGCGAAGAGTTGGGGGAAGGCAATGTCTGACGACAATAACGTAAAAGTATGGAGCGAGGCCACGATCGCGTTTCCGATACTTGTCGCCGCGGCTTTCAAGCTATGATTCATGCGCAAAATATTCTGTCGCCTATCGATCAGTGCCGCAACAACAGATATAAATCGCTAAGCGCTAATTTTAATTGTAAACTAAGAATAAACGAGCGGACCAAACTAACGCTCATTATTGAACAAATCTGCTCGCTTATAAGTTCGAATACATCAAATTTTTCTTAAATATAACAATAATTAATTCTAAGCGTAATAGAAGTTGGTATAAAGAATACACAGCAATGCGCATACCTTTTTATCCTTTCTTGAGATAACCTAACAGACGAGCAGTGATTAGATGGAAGGGTTAAGTCCGGATGACGAGGAGATTCTTAGATTTATAGAGCATGCGAAGCCGAAGGTGCTCGTTATAGGCACCGGCGGGAGCGGAAGCAACACGATAAACAGGCTCTATTCGATTGGCGTGCAGGGCGCGACGCTTGTGGCGATGAACACAGACGCGGCTCATCTTGTAAAGACAAAATCAGAGCGCAAGCTCCTGCTCGGAAAGAAAGCGACTAAAGGGCTTGGAGCGGGTAGCGACTTCCATGTTGGCGAGGCGGCTGCTTCAGAGAGCAAAGAGGAGATAAAGCATCTTATTGGTGATGCGAACCTCGTGTTCGTAACATGCGGTCTAGGCGGCGGCACAGGTACCGGCAGCATCGAAACGATAGCTAAGGTCGCAAAAGATTCTGGCGCCATAACAGTGGCAATAGTGACCTTGCCGTTCTCAAGCGAAGGCAGGTCGCGCATGAGGAATGCGCTTGAGGGCCTTTCTAAGCTCAAGCGCGCCACAGACACAACGATAATAATACATAACGATAAACTGCTCGCGGTTGCTCCTGATCTGCCGTTGAACATGGCGTTCAGGGTATCAGACGAGGTGCTCGCTAGCGCAGCGAAAGGGATAGTCGAGATGGTGACAAAGCCCGGCCTAGTCAACATAGATTTCGCAGACCTGCGCATGGTGCTCAAGGATTCAGGTTATGCGGTGATAGGATCTGGCGAAGGCCTGCCTGTCGGCAACCAGGGCAACAGGGCGCAGATAGCGCTCGACAATGCTATAAAGAGCCCTATGCTCGACGCTAACCTTTCATCTGCGAAACGCGCTCTTGTCAACATAATAGGAGGCGAGAGCCTCACGCTAAGGGAGGCGGAGACCGTATTTCAGGACATTTCTGGAAGAATAAGCAGCGATGCGATGCTCAAATGGGGCGCGAGGATAGATCCTGACATGCCGAAAGACGCAATGAGGGTCATGATAGTGGTTAGCGGGGTAGACTTCCCAGAATACACAGAAGAGGGCATAAAGAGAGGCATGCAGTCTCTCGACAATGTGGACATAGATGAGGTCTTCGAAGACGTCATATCCTGATGCTTATACATTGTATTCGATAAGATTCGCATAGCGTCTGACTAAAGCGCTTCGTGCAGCTCGGCAGCTCCGCGCACTATTATGAACGCCGCTAGCAGGACAGCAAGCGATGTACCAATGACGCTAGGATAACCCAATATATATTCAAACATAAGGTACGAAAAGGTCACGAACTTAAGAACGTTTGCCAGCGCCCTGCTCCAATTCGAAGAATAGAGCGCTTTTGCAATCCTACTCTTCATCTTCGAGGACGTTCCTTTTGCACCCATGAACGCATCAACGACCGAGTGTCTGATAAGTACGAGCACAAATAGGAAGAACGGTATCAGATGGAGGAATGCAAATAAACCCCAGAACGCCATCTCTGTTATCCTGTCCGCTGCGATGTCCAGCCTAGGGCCGTATCCTGCAATTTTAGCGGTCTTGGCCCTTGCCTCATTTACCTGTTTTATCGCAGATACATTGCCCATCATAGCTCTGATGTATAATCCTGCGCCGATTTTTCCGTTGCTCGATTCGTGAACAGCAAGGTATCCGTCCACACCGTCCATCGCAAGCGCAACAGCGAATATTAAAACATCTATTATGGGGTTGACTTTTGCGATTACCAGAAATAGCACAACGACAATAAGCGCGGCCCGAATGATCGTGGTCTGGTCGGCGCTTCTCATCGAATCAGCTGTTTGGCGGCAGTATGCCGTGGTCCAAAAACCACGGCTCAGCCCACCACCAAGTGATAAAATGTAATAATATTATTCCAAGAACATATTTAAATTGTATGTATTATCTGTTTTGTAACGTTTATGTTTTAAGCTGTAAATAGCAGATAAATCTTTCAATCTATAAACGGCAATATTAACATCATGGTCTTAGACGCAGATAAATCCTACGGCATAAATTTCAAACAATCGCTTTTAAGCTTTATCATTCAATACTAAGCGATGGACGAAGCTGATCAGATCCCTACTGTTGCGCACCACCATGCGCGCCACAAGCGTCACAGGTCAACAAAATACCTGATCGCAATAGCAGTGGTCATAATACTTGCGGTAGCGGTGTTTCTGTTCTATTCATTCAGTGGCAGCTCAATAAACATAACCGCTGCGCATAACCTTACTGTCACTTCAGCAGGCGTGCCATTCATGCTTGAAGGCAACCAGTACATTATGAGCCTTGCTGGTTCAGCGCAGGGAACAGTTTATATTTACCTGAGCAAGACGCCAATCTTTGTAAACCGAATGGCGAAGGTCGCGCTTAGCGAAGGCAACATAACCAAGATCAATTATGGCTATGAGTACGCCAACATGGGATTGCAGCTAGAATCGCACAATTCAACATCGGCTATAGTACAAGTAACGCCTCTCTTCCAGTCTCTCGCGATATCTCCTGATTCACAAAAGATATCATATATTAACTATAACGGTACATCTGCGACATCAACTCCGTCAACATACGCAAATCAGCCAACCACGACAAATTCAACGACCTCAACTAATACAATACCAGCAAGCAAGACAACCACCCCTACAACTACCGTAGAAAACGTAAATACCACTTTAGTCTCGATAGACTATGCGCTGTATAATGACAGTTACTATGCGCTTATGATGAATATGTCGGCGCTATATTCTAATTCTATACAGTGCAGCTCGTCCACTTACAATACGACATACATACGCACATACTCATCCGCACCTAGAGGCCCGTCATCCTACAATAATATGAGCATGATAACCCCAACGTCGCTAAAACAATCGATCTCAAAGTCAGGTTCAGATTACGTGGTCGAATATACCGCTCTATCAAACAGCGACTTGACAAACGGCCTGCCTGCGGTTTCTATAACAATAGATCCATCGACAAGGACGATAGTCTCTGATGTCATTAACAACCCAGGCCTATTTGCGGGCGAAACAGAATCCGAAATCTCTAGCGGGCTTGCAAATGCAAAGAGCTTAGGCAATGCATGCGGCGTGCTAATCGCTTGACGGCTTCTTTTTATTCTTCGATGGCTTTATCGGGATGCTAAATGTAAACGTGCTCCCTCCGCCATTGTTCGGCTCGTACCATATCTTGCCTTTGTGCAGGGTTACTATGCCCTTGGTTATCGCGAGCCCTAATCCTGTGCCTGAACCCTCCTGCTTCAATCTGCCCTTTTTCTGCACATCAAAAAATTTCCTGAATAAGCGCTTTTTATCATCGTCTGCAATCCCTATGCCGGTATCAGACACACTACACTCCACCTTGCTGCCTTTTTTAACTATCTTGACATGTATGGCTCCTGTACTGGTAAATTTTATCGCATTGCCTATAAGGTTTACGAACACCTGTATGAGCCTGCCCCTGTCCACGTTTATTAGCGGTACATCGAAACCAACCGACCATGTGAAATCAAGGCCCTTCTCCCTTGCGGATTCCTCCAACGCCCTTATCGTCGGCACATGGTAGATCTCGTTCAGATCCACCTCAGTGTATTCGAGCTTCATCTTCACCGAATCGAGTTTGGCGGCATCAAGCACCTGTTTTATCATGTCTAGCAGTCTGTTCGTCTCAGAGATTATTGTGGATATATGGTCAAGCTGGTCTCTGTTAAGATCGCCGAATTCACCGGTGTAGAGGAGTTTGGAGAAGCCTATGATGTTTGTAAGAGGGGTCTTGAGTTCGTGCGATATGTTATATATGAATTGCGACTTTAGCTCGCCCTCCGCTTCAAGCTTCTTTTTAATGCTGTCAAGTTGCGCCACCCGTTCCTCAATGTCCCTGATATGCCTTTTGGTCTCAAGCTCCTTCGCTATAATCAGGTATTCGACGGTTCTGTTGTGTATGAATACCCTTGCAGAATTCACTACCTCTATCCTTCTGCCATCCTTGGCTAAGAGCATGGCATAAGAATTATTCACAGTGCCACCGTTGCGGACGTGCCCAAGATCCCTGTCGAGCGTAGTGCCGTCAAGGTATATCTCCCTTATCTCCCGGCCCTCTATCTCATTCTTGCTGTATCCCAATATCTCATCTACCGCATGGTTAGCGTATGATATGATGCCACGTCCGTCTATCCGTATGGCCATGTCAGAAGACGAGTCTATGAAATCGTCCATGGCGCGCTCCATCGCGCTGAAATACTGCTCAGAGTTCGCATCGTAAAATGCGAAAAGGTATCCGGACTCTGTGCGGACGATGGAGTACCTCACATTCGATATCGTTCCGTCGATCGTGGAAAATCCTGTAGCATCTGTCGCCTTCATGCCAACAGATTTCAATCCGGAGAGCTTCTCCTTTAACCTCCCGCGGTCCCTATCCGGTATTATGTCCAAAAGAACCTTTCCCTCCAACAGGCTGCTCTCGTAACCGGTAAGCAGTTTCATGCTCTCCGAAGCCTTTGTTATAACAAATCCATTGTCAAGAAACATTAGGCCGGCGCCGAATCTCTCATCCATAACAGATTTTAGCCTATCGAGCATGTAGTCGGAGGTGACATCCATGATCGAAAGGTAGAACAGGCCGTTTCCTATGCTTACGGAATCTATCCTGTAGAATCTGTCTTTAGCGCCTATGCTGATAATAACAGGTTTCCTTGAGTTTGAAACGCTCTCAATCTCAACGCCTGCTAATCCCTTCAGATCCAAGAAGTGGCCCTCTGAATAACCTCCGAGCCTCTTGCATTCAGGGTTCATCCTTACTATCCTGCCATTGCCCTCCACGATCATCTGCGGTAACGGCAGGCTAAACGCGGAATTGAAATATTCTGCAAGACGTTTGCTCTTGGCCTCCTCAGAGCGCAACGTTACCGCTAATCCGATGATGTAAGCGACATCCGATACGCCACTCATCATCTGCTCCCTGAAGAAACCTTCGGTCTTGGAGCGCATGCTTAGTATTGCGACAAACTTTCCTGCTGCGACGACTGGCACGATGGAACAGCTCTTGTAGCCAGACTGCCAGTATTCGATTAGCTCCGGAAACGATGAATATTCGCTGAGCTGGTTGTCGACATAAGGCCTTTTGGTATTTGATAGGTAATCGATAAGTTTGCTGCGCGACTCGCCATACTTGGTTGATTCGATCAGTTCGACCTTCTCTGCACCGAACATCTCTGAGATCGCTTTGCTTAGGTCAGAGTGCATCTCCTGCTCTGAATCCCTGTTCATCGCACCGGCTATCCTGCCTATCGCCTTACTCATAAAAATGTCATATCCCTCCAAGCGTCGCACCGGCGTAATCCGATATACGCATTTGCCGATTAGATTATTTAAACGTGCGTTGGGTTTTATTTACGGGTGGAACAATGGGAAGCTACAAAGATGCGGTGGGCGCGGCTCATAAGAACTTCGAGCTAGCGAAGAGGTACAAAGGGTCAGGCAACAAAGAGGCCGCGATGCTATTGTACAGAAAAGCGGTGGAGCTGGCGATAAAGGCGCTCTATCTGAAAGAGACTGGAAAGAGCCCGCCGAAAGGCGCTTCAGCTACATATATTGCACGAAGGACAGAGATGCCATTAGAGGTTTCAGAGTACATATCGGTGATGGAGGAAAAGACAGCTGAAGAGGCGTCGGAGATGGAGCCAGACCTGCAGAAAGGGGAAGAGAAGCTCTTCTACTTGGAAGGTTTGGCAAAACGCCTTATAGACAGCACAGCGGCAGTTACAAAATAATCCACAATCGAACGCCTGAAACAAGCAGGTAATGCGCAGCAGTGCTTTCATCTGGCTATGTATAACAAAAGTATTAAAAAGCAATGCATACAACCATTATCAGGGATTTAGATGAACACCGTAAGTTACGATGTGCAAAGCGCCGAGAAGGCGTCCAGGGTCGAGCTTTTTGTCCGGATTATATGGGGCATAATAAGCTTAATAGTTATGTCAATACTTGGCATCATAGCATACATATGCTATGTTTTGGAATGGCTTGCGATACTTATAACTGGGAAGAGGGTATCAGCCCTTGACGGCATGCTAAAAACTTTTGTAACCTATAACGCACAGATGACATCATATATGTCTTTGCTAACAGATGAGAGAAATCCAATAATGCCATCATCAAGCGCCTCAATGAACACTTTAAAATACAGTGTCAACAGCAGCGTAAACGCGAGCAGGATCGAGCTTATAATAAGGTTCATATGGTCCATACCTACCTCCATCGTGCTTTCAATACTTAGCATCATAGCATATGTCTGCTACGTTTTGCAATGGATAGCAATCCTGATTTTAGGAAAGCGGATAATGGCTCTAAATGGCGTAATTAAGGCGTTAGTAAAATATTCAGTATTATATACCACATACTTCTTCCTTGTTACAGATGAAAGAAGTCCGCTGATACCGGGCTGAAAGCTCTGCCCGGTTTTTTATTTATCTTTCCTTTTAGCTGCGGCTTTTAGCGTTTCTTGCCATAATATCTATTGAAGACAACGGGCATGACCATTGTCCAGCCCAAAAAAAGATTATAAAGAACAATCAGGCATACAACAACAAAACCTATCTCAACCAACCTGCTTATTATCCCTATAAATCCTGACATGATGTTAACAGCCCAGCCTATGCCTGAGGAAACAGCTATTGTCGATACAATGAGTATGAAAACAATCCAGAAATTGTTCTTGCATATCTCTATGCTCCTCCTTATCGCAGCAATACCACCAATATTTTCTAGCATCACCACAGGAAGCGCCTGGTAGAACATTATCTCCAAAAAGATTGTTAAAATGAGGTAAACGAGCACAGTCAATATCGCAAGCGCAATGAGAAGAAAAGGACTAACCCCAAGGCCGGATCTGCTAAAGGTGCCAGTTAATAGATAATTATGAAACGCGGCGATTCCTTCAAAGATCAGAGGCGAGAATATTATTATTGTCAAAGCAAGGAAGATTACCCCTTGAAGGAAACAGGTCCATAGCATCGGCAGATATCTTTTGGCAGACTGTCTAAATGCGTCGGATATGGATGCATTGCCCTCAATGCACTGGGCCGCCAAGCGGTAATAAGCGCCTATGAATATTGGTTCCACAATTAGCGCAACAATACTAAGAGAGATGAACATGGCTATTATCTGATATATGAATTTAGGCGACATGTTTGAAAGCGACCCAGATTGTATAAGCCCAAAGATCCCAAATTTGAATAGCACAAGAAATCCGAGAGCTGCGATAATAAAGACCACAATCAGATATATAAAGGTCAGAAGAATGAAACGAAGGTAATTATCCTTCACAATCTCAAAGCTTTCCATAATTATGTCCTGAGCAGACTTGGGATCCATGCAGATCAAATTAATATGAAACTTAGATTTTATATACTCGAGTTATATCAAGACTGGGTTCACATGCAGCTTAATATATCAATATGCGAACGAGGCTTATTTCAGGAACACAAAATCGAACGCCCATAGCAAAGTATAAATAACCGTCCGCCATAATAAAATAGAATTCTACCCAGAGGCGGAAATGCCTGTGAGGGGAAAAGGTGCTTTAATGGCAAAATCATATGTCAAATTCGAAGTAGCGAATGAAGTTGTTTCAAGGACCTACGAGGCTCTCCAGCTTGTCAAGCAGTCAGGCAAGATAAGGAAGGGGGCAAACGAGGTGACAAAGAGCGTGGAACAGGGGCTAGCTTCCTTCGTTGTGATCGCAGGGGATGTTGATCCAGAAGAGGTCGTGATACACATACCAAAGATATGCGAAGAAAAGAAGATACCATATTCATACGTTCCGAGCAAGCTTGAGCTCGGAAAATCGATTGGCATGAATGTGCCATGCACCGCAGTTGCAGTAGAGAATGCAGGTTCAGCGGAACACAACATAAAGGATGTGATCTCAAAGGTGACAGGTCAGTCTCAATCAACACAACCGCATTCACACCAACAACAGGAGCAGAAGAAAGAGGCAAAGCCGAAGGAGAAAAAGGAGAAGAAGCAGACCCCTGCGCCTGAAGGTGCAGAGCAGGCAACGCAATAAACGGTGTCAACATGGCAGACGAGCAGAACGCTGAAAAGCCAACATTTGCGGGATTCCTCGCAGAAGTGGTCAGCGTCAACCGCTCTGTAAAAACCGGAATATCTGGCGAAATATACTCAATGTCGTGCAAGATACTTGAAGGTAACGACAAGGGTAGGATCATAAGGCGAAACGTACTCGGCCCTATAAAGGTTGGTGATGTAGTAAGACTTCCAGACACCAGCAGGGAGGCCAAG
>JAJYYC010000001.1 GCA_021801385.1 Microcaldota archaeon | reverse complement strand
AAAAGGATCTATATCTATGAAGCCAAACCGCTCTTTCGTGGTGTTTGCATACTCCTGCAAGCTCAGATTTAACGTGTCTGCCGATATCTTATTAAAAGAAAAGTTTTTTTCAGTGGCTGAATGCGCCTCTGGGTTCATGTCTATTGCGACAAGCTTATCGAGGCCCGATTCGAGGACATAGCGTATACCGCGTATGCCAGAAGCTGAGGTGGAATCCAAAAGCATCGAACCGTTAGAGCGTTCCACAGCAAGATATGCGACGCTGATGTCCCTAGAGACACGTGCGCGTGGATTAAGGAACGAGCCAGTGCCGGATACGTTTGCCTTGCCTTCAACATATCTTCCAAGAGCAGCCATAGAATCACTTTCCCGACAATATTATTAAGCTATGCTGCGATCATCTAAGCAGGGATGGAATGGACAACTACACCAAGGCTGTTCTTAAGAAGATAGATAAGGATGTGAAGAAGAAGTTCAAGGCTTCAGTATTAGATATTATAGAGGAGCCTGGAAACTACATATGCGAAGAGGGTTCAGAGCTATTGATCTACAACGTTAGGGAATTCGTTCTGGCGCGGATAGATGAGATGATTAAATCGGCAAAGACGAAGGCAAAGGAGTTCAACGACCATGCGATGAAAGCTGATGACCTGACAAAGAGGTTTTCAGCTTATATATCTGCGCACGCAAGACAGAGCAACGTGCCGTTCCTGAAGCCAGCCGTTAGCTGGATCGATTATTCAAACAAGGACAGGTTCTATCTCGCGAAGATGGACGAGTCGGTGACCGATTTTCTTGACAGGGCTATAGAATCGTCTCGTTTCATCATAGACCTTACACGTTCGCTAGGGGAATATACTGAAGGTTCATGGATGTTCAATGGCGACAAAAACTATGTGGTCACCATATATACGCCAAGGACCAGCGTCTCAATGCTAATGGCAAGCAGGAATGAGATATCTACCCTGCTAACCAACTCATATCATTCAATAAAAGGGTTATGAAATATCTGAAAAAAATTTGGTTATAGCGATAACAGGTACGCCTGGCTCGGGCAAGAGCACATTTGCCTCTGAGCTCTCAAAGGCTCTAAAAGATGCCAAATTAATAGAGATCAACAGCATTGTGAAAAAGGGAAAGCATTTCAGCGAACTCGATGAGAACGGCGCTATGGTGGTAAAGCCTCTTGAGCTCTCAAAAGCGCTGAACGCTGAAATAGAGAAGCACCTGAAAAGCGAAAGCGTAATCGTGGTCGGGCATCTGGTTCCAGAGCTTGACATAACTCCAGACATTGTGGTTGTAGTGAAAGCAAAGCTCAAGGTGCTGATAGAACGTTTGGAAAAACGGAAATACAATAAGGATAAGATACGGGAGAATATCGTTTCAGAAGCGATAGACTACTGCGGTACAGCGTCTTCGGAACGATGGCCCAACACTTTAGAAATCAATGACGATAAACAGCGCGAAGAGGTAATAAACTATATACTAGCGCTTTCAAAAGGCAAAAAGGCGGAACCGCCTAAAACCGAGAGCAGACAAAGGCTTGATGAGCTTCTGGAGCTGGTCGATGACGGGAACAGATACGGATTCTGACACTTATTATTTTAGGCTCATAAGCACTATCTCAAGGACAAAATGTGCTATCTTTATCAAAGCGTTAAATCCTTTGACATGATTATACTGAAATTTTAGCCGAATATGCGGCATATATTAACCGTGCAGATTCTAGCGGTATCTTTGCATCCGAATGGATTGACATTCTCCCTTTTTCCATATGCGATGGCCTGTTTGCAGCGCTAGACGCGATTTTACGCATTGTCTCAACAGCTCTTTTCCTGATTCTATGGACCGCAAATAATCTATCATTTTTGAACGTGATGAATTCAGCAGAAGAATGGGCATTAATGAATGCATCTGCAGCGTTGCCCATGAATACGCTCGGGCCATTTGCTATGGAAATAGATCTGGCATCATTTTCTATGAAAAAGCATATTACTGCTTTCCTGCCTGATATGTTACACAGGCTTATTAACGGCGCCATTCCATCAGACTCAAGTCCCACGGATACCTTACGTTCCAGCCTCTTTGCCTGCTGCCATATAATCTCGGGGGAGATGTCCTTGAAGTCCATAGTTATAGAATGGACAGATATTCCAAGCCTATTCCTAATTTCCGCAATCTTACGTTGAGGGTTAACATCAGAATTCGCTTTTGAATAGAATGTCGATTCTGATGGGTTATCAAGTAAAAACCTTGATGCGAGGGAGAAACGCGCAAGGGATTCCTCAGAGACGTTTGCAGCAACGTTCCTGCCTATGTCGACAGGATCGACAACAACAAAATCCTTGCCAAACCTTTTCACTAGCACGTCTGCAGATTCCTTTGCGTCCCTTCCAGGTTGAATGACGAGCGGCATCTTTGCAGAGGCGATACCTTCAAGAACGCCAAGAAGACTGCCATAATGGATCACAAGCAGCTCGCACAGATATCCTGAAAAACCCTCGGTTTTGGATTCTGCGCCATATATCGAATGGGCTTTGAGGAATGCCTTGAGCACCCGAACATCGCCCTTCTGCGAAGAGGTCATATTAGCCTTTACAAACTCGTTGTGCAACTGTGTCCTATCGACTGAAGTGCCCATCTCATCGGTGCTCGATATCTTGTATGCGGGCACAAGGTCTATATTAAGGCCAAGGTCTCCTAAAATCAGACGCGCATAAGGATGTTCCGCATATTTTATGACATATGACTCGTTCTTCACCCCTTTGACAAAATGCTTTGCGGTGTTTATTACCTCGACCTCCATCTGGTCCTTACTAACTGTATTGTCAAAAAGCATGAATATGTCAACGTCAGAATCCCCTGACAAGTTTGTTCCTCGCGCAGAAGAACCGGCAACAACGATTTCGGCGCGTCCGCTAATTATTTTTGAGATTCTGCCTATTGCGGTGTTTATGCCAGCACGCATAGCAACCTCTTCTGTTTCTGAAGGCGTAACTCTTGAGAGTACCTTGCTCATCAGCGAGGCAAATTTTGCCGGGCTCTTAAGCCGATTCGAATCCATCAAACCATACCAAAATCTCATGTAAGGCTTAATATCCTTGCGGCTGGAGAATCAGTCCTGCTTTTTCCTCTGTTTTTCAACAAAAACAAGTATGTTCGCCTTTATCGAATTGAAGCAGTTCATACAGAGCTTGAACTCAAGGTTCGCCTTCTTGTCACTCATTGGGCCTTGCTGAAGCCTACCAAGGTAAGTATAGTAATAGTTGTCTGCGGTCAGCTCGGCGCCGCATGCATCACACACATCTTCGCCTATCATGGGAATCAACTAATACTATTAACTGCAATGACATTCATATCGAAGGTGGATACCGAATAGGTGTTGGCTAGAGAGGTATTCGAATAAGCGACCAGCACTCCACCGTAGAATTGTTTGCCGGCAGGGAAACCGAATGTGCCGTTAGTGTTCTTACAGCGTATCGCAGCGTTGAACGTTTTATTGACTTCTACAGTGTTTCCTGGAGTTGAGTTCAGCTCTATGCCATTGACATATCCGCCAAGGTTTGATATGCTATAATTAGAATCGCTGTTGCACACCATATCATGCACGTAAAATGGCGAGTTTGATGTGCTTTCTATATTCATTGTTAGCAGGCCGTTGGTGTCGAGCGAGGCATTTAAACAGATAAGATTCTCAGGTTGCGGAAATGGCGATGTGCCGCAAGACCCAGTTACGTTCAATGCTGAATTATTAATCTTATATTGTGCAGATGCTATAAGGGGGCCAGAAAGATCAGTTATGTTAGAAGGTGAAGAATAGCTATGCGATGTTTCATGCAAGTTTATGTAAACGTTGCCTATAGCGGTAGAATTCGAAGTGGTTAAGCCTATCGAGATGTTAAGCGGTATATCAAGCTTATTTGATGTGCACGCCAGAACCTCAGCCCTAGATTTTATTCCGGACCCTATTATATGGCCATAAGATGCAGATTCAATCAGTCCGTAAACTGATAAACATGGTGAGCCATCATAACTGGATGCTCCTAATGAGCTCTCATTGACCGTTAGGTTGCTAGACCCATAATCGAATAGGCCGAATATGCTGCCAGATTGATTCGTTTCCATGCAACTATATGTGGATGTGGACTGGTTAGAAAGTTTGCCGCCGACTATCTTGGAGCATGTGTAATAAGACGTACCATTCTTTATGTACTGTTGGCTCATGTTCCCTCCAAAGATTGGGAGCGGGTTAACGTCAAGCAGGATGCGTGCGTCTGAACCGTTTTTATATACGGTTATGTTGAGTGGTGCAGAAGCGGTTACTCCAGAAACATTCAGGTATAATGCTCCTGAATAAGATACCGTGTAAGAGGAGGCATTGAACCCCGATCCGAGAAGCATCGAAAAGTTAGATATCGGAACAGGAACGCCAGCTTTTATCTGACCAATATTATTTGGTGTTTGGTGCGATTTTGTATTAAACATAAAAAGGACTATAAGTGCGATCGCAATTACTGCAACAGCGGCAACCGCGGCGATGTAAAAAGATTTTGGGTTTTGTCCGGATATTTTATCCTGTCTAACATTCAATTGATCCTTATTCTCCACAGCCATAGTGTTCACACATTGAATATCTTACAACTGCTTAATTAACTTATCGGGCTTGAACTAAGTGTATCTTACTGCATTGCCAATGTAGAAGTAATTGCCAGTATAAATTCCTATCTTTATGGTGTTGCTTCCATCAGCAAGCTCATACGGTATCATCGCCTTTATTTCTAATGTGTTGCTATTCGGATTAAGCACCAACCGATTTACATTTACCAAGCATGTTAAATTTCCTGTGTGGCAAGCCATAGAGCCATTAATCAGGCTCTGGTTTAAAAGTCCGATTTTTTCTATTTCTGAACTGTTAATGTATCCGAAAAACATGAGATAAGCCGTGCCTCCGCCATTATAATGCAAAGTACCTGAATATCTGATGCTGTTGTACCCCACAATATACGATGCAGACTGGTTTGATACGTTAAGATTTAAGCCATTGGTATAGCCAATATGCGCTAAATAAATGGAAACTACAAGTGCAGCAATCAAAAGGCATGCAAATACAAGAGGGAAAATCTTATGGGTGCTATTCATCTTTTGCTGTTTTATTTTCGGCTCTTCGATTAAGAGGCAAATGAATATGAACACAGAAAAGAATGAATAGTAGGACTCAAGGGATCTGAATGCAAACATGAATGGTATGA
>JAJYYC010000008.1:5007-5309 GCA_021801385.1 Microcaldota archaeon | reverse complement strand
AGGTGGTTTTTGTGTTGTGTACTATACCACCGAATCCGGTAACAAGATACCATGCGACCACTAATACTGCGATCATTATGACCCAGACTATCCAGCCGTATTTCATAAAGTATCACTTCTTCTAAGCACAGATATAAAGCGTACCAACCTTATTTATTACTAACTATTCGTGAGCACGTGGCCGAACTGGATTATGACTATTTCATAAAGCCTCCAGAATCGATTGAAGACCTTACTGGCAACAAAGATGCGCTCACCGCCATCAGGATGTTTGGGAAGGATTTCGCGAATGGCATAAAACA
>JAJYYC010000008.1:0-4997 GCA_021801385.1 Microcaldota archaeon | reverse complement strand
CAAGCCTCTATTGCTTTATGGACCCTCTGGCGTAGGCAAGAGTGCATCAGCACATTTACTCGCCAGAGAGCTCGGGTGGGGTGTCGCAGAGCTCAATGCGAGCGATTACCGTGGAAGGGAAGAGATAGAGCAGAGGCTCATGGCTCCGGCCGCTTCAAAGACGTTGTTCGGCAGGATAAACCTCATACTTCTTGATGAGATAGACGAATTGGCAAGCATGTTCGACAAAGGCGCAGGATCAGCGATATCAAAACTAATAGAGAGCGCAAAAAACCCAATCATCTTCATTGCGAACGACATGTGGGACCAGAAAATTTCATTTTTAAGGGGAAAGACCGAGCCGGTGCGTTTCAGACCGCTTTCAGCAGAAGAGATATTCGAGGTTCTAATGAAGGCATCCGCAAGGTTCGGATTAGATATTCCTAAGCGTCTGGCTGAGGATATATCAAAGAAGGCTAACGGCGATGCGAGAAGCGCGCTTAACGACCTTTATGCTGTGATGGGCAGTGACTATGAAGTGGGTGAGGTGGTTGGAGCGAGAGATAGAAAGATAGACATCTTCAATCTGCTTGACAAGATATTCTTTTCGCATACAATGGCAGCGCCATTGCGGTCGATGGTGGGCGCAGACGTTGATAACGATATGCTCATGAAGTGGATAGATGAAAACATACCTAAACGGTATGTGTCTGCAGACGATATGGCTCGTGCATTCGGTTACCTCGCGGAGGCATCCTCCTATTATACAAGAGCATCGCGTGAGCAGTATTACACATATTGGAGATATATGAATGTTCTGATGGGTAGCGGAGTTGCGCTTTCGAAGAGCGAATATCCTAGCTCCTCTAAACGGTATGAGTTTCCCAAGACGATAAGGGAACTGAGCGCCACCAAAGGGACAAGAAAGGAAGGGATAGAGCTCGCATTGGCATTGCAGCATAGCATACATTCTAGTGCGAAAAGGATAGCAAGGAACGAGCTCATGATGGTAGAGTCGATGGTGAAGAATTCGATTAAAGAGGGGATGGAGAAAGCTGATGCGAAGGAGGCACTGGTAAAGTTCTACCATATTGAAGAGGACGAAGCGGATTCGATTATCAAGAGAGCAGGCGGGTAGGCGCTGGCATACCGCAAACGTTTTAAGCATCAAGTGCTTAGCATATCTGAATTATATGGAGATGCGGCTTCAGAGCGCAATGGAATATATCATAACCTACGGCTGGGCTATACTCATACTTGTCATAGTGATAGCCGCTTTGTATGCTCTCGGCGTATTCAACATAACTACGCTCTCGCCAAATATCTGCTCATTTCCTGCAGACATAGGGTGCACGAACGCACACCTCGACACATCGGGCTTGCTTACCATAAATGTTGAACAGACAACAAGCACGCCAATAAACGTGACAGCAATAGGGTGCAACACTGATGGCACCACGAGCAACATGATACTGATAAATCCGCCTAACGGGAATTATATTGAGATAGGCGGAAACGAGACATTTACAGGAATACAATGCTACCAGAATTACGCCCCTTACAACGGGGTAATATCAAGTGTCTACAGCGGGTATGTGGTTCTGAACTATACGGACACACAATCCGGTTTCGAGCACGTTGCGGTTGGAAAACTAGTTCAAAAAGTGGATTCATAGTTTCAGGATTTCAAAGCAACCATATATTTAATCGGCACATCTTCGACCATCTATTAAAAAGATATTATGGAAAGACTTTAATATGTTATTAACTTATATATAAATTGTTAATAAA
Organism: Microcaldota archaeon; assembly: GCA_021801385.1. Taxonomy (GTDB): domain Archaea; phylum Micrarchaeota; class Micrarchaeia; order Micrarchaeales; family Micrarchaeaceae; genus JAJYUY01. Next base: position 3,227 of record JAJYYC010000008.1, on the reverse strand, counting down.
GTGGAGTTCAATGCCGAGAATGAAAAATACAATACTTGCGATAGCACTAATAATAGGGATACTGGCTGTTTTATCATATGCTGGCGTATTTAAATCATTATCAAAAAACCTATCTTTTATACTTAACCCGACAGGCACATTGACTCTAGGCGTAATTATTACCATATCATTCATATTGGGGCTCATGCATGGCGCAACGCCCGACGAGCATACATGGCCCATAACTTTTAGCTATGCGATAGGTAGCTATAGCACCAGAAAAGGGGCAAAGGCAGGGTTTGTTTTCTCATCAGGATTCACACTGCAGAGAGCCATATTGTCAACACTAGGGTTTCTCGGACTCGCTGCCATATATACAAAATATAACCTGGACGGGCCAGTATATTTTGTTGTAGGGGCAGTGATGCTGATCGCAGGCGCATACATACTGAACAAAAAGAGATACATACATCTTCCGATAGACGTGCTTTTCATGGGCAGGCAGCACCATTCAGAAGAAGCGAAAAGGGTGAAGGTACCGACAGATAATGAGGCCAAGCCCGTGCCGTTGAAGATGGCGCTGCTCCATGGCTTCGTGGCAGGATGGGGGTTTGGAGCGTACGCCACGATAATAGTGTTCATACTTGCACCAAAGGTCCCATCACTTATATATTCTCCCCTCCCTGGTCTGTTCTTTGGACTCGGAACGATGGCGATGCAGATAATATTCGGAGCAATATTCGCGAACATTTCAAGGATAAAGAAATTGACTGACAAGCAGATCAAAAACATAGGAAATAAAACTGCGGGCAGAACGCTCTATTATGGTGGCATGGTATTTGCCATACTTGGCCTGTTAATCATATTATTCCCTATTCTAGACACCTTAGGAATAAACACCGGCAATCCGATACCTAACCTCAACGTGATCGGCCCAGCAACCATGTTGGTTATAGTGGTTGTAGGGCTCATAGGGATAGGCGGACTCGTACATGACCTAATAAAAATCAAGAACAAGAATGAGGTATCGACGATTGGCGTCTGATGTAAATTATTTTTCCCATGGCTCTTTATCGCCATGCACAATAATGAAAATACGATTTGTTTTTATCTTTTTAAGGCGATTAAACATTTCATATCTATCCGGATCCCTGGTTTTTAATTTATTCATAAGGTGGGAGAACTCGTACCTGACCTGCCCATCTGTAACCCTGATTCTTATTCTGCTCTTCGGTTTTCCTAATTTTGAAATGTCGAAGTTGTATCCTCTTCTGAATCCTTCATCTGCAACAAATCGAAGGTAAATATCTATCGCAGAAATTGGGTCTTTCTGTCTCTTGAAGCGGACCAGCTGCGGATGATTCCTATATCCGATTGTTTTTCCAAGAAGCACTTTTCTGGCTAATAATCCCTCCCTCCAATTGGCAACCAATCCTTTTGCGTCAAGATACACAGGGTTTACGCTCCATAATCTCATGAAATCATTTTTAATAAATTACCATAATTATGCAAATAGAATTTACTATTTCCTTTTCAAGAGTCTCCAATATACTATGCCTCCCACAATTAGGAACGCGCCGCCCATAGCAACTGGAAGCGAAGCAAACGCGGCTACTATCTCTGACAATACGCCGGAAACACCTGTGCTTACCTGTGGCAGCTGTATGGCTGCGCTCATGCCTGCGCTCGCTGTCCCATAATCATTAGCGCGTATTCCTTTCATGTTTATTGATTGCCTCATTGGAGCTCCTATTCCTATAAACGCAGAATATATGACATATAGAACTCCTACTGCTGCCATGCCAATTAAAACACGAGATCTGAGCAAAGCTATAGTAACAGCAACGAGCACTAAAATTATGCCTTGCGATACCCTTGAAAAAGCCGCAACGTTTAGAGTGTTTAATTTTCTCCTATATATTATCCTTGACACATAAAACGAGGATATGGCTATAAAAAGATATCCAAATCCGAACACGTAGCCGATGTATTGGGAGGATATTGCCGCACTTAGAGAAAACGATTTCGCTATGAGCGCAGGCAATATCGGGAGTGCAAGACCCATGCCTATCCCTGAAATAGCTTGCGATATCATAACCTTAACTGTGTAAGACTCCGATGCCTTCCTTATTGCGATATGTTTTTTCTTCTGCCTCTTAGCTTCCTTTACAAAATAAATGCAGATGATTGAAAGCAAAACAAGCATAGTGCTTAGCAGGAAGAAGTACCTATAAGAAAGCGTATTTGCGATTAGCTCTGTCGTGCTCGATTGGAGCGCGCGGTTTAACATGCCCTGAAACACAAGAAGGAAGCCGCCTACGATCGATGCTATCGAAGCCGCAGTTATTATCCTACTCATTCTGTTTATCCTGTCATCATTATTGTTCCAGTTGTTTGCTATCAAGGCGATCTGGCCGGAAGAATAACTGCCACGCATGCCTCCGACCCCACTAACACCCGCAAGCATCGCAGATATGACTATCAGCAGCATACTAGTTCCTGTGCTTGTGATGAATGTTGACAAGAACAGGCCTAAAAGCCCTGCAAAAGGGAGTAATTCTGCTATAAGCATAGTTTTTGCATATCCTATGCTGTCGCTTGCGACCCCGAAGGAAAAAGATACAATGGCGGTGAAGAGCATTATTCCAAAATAAACTAACCCTACTGATATCAGGTCTTGGTGGAGGACGAAAATAAGGTATAATGGCAACGCAAGCGTCACGAACGAGAGCGCAACGCTCCTAAACACTCTCGATGCGAGCAGATACTTGAATGAGGAGTCTATCTGGGCTTGGGTGTAATTTTTCATATAATCGTAAGGATAAGATATAAACAATAGAAAATAAATAGGCTATGCGGCATTACTTTGCCTGTGCGGGCAACAGGCCAAGCGAAATGGGGAGACGACAGCAAACGAGTATGATTTACAAACAATGCAGATAATGGTTTTCAATATCGTTTATGTTATTTGTGCAGTATGTCTACTTATTTACAGCGAGCCAACAATCGACATAAGTTCTTTTGTCTTAAGAACTCTAATTCTCCTCTGCAGACCAAAATCATTATCATTGCTCCATATTACCGTATCCTTATGCAATGCGCATGCAAGAGACAACCAATCCTTTGAGTCTGCAATTAGGCTAGCAGCAGGATGTAAGAAGGGTTTAAGGTCTTTGTCTGGCACAAATGTTACCTGAGCAAATACCTTCTGAATCATGCGTAATAGCTCCTCGTCATTCATTCCTGAC
>JAJYYC010000012.1 GCA_021801385.1 Microcaldota archaeon | reverse complement strand
CGATCTCATGCCTGATTGAGTGCGAAGGCGAATGCATACACATCATTGACGACTCAGGAAACAAGTACCAGTCTATCTACAAGTGATGATCTCCTATCATCACATTTTATTTTCTTAAACAGACTAGCGCAAGCATAATCTTACCTTGAAATACCTGAGCAAACTGCAACCGCTTTTATATCTGTGCGATAAAATGATGCTGTACTGTTCCTAAGTGGTTGATTATGATATCGAATGCGGAAAAACCGTTCAGTGACGAGGAGAGCCTATCCGCTCTTAACCCGTACGTGAGACAATGGTTCACGCGCAACTTCAGCGAGCTTACCCCTCCGCAAAAATACTCATTCAAGCTGATCGGCCAAAAAAATAACCTGCTGATATCCGCTCCTACTGGCTCTGGCAAGACGATGTCAGGTTTCATGTCAATAATAAGCAGGCTTTTCGATTACAGCCTTGAAGGGAAGCTTGAAAACAAGGTCTATTGCATATACGTTTCACCGCTACGTGCGCTGAACAACGATATACACAAGAACCTCATGCGTCCGCTTGAGGAGATATATACAGATATCAGGAAGGGGCTCGGCACAGACCTCATAAAGCACAACGTCCGCCAGGTCACAGTAGGAGTCAGGACGGGCGACACATCGCAGAAGGAGAGGAGGGAGCAGCTGGCAAAACCGCCTAACATACTCGTGACAACTCCGGAAAGCCTTGCGATATTGATAAACTCAGAACGCTTCCTAGAGAACCTAAAAGGAGTCGAGTTCTTTATCATAGATGAGCTGCACGAGCTCGCAGGAAACAAGCGCGGCGTTCATCTCTCCCTTTCAATCGCTCGGCTTGAGGAACTGGTGGGCCATAGGCTCGTCAGGATAGGCCTTGGCGCAACCATGTATCCTATGGATGAAGCGGCAAAATACCTTGTCGGATATTCTGACGGCAAGCCAGCGGACTGCATCATTGTTGACGCATCATGGAGCAAGAAGATAGAGGTCAAGGCGATAAGTCCTGTAAGCGACATGATCTATTCTGAAGAGGAAAAGATAGAGTCCGCGACATACAAGGAGCTCGACAGAATAATACGCGAGAGCAAATCAACGTTGATATTTACAAACACGCGCAGCGGGACTGAGCGTGTGGTGTTTAATCTCAAACGGAGGTACAAATACGGCGATGACATAGCTGCGCACCACGGTTCTCTCTCCCGTGAATCAAGACTAGAGGTTGAAGAGCTCCTAAAGAAAGGCTCGCTGAAATGTGCGGTCTCTTCGACCAGCCTTGAGCTAGGAGTCGATATAGGTGCGATAGAGAACGTTGTACAACTCGGTTCTCCTAAGAGCGTCACGCGCGCGGTGCAGCGAATAGGGCGCGCCGGGCATTCATTCAAGGCTAAGGCAAAGGGCGAGATGATTGTACTTAATCGCGACGACCTGATCGAATGCACGATAATGCTTGATGCTGCGCTGAAACGCCATCTCGATTCGTTCACGGTGCCTCAGAATCCACTCGATGTGCTGGCACAGCACATCATGGGAATGTCATTGAACAGACAATGGCGCATCGATGATGCGTTGGCTGTGATAAAGAGAGCATATCCGTACCATCAAATCTCAAAAGAAGATGTGGTTGGGCTCATAGAATATCTCGCAGGTGATTACGTTGGGCTTGAGAGCAAAAGGGTTTACGGCAAGATCTTCTATGACAAGGAATCCCAGACGTTCAGCAAGCGCGGGGCGATGGCTAAGGTTATCTACATGCTTAACCTAGGCACGATACCAGACGAGGTTGCGATAGGCGTGTTCGATGCACACAAGCGCTGGATAGGAAATATAGAAGAGGAGTTCCTTTCGAAAATGAAGGAGGGCGACATATTTACGCTTGGAGGACGGTTATACAGGTTCGATTATGCTAAGGAGATGCGCTGTTATGTCAGTGAGGCCCACGCCTCTGCGCCAACCATACCTCCGTGGTATTCAGAGCAGCTTCCGCTAAGCTTCGAATTGGCACAGTTGATCGGCGACTTTAGGCTCTTGATGTACAACAAAATGAAAGAGAAGGCTCCGAAGATCGCAAAAACAGAGCGCACGATACCGAAAGGGATAAGGGACATACTCGAATCGCTACCCACAGATAGCAACGCACGTCTCGCCATATACAACTATTTTGCCGAACAGTTCCTTTTTGCGGGCGAAGTCCCTCACAGCGGACTCATACTTATTGAATCAACAAAGGACTACACAACAGGAAAGGAGTATATTGTGTTTCATTCGCTCTTCGGAAGGCGCGTTAACGACGCGTTATCGCGCGCGATAGCTGTAAAACTAGCGGAAAGCGAAGAGAGCGACATTGGCATAATGGTGAATGACAACGGGTTCGTATTCAATGCAGAGGAGCCGATCCGAATCACAGAAAAGAAATTGAGGCACATATTCTCCGCAATAGCGAAAGACGGGATCGAGTCCATACTAAGAGAGAACATACGCAACACAGAGCTCATGAAGCGCAAGTTCAGGCACGTCGCCGCTAGAAGCTTCATGGTGCTCAGGAACTACAAGGGTTACAGGATACCTGTGCGCAGGCAGCAGTTCAATTCACAGCTGCTGCTAAAGGCCTCTGAGGAGATAGACCCGGATTTTCCTGTCATAAAGGAGACATACAGAGAGATACTCAACGACACGATGGACATGCGCAGGGCAGCGAAGATTGCCGATATGCTTTCGAAAGGGGAGATGAAATGCAAGCTGATAAAAACCCCTGTGCCATCTCCGTTCTCACATAGCATGGTGACGTTCGGCCAAGCGGACGCGATACTGATGAAGGACAGGCACATGCATCTGCAGCGGCTGCACAGGCTCGTCATCGCGCGCCTGAAGGCGGGAAAATGATGCTAGACGAAGATATCGAGCTAATAGACGGGCTACCTGTAATTTACATAAAGAGCATGTCGGCTCTGGCGGTAGCGGACCTCCATCTAGGATATGAGTCGGCGATGGCGCAGAACGGCGTATTCATACCAAAGGCGAACCTCAGGCATATTATCGGAATGCTCAAGGCCGCGTATTCCGGCAGAAAGGTCAACGAGCTAATAATTGTTGGCGATGTCAAGAACGAATTTTCAGGCGTATCTGGCGATGAGGTCAACGAGCTAGCTGAGATATCGAGGCTAGCCTCATCTTTAGGGTCATCGATAACGGTGGTGAAAGGGAATCACGATAATTTCATAGACAGGGTTTCAAAAGGCACTCGCATATCAGTATGCGATATCAAGCGATCAGGAAAATATATGTTTGCACACGGCGATAAGAAAGTCGACATAGGCGATGCAAAGAGGCTCATAATAGGACATGAACATCCATCTATCGGCATAACAGGCCAATCTGGAATGGCTGAGCACGTTCGATGTTTTCTGGTCGGAAGATACAAAAACGCAGAGCTCATCGTGCTGCCCGCTTCAGGATACTTCGAGACCGGTTCAGATGTGAATTCAAAAAAGGGCGGGGCGCTCTCCCCAATCATCGAAGAATCGGGTCTGCGCAATATGCGTGCTATAGCTTTGGGATACGGGTCGACCATAGACTTCGGCAAGGTCGATGACCTGATGAAGGCCTATTAGAACAGCCATGGCAGCGCGTTCAGCAGAATCAATATGATTATGAGCGCTCCTAATACGTTCACAGCTGTTTTGTTCTTTATGTTTGCGCGATATATGCGCCATCCGTCAAACCCTGGAACAGGAAGCAGGTTGACCACCGCAATCAGGAAATTTAGGAGCGCACTTATCGAAAATACCGCAAGTATGAATCTGACAATCTTGCCATATGGCGTATTGATTATCGGCACATATTCCATGCTCACTCCAACAAGACCCCTTGACGGATCAGAGGGGTCTGGCAGCGCTTTGAATGCGTAAGAGCCTTTGTTTGTGGTGACCGTAACTATCGCATTAGCGGTATCTGTCGATGCCGCATTATCAAGTTGAGTTATGTTTGACACCTGATGGCCGTTCCAAGAGGTTACAATCGATCCCACGGATATGACTCCATATGCGGGATACCCTTCTGTTGTGCCTGCAACCGACAAACCGTAATGGTATGCTCCTGGAACCACATATGTTGCCACAAGAAATGTGAGTATACCAAATATTATCATGGCGATGAAGTTTGCAGATATCCCTGCAGAGAATATCTTTGTCTGCGGAATCGGTTTCAGCTTCGATACTTGCTTCTCATCGGGCTCCACAAATCCGCCGACCGGTATGAAACCGAACGCCAGTATCCCTATCTGTTTTATCTTCACCTTCGCTTTGCGAGCAAGCACGCCATGCGAAAATTCATGTATTATGAGTATTATTGCAAGCGATATGACGCCCGCAGCGAGAGGCAGCGTTATTCCTGGTATTATTGGCGCCACACCTGGGATTTGGTTCGCTATTCCTGATGCCGCAACCCCTGCAGGTGTGGGATTTGAAATGAGCAATGAAACGCTGTAAAGTATCGAAGCCGAATTAATGAATATCGCAAACAGCGCATACCCTGAAAATCCAAAGAGCGATGCGATTACAAGAGTGAGGAGAAGCAACGGTGTTATCGCAATCGCTTGAGGCGTGTAGTTAGATAATCCAAGTCTCGGTATGTTCAGGAACTGAAGGCCATAGTCTATGTACGAGATGAGCAGCAGGTCTATCGCTATTATCGATATTATACCTATCGCAAGTATGCGTTTGTCTATCTTGCCCCGCATGAGCAGATATGTCGAAAGCCCGAATCCCATGGAGAGGCCCCAGAGAGAGATCGCATCCCATATGTGATATTTGTCTTTGGCGAGACCGTTTATGAACTTGATCCCTCTTCGTCCTCCAAGCAGGTAAAGTCCGTATCCGCCTTTCAGACCAGAGGTGCGCTGTATTATTATGCCGCACACAAACAGGTCGGCGAGCGCAGAAGCAACCTGCACGTAGAGCCCGACGCTAGGCGTTATGATTATAAGATAAAGGAGCATGATTCCTAGGGCGAGTGCCCCAAGGCCAAAATAATACCTTCTAAATTCCATCAAATCGCTCATAAATCGTAACAAAGATATTTAATCTTCTTTACTACTCATCTGTTACAAAGCTAAGAAACAGTTAAATCATTTGACTTAGAACATTAAACATATTTTTAAACGGTGACCAATTGAGAATCGGTTGGATGATCGGAGGCGCGCAAGGGCTTGGGGTTGACACAGCAGCCAACCTATTCGGCAGCGGTCTTTCAAGAGCAGGATACTACGTATTTGGGAGCAGGGAGTATTTTTCCAACATAAAGGGCAGGCACAGTTATTTCAACCTCACGATAAGCGACGCGATGCCACACAGCATCGATAGCGGCGTAGACATACTCGCCACATTCGATGCGGAATCCATATTCCAGCACTTCAATGAGGTTCGCAGGCATATAATATACGGGAAGGCGTTCGAAAGCATGGACATCTCATCGATACGCTCCATGGAAGGCGAGATCGCGGAAGAAAAGGCGAAAATACTGGAAGACGCGGGATTCGAGACGAACGTTTCAGGTGTTCTGAAATACCTGAAATCAAAAAACGTCAAGGCGATACCGATAGATTACGATCTTCTGATGCGAAGCGTTCTGGAGTCTTCGGGAACGCCGCCTGCGATCGCGGAGCGAGCGCGAAACATGATCTGCGTGTCTGCTTCGTTCTCACTGCTCGGCCTTGATAAGCAGATGCTTCTGGACGGACTGCAGCCGTTCGCAAAGAACAAAACCTTCACCGCACTCAACACGATAGCGATAAACGAGGGGTATTCTGTCACTGTGGATGAATACGGTATGCGCCCGTTGAAGCTGGTCGGCCACCGCATACAAGCTGATGGAAATACGCTCTCCGCGCTCGGAAAGATAGCCGGCGGGCTGAGATTCCAATCCTATTATCCGATAACCCCTGCATCTGACGAGAGCACATACATAGAGGCAAACCAGGTGGTAAAGACATCTGATAAAGATAGCGGAATAGTTGTGCTTCAGACGGAGGATGAGCTTGCCGCGATAAACGCCGCGTCTGGCGCAGCGCTCACAGGCACAAGATCCGCTACCGCAACATCAGGGCCCGGGTTCTCGCTAATGAATGAAGGTATAAGCTGGGCTGGCATGAACGAAGTGCCTGTTGTGATAACGTATTATATGCGCGGATCGCCCGCTACGGGCCTTCCGACAAGAAGCGGCCAATCTGACCTCAAGCTAGCGCTCAACGCTGGCCACGGCGAATTCCCAAGGATCGTACTTGCATCTGGAGACCACGAGGAAGTGTTCAACGATGCGGCGTGGGCGATGAGCCTCGCAGAACAGTATCAAACCCCAACAATACACATCATAGAGAAAACGATAGCTAACGCCTACTCGATCATGGACAGGTCGAAGATCAACGCAGAGTCGGTAAGGATCGATCGCGGATCGATCATGCAAAAACCCACATCGCAGTACAGGCGGTTCACATTCTCTGACAACGGCATATCGCCAAGGGCATTCCTTGGCAGCGCAAGGATGTATTATACTGGTGACGAGCACAACGAGTTCGGGCACATAACCGAAGCCTCAGGCAACAGGATAAGGATGTATGAGAAGCGGATAAAGAAACTCGAAACCGCTGATGCTGAAATAGATTGGAAACTGCGGCTGAATAACATCGGCGAATCAGATAACGTACTGCTCACATGGGGGTCTCCAAAAGGCGCCATCATCGATGCGATGGAGGAGCTCGCAGCAAGCAAGATGGAGGTACAGCTCTTACAGCTGAGGATGCTTAACCCTTACCCTTCAAAGAAGGTCGCTGAGCTGTTGGAAGGCAAGAATGTCATAGCGGTTGAGAATAACTACAATGCGCAGGCAGCAGAGGTGCTCAGGGAGAAGACCGGTATTGTGCCTGATGCTAAGATACTGAAATGGAACGGTAGACCAATAACCAGAGACGAGATAGTGTATTCTGTATCAAAGGTTCTTAAAGAAAAATCTAAAAAGGTGGTTTTGAATGCAGGAGATTGACGCACAAACAGAGTTCAACGACTGGTGCCCAGGATGCGGCGACTATGGCATATTAAGAGCGGTGGAGCTCGCGATGAAGGAGATGAAACTTGATTACAAAAACTCCGTGCTCGTATCCGGGATTGGATGCTCCGGCAAGACACCGCATTTCGTACAGGATGATGTTGCGGGCGTTCACACACTGCACGGGCGTGCTCTCGCATTCGCAACGGGCATACGCCTATCGAATCCAAACCTAAAAGTGATAATCAATGCAGGCGATGGCGATACGCTCGGGATTGGTATGGGACATTTTGTCAGCGCAGGCAGGAGAAACGCGAATATGGTGCTGCTCCTTCACGACAACGGTGTTTATGGTCTTACAAAAGGGCAGGCATCGCCAACGCTCAGGCGAGGGGAGAAGACGAAGTCGCTGCCAGAGCCAAACATAAACGACCCGATCAACCCGATAGCGCTTGCGATAATATCCGGGTATACGTTTGTGGCGCGTACGTTCGCCTATGATGTTGTTGGCACGAAAGAGGCAATAAAAGCGGCAATAGAGCACAAAGGCATGGCTCTTATAGACATACTCCAACCTTGCCCCACATATAACGACATAAATGTGAACGATTGGTACAAGAGCAGAGTCTACAAACTTGATATAGACCCTGTAGTGCATTCAGAATCCGAACGCAACTCGAAGATCACCACGGCGATAATAAAGTCTTTTGAATGGGAGGAGCGAATAGCGACAGGGATATTCTACCAGGACGAGACTGTGCCGCCATACGAGGAAAGGATAAAGGGCGACATAACAAATTATCTCGATTATGTGCCCGCAGATCAGACGATAGAAAATAACCGCAAATCTGTGACATCGATCGATGCCATGCTCGACAAGCTCACTGTTGTATGATCAGGATCCGCCGGCTCCGCATGCGCAGAATCCGTATTCATCTATCCTGCTATTGCATATGGGGCATCGGACAGCGTGGTATTTGACTTCGTGGTACTCCTTTCCGTAGATCTTCTTGTGCGCACTGATCGGCTTCGCCTTCTTGGACTTTGGCTTGGAGCGCTGCTTTTTTGCCATGATTCATTATCATCCCAATCCTTATTATAGGTTTGCAAACCCTAAATCGCAGACATATCTGCGAGCAGATGCACATCTGATTTAAGCCTATGCGTGAATAACTATATGGTGGTGCGATGCAAGAATGTGAACTTTGCGGCAGGGGAACCGATGAGATATACATGATTTCAATAGAAGGGGCGCAGCTTAGGGTATGTCCCTCATGCGCAAAAGGCAAAGGAGGAATTTTGGAGCGGCCAGCACGCCAGCATTCTGTTCAGAGCGTGCGAAGAGTGGTAAACGAAGAGGAGAACGAGCAGGTGAGGGAGGGATTCGGGACTGCGATACGCACAAGAAGAGAGGAGATGAAGCTACCCTTGAAGGTCCTCGCAGAGATGCTGAACGAGAAGGAGTCATTGCTACTCAGGATAGAACAGGAGAAGACCCAGCCAACAACTGCGTTGCGCAAGAAACTGGAACGGGCTCTTGGCATAACCTTGCTATCGAATGAGGAGCAAAATACGTCAACACGCGCCCCTAAACAGGGTTCAAGGGAACCAACGCTTGGAGAATTCGCATAACTCGGTGTTCAAATAGCGGTAGATCTGGGCAAACTGGTTTCGAAGAGAAAACTCATGCTTGATGAGCTCAACGGCAGGAAGATCGCGATAGACGCATACAACATGCTCTATCAATTCCTGTCTATAATACGCCAGCCTGACGGGATGCCGCTAACCGGCCCTTCGGGCGAGGTGACAAGCCATCTCTCAGGACTGTTCTACCGCACAACAGACATGATAGCCAAGGGCATAACGCCGATCTATGTTTTTGACGGAGTTCCATCACATCTTAAGCAGCAGACCACAATGGCTAGGATGAAAAGAAGGGATGAGGCGCGCAAGGCGTATGAGGCTGCAAAAGAGAGAGAGGACATAGAAACGATGCGCATGAAGGCGCAGCAAAGCGTTAGGATAACTAATGAGATAATAGATAGCTCAAGGGAGCTCCTCAGCCTTATGGGCGTGGCGCACATTAAGGCTCCGAGCGAAGGCGAGGCTCAGGCTAGCGCGATGGCGGCACAAGGTATCGTATATGCGGCGGCGAGCCAGGACTACGACACCATGCTGTTCGGAGCTCCGACAGTGGTGAGAAACCTGTCATTCAGCGGTAGGAGGAAACTGCCGCGAAAGAATGTATACGTGAACGTTGAACCGGAGATAATGAGCCTCGGCGACACCCTCTCTTCGCTTGGGTTAACAAGGCAGCAGCTCGTATGGATAGGCATAATGATAGGTAACGATTTCAACAGAGGGATTGATGGCATAGGGCCGAAGACCGCACTAAAAATAGCAAAGGATTCTACCAGCATTGATGACATGATATCAAAAGTAGCGTCGCGCGGAAAATCTTTCGAGAGTGATGTGCATGAGGTAGAGGAGCTATTCATGCATCCGGAAGTGAAGAACATAACAGAAGGCGAGATGGAAAAGATGCTAGACAATAAATGTGATATTGGCGGAGTGGCAAAGTTCATGTGCGATAAGCACGGATTTTCAAACGACAGGCTTGAAAAGTACATAAACGTACTTGATAAGAAGGAACAGCAGAACAGGCAGAGCAACATAAACAAATGGTTCTGATTCCAATAGCATAAATCGCAGGCGCAAAATAAGGAGCTTGTTTCGCAGAACAATGAGCCGGTTATAAATACTTTAAAAAAGAATCGAAATGGTGATCGGATGGTCGATGAAAATGATGGTGCCGAAAATCCAATAATAAATCCTGATGAGCTCAATGCGGTGATAAGCAAGCTCATAAAGGAGCTTTCGAGCAACCAGAACCTATTCAATGCGTCTAAGCCGTTCAGCTATGGCCTGAACATACGTGTGGATAGCAACGGCATTACTGTAACAAATGCGCTGCATGGCGGCACGCCACAGCAGCAGCCCCAGAAGGCGAAAGAGCTCGAGCCATTAATAGACATGATAGACAGGGGGGAGGAGCTTGTGTTGCTTGCGGAGATGCCTGGCGCAGAACCTGATTCTATCTCTGTATCTTCAGACTCGTCGACCATAGCGATAAGCGCATCAGGAAGGCATAATTTCAGCAAGATTATACAGCTCGATTCGCATGTCGATCCACGAAAGGCAAAGGCGAGGTACAACAACGGCGTTCTAGAACTGATACTAAAAAAGTCCGACAAGTATAAAGGGGATAGCGTAGAAATAACGATAAAGTGATTTCATGCAGATAAAAGTGAAAAGATCAAAGAAGAAGATAGGCAAATCGTACAGGAACGTCAAAAAGATAAGCAGGCTGAAGCGCGCACAGAAACGCAGGCAGCGCTAATATATGTCGGCATAGCTCCTGTTATTGAATTCGTAAGCGGTATCTTCGTCTGTTATAGAGAACCTTTCGAGCAGCTCATTGCGGTTGGCATATTCGTCGATCCCGCGCTTGAAATCCATCACTGTAACCCTTCCTGAAAATTCGAAATAGACGCATGTATTTCTTTCGTTGTCGCGTATGAGCATAAAAACCTTAGCGCTCGGGTTGCCAAGTGCGATGAGAAGGCTGCAGAGCAGTATCGATTTGTCCATGCGGTCGCCAGCCCTGAATCTCAACGTCTCTTCCGGGGTGAGCCAAAACTGTACCGGCAGCGCAACCTCTTCTATCGCGGTGCTGACGAACTCAAAAGCGATATGTGCCGCTGAGATGAAATCCCTGTCATAAAAATAAGGGGCTAATTTTCCTTTTATCTCATCTGCTTTTGATACGATGTCATCTGCGCGAGGTGTGACAAGCGTAGGCAGCTCTGCGACAGAGAGCTCCTCCTTCTCCTCGATATAATCCTTGTATCTGGAGATTATCGCAAGATAGAGCCCGGCGAGCCTTTCATCGGCCATCAAATCAATGATAATATGCGTTCCGGGTGATATAAAACCCTATGCAACCCAGTTTTTATCATTAATCCCTACTTCGCTTTATCGTTTATTCTTAAAAGTTGTCTTTCATCAAGGATAAATACGCTGCCTGCGATGATGATAGAGGTGTTAAGATGCAGAACAGAGAAATCGCATCAATGCTTGAAGAGATAGGTATGATGCTGAGTCTGGACGAGCGCCCGACCGCGAGATTCGAGGTGCGCGCATACCAGAAAGCAGCACTCACCGTTTCAACGTTACAGGAGCCAATAGAAGATATATTCAACAAAGGCGGAAACCGCGCTCTGATGGAGCTCCCAGGCATCGGTAAAGGGATAGCAGAGAGCATATCGGAATACCTAAAGACCGGTACGATGTCAAAATACGAAAACCTCAAGAAGAAATATCCATCCAAGTTCATGGAGCTTTCCAGGATAGAAGGCCTTGGTCCTAAAAAGATACAGGCTCTCTATTCAGAGCTCGGCATCAAAGACATAAAAGGGCTTGCAAAGGCGATATCAAAGCATGAGATCGCGGAGCTTCCCGGATTCGGAGAAAAAAGCGAAGAGGTTATCGCAAAAGGCCTGTCTATGCTCGAGAAGAGCAAGGGCAGGATACTGCTCGGCGAAGCGTTGCCGTTAGCGGAATCGCTAGCGAGTCAGCTCATGAAGAGCGGGCTGATCGACAAAGTGATAATAGCGGGATCGATCAGGCGGATGCGCGAGACATCGGGAGATATAGACCTTCTGGCTCTCTCTGATCATGGCGAAGAGATAATGGATAGGTTTGTAAAGCTCCCAGAGGTGGAAGAGGTTGTTGTGAAAGGCCAGACAAAGACAACGGTCTCATTGAAGGCGGGCGTTACCTGTGATCTGCGTGTCATACCAAAATCGAGCTTTGGCGCTGCGGTACAGTATTTCACAGGAAGCAGGGACCACAACATACAGGTCAGGACGATAGCGATAGAGAGAGGCTACAAGCTTAACGAGTACGGGCTATTTGGAAAGAACGGCAAACTCATCGAGGCGGAAGACGAGAAGGTGATATACTCAAAACTCGGCATGGACTGGATATCTCCTGAGATGCGTGAATCGCGCGGAGAGGTGAAGCTCGCACAGGAGCACAAATTGCCCGAGCTGGTCAAAATCTCTGACATAAAGGGAGACCTTCATACACATACCAAGGAGACCGATGGGGCTGACACAATAGACGATATGGCAGCAGCTGCGATCTCGATAGGGCGCGAGTACATCGCCACAACAAATCACACCAAGAGTCTGTTCATAGCAAAAGGGATGAACGATCGCCAGTTCAAAGAGTTTTTCAAAACGGTCGATTCGCTGAATGAACGCCTTGATGGCAGTTTCACTGTACTGAAAGGCGCAGAGGTCGACATATTAAAGGATGGAAGCCTAGACCTCGAAAAAGAGACCCTAAGTTCGATGGACTGCGTGATAGCATCTGTTCACCAGAACCTAAAGATGGACAGAGAATCGATGACAAATCGGATCGTGAAAGCAATAGACACCGGGCTTGTCCATATCCTGGGGCATCCCACCGGGAGAGAGCTGCTCATACGCGATCCGTACCTGATTGACCTCGAAAGCGTATTCGAGGCGGCGGAACGCAATCTGACCGCGCTTGAGATAAACGCGCAACCGAGCAGGCTTGATCTCAATGACACAAACATAGCCTCCGCAGCACAATATAAGATAATGTTCTCGATCGGTACGGACGCCCATAGGACCACTCATCTGGAGTTCATGCGGTATGGTGTGGGAACTGCGCGCAGAGGGTGGCTCCCAAAAGAGCAGATAATAAATGCGATGCCTCTAAAAGCGCTGAAGCGATGGTTAGCAAAATGACTACATGAATTTTGTCAGGCTGAACTGCTTTTTCTCTTCTGCGTCTCCTACAAACCCGAATACGTTCTCTATCTCATCCTTCACTAGAAACAGGCGCTGTCGGATATATGGTTCAAGGCTATAGCGTTCCGCAAGCCCGATCGCGGTCTCAAGATACTTTTCTATGCTGCTCTTAGATATAGTAAGAACGATCTTTCCCGAACAACGCGTACACTTTCCGATCAGCGGCACCCTCCTGTATTTAGCGTTGCACGCGACGCACCTGAACTGCTGCCTTGAATAGGAGTGCATGTTTCCTATGAGGTCCGGTATGAAGTGGCTTAGTATGAGCCGCTTCGCAGAATCCGGCCTGTCTACGAATTCTAGCATGTCCATGAGCCTGAACTGCGCATCTATCTTTTCAGACATGGTGTTAAGCTTGGTGTACGTGCTTCTTTTCGGAGAGCCTGCTATCGCACCGGCGCCTGTATGGTGGGTGAACCATATGTGCTCATATTCGTCACCGCTCCCTATCCTGTCCTTTACGGTTCCGACCTTCGCTTCTCCAGGCATCATCTTCTGCTCAGCGCAGCTGTAGAACCCTAGCCCGTATTCCTCTACCGCTTCCATCGCATGTACCTCGTTGTCCACCTCTGTCAGGTCTATCGTGACCCTGCCTATGAGCGGTGCGTCCATGGTGCCTCCGATCGTCGATGGCAGATAACGTTTTGAGAAATTTATGAGCGCGTCCATGAGCAGCATAGTCGTGTCTTCGTCTCCGTCGCAGTTTCGCCTTCTTGCGCATATCACATACGGGTGCGCAAATCCGACATACGCTTCTGTGAAACCTACTATCCTGCAGAGCACTCCCGCGCTCGTATGCGGCGAGAGCGTTAGAACCATGTGGCCGAGCAGCCCCTTTGTATTAGTTATGTTGTAAAACGGCTCCATATGATAGTATTTAACAAGAAGCTCGTCGATGAACTTTGCGACCTTCAACATGAACTCCGCTCCATCCTTGCTGAGTATGACGTCCTGATGGCGCAGCTCGAGCAACTGCGTGTCAGAAACGAGGTCATTGCCCTTGTAGTCTTTAAGGTAGCCCATCTTTCTAGCTTCTTCGACAGTTATGCCCATCTCTACCGGATAGAAGTGCGTTATCGGGGCGTCGGTAGCGTCGAACCTTGCGGTTCCGTCCTTGAATATGTGTATGCCCGCATTGGCGCGCAGTATCCCCTTCTCGATCGGTTCGGCAAACCTTCCGCTGCTTGTCAGTCCCTTGACCCCTTTCATGAGTTTCGGAAATGCCGTTGAGCTCACTCTCGCCATCGATTTCTCAAGCTCATCAGTGAGGTCAAACATCCTTATTGCGCCTGTTGTGCCTTCGCCGCCACAGGAGCCGCATTTTGTACCTGTGAGCACTCTCCCGCATGTTTTGCACGTGTATTCAAGTTTTGCCTTGGAGCTGTGGTCATGGCAGTAGCGCATATATATCAGTTCACCGCCCTTCACGCACCTGTATCGTGCGATTTCGGCCTCTATGCCTTTGTTGGAGAATCGTTTCTTTGCGAGCAGGTACGCCTTTGATATATTCCTCTCCTTCCCGCCGTATTCGCCGATCGGGAAAAGGACGTTCGGCGCCGGTTTCATCAGCCGTTCTTTCGCCTTTTCCGGCCTGCCTATCCTAGCGCCCACGCGTGTCGAGCGCAGCATTATTTTGAAAGGCGATACTGAATTAATCATCTCAAGCGGGGTTGATCCCTGCATAGCGACTTTAGGAACTCGAACAATGACATCTGAATCGACAAGTCCAAGAGATACAAGCAGGCTTTTGGCATCATCGCCAGCGATCATTATTGATGTGTCCTTCTCTGTATGCGGTATGCAGAGCCGCTCAAGAGTCGACACCATATGATCGGATTTCTGGATCTCTATCGCATCAATGCTGTTGATAGGCGCATCAGCCGGAACGAGCTTTGCGTTTGCAACAATCTCCCTTAACTTTAGGAGCGCATCGGAATCGATATCGGAATATTCATAAATATAACTGGGATGCATCGGGACTCCGTATTTTTTGGAAAGCTCATATGCTTCGTTGAAGCCTGGTTTTTTACTTATATCAAACTTATGGCCTGCAGAGGCGAGCTGCGCCGCCCAATACTCCTCCACATATCCGGAAGGCACAAGTTTGGTGTTGGACTTCTTGAAGTCGCCATAGGTCGCAAGCAGGTCGCCAGCAGATATTATTTTGACAACGTCATTCTTGACCTGTTCCGCAAGCTCCGCTGTGTTAACTCGCATGCCTCTGCCATCGCTCAGCTTAACGAATGGGCCTTCAATGGTATCAACAGGGGTGGCGATACAGCCCTTTCCTGGTTTCTCTATCCTGAGCTGTGTCCCGATCGCTATGAAACCTTCGAGCATGACCATGGTGGCGGGGCTGAATCCTTTTGCGGCAATCCCTGTCATCCTTGACCTTCCATATCTCAACCTGAACGAACCGTGCATTTCAGGGTACGACAATATCGGCCTTCCCGCAACGAGATCCTGCAGGAATGTCGATGCGCTCTTGTCCTTCTGCTCCGTGGATTCTTTTGAGGGTTTTGCGACCTTTATGACGGTGTTTAGCCAGCTCCAGTCTAGACCAGCGTTTTTAGTGTGCTCGAGCACGCTCTTTGCCTTCTGCGCTATGCCTTCACACACGACGAGCCCTATGCCTCCCCTCACCTTGTTAGTGAGTTGCTCCTCCGCCCCGTCAGCGTTGAGGCGCTTCATGTTCCTGTGCACAGATACCTCCATGCTCTCTGTCGGCATTCCGTCTACGCAGACAGGACAGCTTGATAGTATATGCTTTATGTCCTGTTCAGACGGCATGTACTGGAGCCTGGCTATCCTGCTGTGGTATATCAATATCTCTTCAAGCGTTCGCTCCACCTCTGTCTGCTGGGGCTTGTAAGGGCCGATACCGAGAAGCCTGCGCGAAAAGTCTGCGAGCGCCACGGACATCGCAGCATCTGTGCCACCTGCACCGCGTATCGGACCTGCGTAGACAACAGCTGCGTAATCAGATCCATCAGGATTCCTGTGCAGTTCGACTTTTTGTATGCCCTCTGTGGAGGCGACAACAACCCCCTCTGTCAGTATCGCAAGCCCCACCTTCACCGCGATAGTGAGGCGTTCTGAGACGCTCTTGTCCTTGAATCTGTCGCCTTGGCATATCTCATTCGAGATCACGAATGCGAGCTCCTGCCTCGATTTTATATCTGACTTAGCCCTGATCATCTCCTCAAGGCCCGGCATCCCTATGATTCCGTCGACTCTGGAGGCGAGGTCAGGCGCAGGCTTTATCTCTACAAAATCCTCAGGGTCATAGCCCTTCGCGCGCGCCGCAGATGCGACGCTGAATGCATAGTCGAAACCAGAACTCATCATCTTGAAATACTCTTCGACTGGCATCATATCACCTGCTGAAATTAATGGTGGTGAAGCGTTTCTCCTTCGCTTCATATACCGGGAGCACGCACGGGGTAGGTATATGGCCTTGTGCCTCCTGTCTGTCTGTCATCGCCTGCCATGTGCCGCTGTTTAATATGTCGACCCCGTGATAATTCGCAAGGCCGTTCTTGTGGAGATGACCCATGTGCAGTATGTGTGGCACTCTGTCTATGACAAGGTTGTCCTTCCTGCTAGGCACTATGATGTTGCCGCCATATATCGGAGAGAGATGCCGGCGCTTGAGCAGCTCTATCATGGCAAGCTCAGGGCTTGCATAGCTCATCCCAGGTATGTCGCGTATTATGGAATCCAATGATGTGCCGTGATAGACGAGCGTCTCTACCCCATGGAGGGTGAGGAAGCTCGGGTTGGGGATCATGTGTATGTTATCCGCTTTGAAATCCCTGAGCAGCTCATGGGTGAGGGCAGGCTGAGGCTCTGCACGCTGTACCGCATCATGGTTACCTGGTATTATGAAGGTCTCTATGTAATCAGGCACCTCCTTTATGATGTCGATAAATATTCTGTACTGCTCGTATATGTCAAGGATCGTGAGGCTCTTATCCTGCCCCGGGTATATGCCGATTCCGTCGACAACATCGCCTCCTACGACAAGATACTTTATCTTGCCTGCTATCTCTTTTTTGTCACCATGGCCGTTCAGCCAGTTTATGAAGCTGTTGAGGTTTCGTTCCATGAAGAATTTGCTACCCACATGCGTGTCAGAGATGAACGCAATGCCTATGTCCTCGTCTACCTGCTCGCGCTGTTTGATCGGCACTCCGGGCCATATTATCTCCTTCGCTATCACGAAAGGGCCGGATATCTTGCCGTTGACTGCAAGCACCTCATCGTCTATGATGTGTCTTGAGGATTCGAACAGCTTCTTCGCCTGAGCGGAGGTGCCGTTCATGAACATAATCTTGGCTTCACCAGTCTCATCCTCTATCACCATAAGGACGTTGCCCTTCTTTGTTGTTATACGTTTGGAGACCATTCCGACAACTGTAACCTCGCGGCCGTCAGAAAATGAGGAGAGCGCGCTGAGCGAGTCGGTCATGCCGCTTGCGCCTGCCCTTTGGCTGCCGAGCAGCTCCTTTATCCTGGCGAGCCTGTCCTTGAAATGGGCAACGAAGCCATCGACAGTGCCGCCCGCCACCTCAGTCTCCTTCGATGATACATTATATTTCGAACTGATCTCTGCAGCGTAAGGCTTGAAATCAGAGGCCTGCCTGTATTCGGCAGGAACAGGCGCCTTCTCTAGCTGCATATCGCTTATTATTTTTGCGACAGAGGCGCGGTCAGCAATTTTTAGGCCTTCGAAATCAGCATATTTTTCTATTATCCTAGGGGCGAGCGTATCCGCTGTAACTCCGTTTAATGTTTCCTCAGATAGGTCTGCGGAAATAAGTATGCCATGTTCTGATAACAGTCGGACCAGCTTCCCGACCTGTTCCATGCTAGCTACCTGTTTTAAGCGATTCAAGCATGCTGAGTATTCCCCAGACCTGCGTTCTTGCCTGTGGCGGCAGGTTTATGTCGTTGCTTATCGAGTCTATGCTATATATCGCAGAGGAGATGCGGACTATAGCGTCCTCGTTCTTAGAATCAAGATGGCCCTTCGCCTCGTTTATCGCGCTCCTTACGTTTTTCGGGACGCTGTTGTCGCCAACAAGCATCTCCATGCGTTTCGATATATCCATTATTTTTTTAGCTAATTCATCATCGTTCCCCAAAAAATACACCCCGAAAAGAATTCAATTATAATTGCCGATAAACCTATTTATTAATATCGCAATGCGAAATAATTGATCTGAGACAGACAGGAAAGAAAGTTATTTAATCATCAGTAAACATCTATAAGTGATTCAATGAAAGCCCAATCAGCGGTCGAATACCTCATGACATACGGTTGGTCAATACTCATAGTCGCAGTTGTCATCGCATCACTGATACTGTTGGGCGTATTCAACTCTGGCAACACCGGAACGAGTTCATGCCTTGCCACACCAGGATACAGCTGCACAAAACCAACATTGTATGCATCAGGATCACTAATAACAAAAATAGGCCAGGTAAGCACACAGGCGATCACAATAACAGGTACCTCATGCACCAAAAACAATACTGTTACTTCGATAACTCCTTTGTCTAAAAATGCGACTCTCCAATCGGAAGGGTCGCAGCAGATTGTGTTCTTCTGCCCTATATCAAGTGGCGCAACAGGAACACAGTTCACCGGTCATCTATGGATTGAATACAGCACACCATCGCAGCAGAACATAATCCAAGAGGTAGGGGCTGTAGCAACGCCTGTTGTAAGCTCGAATACTGCTGCATATTCTCCAATCGCATATGTTGTGAACGAAGCTGGCGGCTCCGGCTCCGCAGGAAACATCATCGAAGTCAACCTCAACACCGGTCAGGTCACCGGCGCCATCCCATCCGACGGCACCTCCGGAGCGTTCGATAATCCATCAGGAATTACAATCTCCGGCTCCACAGCATATGTGGTGAATGACGAGGGCGGCTCCGGCTCCGCAGGAAACATCATCGAAATCAACCTCAACACCGGTCAAATCACCGGCGCCATCCCATCCGACGGCACCTCCGGAGCGTTCTACTATCCATATGGACTCGCAATCACCCAACCGTCATAACTGATTGCTGTTACAGAGACTTTATGTGATGTTCTTTTGACCTCCAAACCTATTGATAAATAGAAGGCCGTATGATGAAAAATCCCATTTCTGATAAACTTAACGGTCCACTCTTTAAACAAGGATTTTAAAAAATATTTAAATGTTCCATTCTATGTATATGTGTGCGTTCAATGAAAGCCCAATCTGCTGTCGAATACCTTATGACATACGGTTGGTCAATACTCATAGTCGCAGTTGTCATCGCATCACTGATACTGTTGGGCGTATTCAACTCTGGCAACACCGGAACGAGTTCATGCCTTGCCACACCAGGATACAGCTGCGCAAACCCAACATTGTATTCGTCAGGATCACTAATAACAAACATAGGCCAGGTAAGCACACAGGCGATCACAATAACAGGTACCGCATGTACAAAAAATAACACTGTGACTTCTATAACAACTTTATCTTCAAGCGTAACACTTCAATCGGAAGGGTCGCAGCAGATAGTATTCTATTGCCCTATATTAAGTAGCGCAACAGGAACACAGTTCACCGGTCATCTATGGATCGAATACAGCACACCATCGCAGCAGAACATAATTCAGGAGGTAGGGGCTGTAGTAACTTCTGTTGTAAGCTCGAACGCCGCGGCATATTCACCAATCGCATATGCGGTGAATAACGAGGGCGGCTCCGGCACCGGCAACATCCTCGAAATAAACCTCAACACCGGCCAGGTCACCGGCGCCATCCCATCCGACGGCACCTCCGGAGCGTTCGACCATCCAACAGGAATCGCAATCTCCGGCTCCACAGCATATGTGGTGAATGAAGAGGGCGGCTCCGGCTTCGGCAACATCCTCGAAGTCAACCTCAACACCGGTCAAATCACCGGCGCCATCCCATCCGACGGCACCTCCGGGGCGTTCTACATTCCACATGAAATCGCAATCTCCGGCTCCACAGCATATGTGGTGAATACCAATGGCGGCTCAAGCTACACCGGCAACATCCTCGAAATAAACCTCAACACCGGTCAAATCACCGGCGCCATCCCATCAGGCGACACCTCCGGGGCGTTCCACTATCCAATAGGAATCGCAATCTCCGGCTCCACGGCATATATAGTTAATCAAGCAGGCGGCTACGGCACCGGCAACCTTATCGAAATAAACCTCAACACCGGCCAGGTCACCGGCGCAATCCCATCCGACGGCACCTCCGGAGCGTTCGACTATCCAATAGGAATCGCAATCTCCGGCTCCACAGCATATGTGGTGAATGAAGAGGGCGGCTCAAGCTACACCGGCAACCTTATCGAAATAAACCTCAACACCGGCCAAATAACCGGTGCCATCCCATCAGGCGACACCTCCGGGGCGTTCCACTATCCAATAGGAATCGCAATCTCCGGCTCCACGGCATATGTGGTGAATGAAGAGGGCGGCTACGGCACCGGCAACATCCTCGAAATAAACCTCAACACCGGCCAGATCACCGGCGCCATCCCATCCGACGGCACCTCCGGAGCGTTCCATTATCCATATGGGATCGCAATCACCCAACCGTCATAAATGATTGCTGTTACAGAGCCTTTATGTGATGTCATTTTTACCTCCAAACCTATTGATAAATAGAAGGCCGCATGATGAAAAATCCTATTTCTGATAAACTTCGCAGTCCACTCTTTAAACATTGATCTGCTCTACAATTCCCAAACCTTCTTATCTCACTCTAATTTTTATTTTCGCTTGAATAGTTAATTTAATTTTCCTCTATCATTAACCACATAGTCATAAATTTTTATTAGATACTAACGTATCGCATTTCTATTCGGTATAAAATTTGTGGTCTGCATTACTAATACGCTATATATACAGCTACGGCGTTGTTCGTCAATTATTCATATAATTAATCAATGCGACAATCGTTCATAACTTTTTACAAACTTATGGTGGAACACAAATTAATGACCAAACCTTGGAAGGTAATGTGGTTGCAGTAAATATAAATATTGGTCAGATTACTGGCATCCCTCTAACAGGCTCATCCGTATTTGCTTACCAATCCAGCATCGCAATGTATACCCTAATTTAATTTAGCAAATGGTGCCTAATCTTTTACGAAAATTATAAATTGCTTTCAATTCAATTAGGTGTATGCAGATAAGTTCGCCTGCTGTTTCGCACTACGCTGCGATTGCCGGCTCTATAATTTCCAGCAGGCTTGGAATCAATCCTGGAGCAAACATTCCAGTACTAATAGGCATAATCATATTCTTTATAATTCTCTCTATTTTATTCAGCGCAGCCTCATACATATATGGATGGATAGAGCGAAAGTTCATAGGCCGCGCCCAATCAAGGCACGGCCCCACATATCTCGGCCCGTTTGGCTTCCTGCAGAACTTCGCAGACCTGCTCAAGCTTGCCACAAAGGAGTGGTTCATACCTGACAATGCGGATCGTCTGATATTTCCGTTCATGCTGCCTATCGCCATAGCAATTTTCGTGCTTGTCCTTGTTTTCCTGCCTTTTTCACCCGGTTTTATCGGCATAAACACGCCGCTGGGGCTCTTCGCGGTCTTCGTATTGCTATCATTCTCCCCTCTTCTGTTCTTTCTGGCCGGCTGGAGCAGCGGCAATAAATTTAGCTCAATAAGCGCTCAAAGATCTGTCGTGCTCATGGCGAGCTATGAGGTCCCTCTCTTCATAATCGTGGTGTCTGTCGCCATGCTTGCTGGCGGTTACGGCATCGTTTCTATAGTATCTGCGCAGAGCGCAAGATGGTTTGCGATATCTATGCCGCTCGCGTTTGTTCTTTTCCTTGTAGTGATGGTCGCAGAGCTGGAGCGCCAGCCTTTCGATCTCCGCGAAGCAGACAGCGAACTGATAGCGGGCTGGCTTACAGACGTTAATGCTCCGTTCTATGCGCTATTTCTGCTGCTTGACTACATGCGCCTTTTCGTCGGTTCGCTCATCATAACGCTGCTATTTCTTGGGGGCTGGTACCCTGTAATCTTCGCCCCGTTCGTTACACTTGTGATAAAGGTGACCCTTGTGAGCTTCCTGATCATGCTCGCACGCGTTACGTTTGTGCGCATGCGCATAGACCAGGCGATACGTTTGGGCTGGATGTACATCACACCTCTTGCACTACTTAGCATGTTAGTCACATTTATAATATTTGTCAGGTGAATTGGTACTATGCTTCTAAACTCCCTTGCGCGTGTCGCCCGCCAGCTTGTGGAAGCCCCCACAACAACTGAATATCCTGAACAGAGAGAGAGCCTTACTGACAACTACCGCGGAATACACCGCCTTGACATGAAGACCTGCATCAGTTGCGCAGCGTGCGAGCGCATCTGCCCGAATAAGACAATATACATGGTCGATACAGAGACAGATAAGGGCACAAAGAAGATGCCTGAGATAAATCTTGAACGCTGCCTGTTCTGCGCTCTTTGCGAAGAGGTCTGCCCACCTAAATGTCTTGTGCTAACAAAAGATTACAATTTCGAGGCGTTCGACCGGCGCGAATATGTGCGCAGGCCGGAGGAGCTTGACTAGTGGTCCGATGCTCCAGTATATTCTATTTGTGATACTTGCATCATCAGAAGTCGCATCCGCGATAATGGTTTTCGAATCTAAACATATGCTCCATGCGATGCTCTCGTTTGCAATGTTCTCTGTCATACTCGCATTCATACTCGCATTCATGGGCCTCCCACTTCTTGGTTTGCTCCAGCTTTTCATAATGGTAGGAGGGGTTTCGACATACATGTTCGTCGGCGTATCATCAGAAAATCTCTCCAATTTCAGGTTTGTGCGTGCGCCACTGCTCGCGGCTTTGGCCATCCTACTATTCGCAGCAATGTCATACAAACTATTCATCTCGAATCTCAGTTTCAACGGTTCAAACCTTACTACTCCGTTGCTGTTGGGTTCGACACTTTCTGGAAGCATGGCTGTGTTCTATCTAATTGCTGCTCTTCTGCTCTTTTCCGGCATCGGATCGATATTATTGATGCGCAAGCGGGTCGATGACGAATGATGTGGATACTTATCGTTGCGCTAGGGTTTGCGATCTTTGGGATAGGCATAGCGGGCGTTGCGGCGACTAGGCATTTCATCGTGATGATGGTATCAGTGGAGATTGCTATAGGCGCATCTATAATCGTGTCAGCCGCATCGTTCAGATATGCGGCTCCAGGAAACATAATGCTGCTGATGTTCACAATCTGGGCTGTCGCATCCACAGAGATCATCGCGGCGCTTGCGATATACAAGTTCATGTCGATGCACGGAATAAGCATGGACATCACAAAACTTTCGAGAATAAAGGATTGATCATATGATTGAGATTGCGGTTATTGTGCCGATGCTGTTCGCATCGATAGCCGCGCTCATCATGGGCAGGAAACATTGGCGTTACGTTTCATATGTCGCGGTCGCATGCAGCCTGATATCGCTCATTCTTGTTGCTTATGCCATGCTCAACAATCCTGGCAGCTGGTCAGTTACATGGTTTGCGATTGGCGGCATTGTATTCCCTATCAGCACGGTAGCAGCGCCATTGAACCTGCTCCTGCTCGCTCTCATAGCGATAATCACGCCTCTTGTGCTGTTATACTCAATGGGATACATGCGTGTCCCTAGTGAACAGGGTAGATACTATTTCGAGATATGTGCGTTTGCAGCTGCGATGATGCTATTTGCGATCTCCAGCAACCTGATAACGATGTTTATCGGATGGGAGATGCTCGGACTAACCAGCTATCTGTTGATAGGGTTCTGGCGCCAGAAATCATCTGCCGTAGACGCCGGAATAAAGGTAATAACTATCATATTCATAGGCGACATGCTGATGCTCGGTGGAATCATATTGATGTGGGTTTCGCTGCATACGTTCTCATTCGCTGCCATCGCATCTGCCACAAACTATGGCCCTATCGCATATGCGGCAATGCTGCTCATCATAATTGCCGCTTTCACAAAATCCGCACAGTTCCCATTTCATGAATGGCTCGCCGATGCGATGGAGGGCCCAACCCCTGTATCTGCGTTTCTGCATTCCTCTACGATGGTAAAGGCGGGGGTTTTCCTGATGGCGGTGATGCTGCCCGTCATATATGCGTTTAGGTTTGGGCCTCTGCTTATCGTCGTCGGCACAATCACCGCAGTGATCGGTGCGTTAAACGCCGCATCAGAGACTCATATCAAGCGCATACTCGCCTATTCTACAATCGAAGACCTCGGGTTAATGGTGATAGCGCTCGGTTTCAATTCAATCGCAGCCGCTATGATGCTCTTCACCGTCCAGACATTCTACAAGGCACAGCTGTTCATGGATGCGGGATACATGATGGAGGCAAACAATGAAAATACAGATATAAAAAAGATTGCGGGCCCGAGCAACTACAAACGCCTTCTCATACCGTCGATGATCGGAGCCGCATCACTTGCTGGCATATTTCCGCTTAGCGGATTCTTCGGGAAAGCGGCTGTCGATGCGCTTGCACCTAACATTGCGACATATCTTCTACTCAGCGCAATCTCGTTGCTCAGTTCGTTCTATATCTTCCGTTGGCTCATCGTGCCTCTCAAAAACGGGAAGAAGACAAAGAAGTATGCCGCAATGCCGCATTCGATGATCATACCGATATATGTGCTGAGCGCGCTCATATTTGCGGCCTCAGCAGCATATCTGGTATTACCGTATTATATCGGATATGGCATAAATCTCAGCATTCTGCATTCCATCCTATTTACGGCAGTCGCTCTCGCAGGCATTGCTGTAGCATTTGTCGAATACCGATCATCGCGCTCCCGATTCACGCTCCCTAAGTGGCTTAATTTCGTATACACGCGCCCAATAGTGAATGCGGCATATAACTCCGTAGTCTCTGCAGTTGGTGTGGTCGCAGAGGCCGCAGACTCATTTGAGTTCTGGGCGTACACGTTCATATCTGCGGGCGCGCACGGATTTAACGAGATCGGATCTCTCGTAAGCAGGGTGGAGAACGGACGACTCGATTATTATCTTGTGCTGTTTGTGGCAGGAGTTATATTAATATTCATACTTATGGTGGTCATATGAGTATCGCATTGACCATACCTATCGCTATCGCTGTTCCATTAATCTGTCTAATCGGCATAGGGTTCACAAAAGGCAAACGCTCCGGTTCGCTCTCATTATTCTCTACAGGAATGGGCGTGGTATTCGCATCAATAATCGCAGTATCCTATCTTGCAAGCGGGTTGTCATTGTCAGTATCATACGCATATCTGCCGTATGTAGGCACAACGCTCTCTTTTGGGGTGACAGGAATATCAGTACTGATGCTTCTGATGGCGTCTATCGTGCTATTCGTTGCGGCACTCTCCGGAAATCAGGAGAATGAGAACATACGCCTGTCAAGCGCGATGATTGTGCTCTTCCAGGCCGCATCTGTTGGGTTATTCGCCTCTTCGAACATGCTTCTGTTCTTCATATTCTGGGATGTGGGAGTCATCGCGATGTTCATAATGATAAATGTACTGGGCTCTGCCAACCGTAGAAAGGCATCATTAAACTTTATCATATACGAGATATTCGCCAGCTCTCTGCTTCTGCTAGGCATAATGCTATTGTATGCATATTCGCCCGGCCATAGCATGTCGCTTACCGCTCTGGCACAGTCCGGTTCTCTGCCGCAGAACGTTCAACTTGCGATCTTCTTCCTGTTCTTCATGGCGTTCTTGACAAACATGCCTGTATTTCCAATGCACTTTTGGCTCCCTGATGCACACAGTGAGGCGTCCACGCAAGGATCAATGCTGTTGTCAGGCATACTCACCAAATTTGGAGGGTACGGCATGCTGCTAATATTCATCGCGATGCCAATATCGCACGACTACTCAAAATACGTCGCAGGACTTGCGATATTCTCCGCGATCTATGCGGCGTTTGTGATGTCGCGTCAAACTGACATAAAGCGCATCGTAGCATACACCACAATAGTGGACATGAGCATAATACTTGTGGCAATATCTGCGGTCAGTACAATCGGAAACTACGGCGCCATATACGGCATGCTCTCCCACGGGCTCGCGGTCTCGTTGCTCTTCCTTTGCGCAGGCAACGTGAAATACATGTTCAATGAACGCAACGTCAAGCGACTAAGAGGTATAATAGCAACATCCCCTGCGGTCACCTACGGTTTTGCGATTGGCATGCTCTCTATATTGGGTCTACCGCTCACATCAGGGTTTGTGGCAGACCTTCTTATATTTATAGGATCCGTGCAAGGTCTGGGGATATATGCGCTTCTGCCTCTGGCAGCGATCGCCCTTATGGGCGGGTTCCTTTATCTTGTGTTTAGCAGGTCGTTCCTATACGTTTCGGAAAACAGCGTTCCATCATCTTTCGATCACCGCGCGCAGAAAGCCGGATACATGATACTCGCGATCGCAATAATCGCGTTCGGGATTGTTCAGACATTGCTGCTTAGCCATATATTGTTGTGATTAATATGAACATGCTCGCATACGATCTCCTGATACCAATCATTATCGCGATATGCACAAACATGCTGGCAATGCGCACTAGGTCAAAATTCGCGTCGCTGGTTGTAAACCTGATGGCGTTCCTGTTCATAGCGGCAATCTGTGTTGTTGCGCTCACTTATGGCCAGACCTTCTCATTCAGCGGATTCATATCTATCTCGCATCTATCACTTCTGTTCATTCTGCTCTTCGCGTCATCGTTCTTTCTTGTATCATTGATATCCTACGGGCAATCAAGGAGCTACACCTCGCTCTCGATGCTGTTGTGGTTCTCGATGCTTGGCGGATCCATAGTAGCATCATCAATAAATATGATGCCCATAGTGATCGGCCTTGAACTGATAACAGTGTCATCCGCATTCATGATACTGCTCGATGGCAGGCACAGGGCAGAGGCAACGATAAAGTTCTTCATAGTGGGTTCGATCGCGGCCTCATTCTTCCTATTTGCCATGGCGTTAGTGTTCCCTTACGACCCTTCGTTGGGGCTTTCCATAATCTCTGGCAATTCCGAATATGTGGCGCTGGCCGCAATAATGTTGTTCATAGCCGCTCTGGGTTTCGAAGGCGCGATATTCCCATTCAACTTCTGGGTTCCAGACGTATATGAGGGGGCGCCAGGATTTGTTACTCCCGTGCTCTCAGGCATAAATAAGAAGGTCGCGTTCCTTGCGCTTATACTTGTGCTCTTCACAGCATTCTCCGCATATGTCCGGTTCTTCTCTCCTCTGCTTGCGGTGCTAGCGGTAGTCACAATGACTGTTGGAAATCTGCTCGCAATAGTGCAGAAACGCGTCAAGCGCATGTTCGCATATTCATCTATATCGCAGGCTGGCTATATACTTGTAGGGCTTGCAGTTGGAACGCAGATGGGCATCAGCGCATCAATATTCTACATATTTGCGCACGCGCTCATGATCATAGGCGCGTTCGCAGTGGTGATGGTATTCGAGTCTGCAAACATGCGCACGATAGAAGATTATAGAGGCGCATACGCTTCAAGCCCTCTGTTTGCGGTAGCCCTGACGATCCTCATGCTATCGATGGCAGGCATACCACCGCTGATCGGGTTCTTCGGCAAATTCCTGCTATTCTCAAGCGCAATATATTCTGGCGTCGCAATACTGGCGGTGATAGGAATAATAAACAGTTTCATATCCGTAGTTTATTACTCAAGGATAATCGACGTGATGTTTTCCGGAACTGAAAAGAAAACGATAAGGGCAACCAGGACTATCGCATTGGCGGTAATCGCAATCGTTGTCGCGATCATAATATTTGGTGTATATCCGCAGCCGTTGATCTCTGCAATACATTCTGCGGTTGCGCAGCTTCCAATAGCTTAGGTGAATGGATTGGCCGCTAAGCAGATCAGGTTTGCACCAGGAGAACCTGCTCTGATAATAACGATAAACGCCAAACGTTACATCGTGGCAGGGGATCTGCACATAGGGAGAGACCTTAACATATCAAGATTAGGCATACACGTTTATGGAACAGCAGAATCGATGGCCGCAAGGCTTACCAATCTTGCACAGAAGTTCTCTGCGGAGCGGCTAATACTGCTTGGCGACATCAAGGATTCTATAATGCATCCCCAAAAGCAGGAGCGCATGCAGATAGACAGGTTTTTCGATTTAATATCGGTACTGACAACTAACGTGGTGTTGGGAAATCATGATGCTATGATAGAACTGCCGCGCGGAGTGAAGGTACACAAGGAGATACTATTAGGTGCGTTCGCTTTCATACATGGTCATGCTCTGCCCAGTGAATCGGCGATGCACAAAACGCATCTTATCGCAGCACATGACCATCCTGCGTTTTCAGGGGAATTGCGTGAAGAGAAAGCATGGGTGGTATGTAAAATAGACGAAAAAGCGGCAAAAAAGCTCTATAAGCACCCTAATCCGGAGCTCGAGATAATATCTGTGCCGGCATTCAACCCATTAATCTCTGGAGGGTCTCGAAGCAGCATAAACCCTCTATTCAGGAATAAGGTCTTCGATATGGACAGAGCTTCCATATATGGGCTTGACGGCTCGCTGTTAAGAAAGCAAATAGGGTCAAACTGATAATCAGGATTTCAGTATGGTTATCGGTATGACGTCCTTTTCGAACTCCATCTCAGCAAGGTCTATCGGATCTATAGTTCCGTCTGGAACCTTTATCAGCGGTGGAGCGCCATATGCGAGCTGGAGCGCCCTCGCCCCAATGATTCTTGCCTTTTCAAATTTTGTATAACTCATGCAATCAGCGTTTAATTATACCGGACTTGGCCTAAATTTGGCCTTCGCCTCTTCAACAGGAACTCTTGCGACCTCGCGCCATTTCTCGAATCCTTCTGGGCTTTTCGGATAGTTTGCGTATATCTCATTCAGCTCTTTCATCTTCCTAACCACATAGACAAGGTTTGCAAAAGCGTTTATGTTGGAAGCGCCTTTGAGGACCATCTTGAATTTCGATGCAAGGCTCAGTTCCGGAACCCTGCCATAACTAAGGTCCTCCGCTTCCTTAGTGGAAAGGAAGTTCTTCATGCCATAATTTATCAGTTCGTTGTTGAGCGACTGCAGGTATACTCTGAACACCTCCAATCCTGCGGTCTTGTGGCCGTAAGATTCGTTGAATTCGATGTTATAATCCCAGAGCCCCGAAACCGTTGTATCGCCTTTGTGTACGGCCTTTGCGGCATTTTCGCCTGCGAGTATGCCTGCGACCATTGCGGGACCTATGCCACCTGCGCTTATCGGGTTTGGCATCGCCATGCTGTCTCCTGCACCTATGTAGCCATTGAATACTAAGCTGTCCATCTGTCTTCTTACTGCTACAGACCAATATCCTTTTCCGTTGTTGTGTTCGTTAAACAATCTTAGATTCTTAAGCACAGGGTTACTCCTTATGTATTCGTCCATGAGTGTGTGCAGTGTGTCCTTCTTATTGAACTTTTTGTTCCTTATTTCTAGGCTCTCTTTCTGCACTCCTATCCCTATGTTGACCTTGTTATTGCTCTTTGGGAAGACCCACCCATATCCGCCTGGTGATATGTCCTGATTTAGGTGTATTAGCGCGTTTTTAGGGTCATACCAGTTGAGGTCAACATGGTCCGCATCAAATTCATATATGAACCTGCCTGTCGACTCTACATCCGCTATATCAACCTCCTTGTCAACATAAGGGTTATGCGGCAGCTTCCTCCTGAGCGTCGTAGCCACTCCAAGCGCGTCTATAACTACTTTTGCGTGCGCCTCGACATGCTTCTTTTCACTGTCCTTGCCGAATATGCCCACTACCGAGTTATTCTCTATGACAGGGCCTTCGACCTCAAATTCGGATCTGTATTCAGCCCCATTTTTAATCGCATATTTGAGCAGCTTGGCCTCAAAGAGCGGCCTGTTGAGTATGTATCCTTCACCGTCAAAGAGGAACCGGTTCTTCATATCAGGGGAGAGTGCAATCACCCCATCGACCCTGTAATCAAGTTCAGGGTTGCTGAAACTTATGTCAAGCTTTGACTTTATAAACTGCAGATGGCTGTTAGCCACCGCATCTCCGCAGACCCACCCCCAATTTGTCTTCTTACCTACTTCAGGCTCCTTATTTCTGTCAAGAAGGAGGACCTTGGCGCCGTTCTTGGCGGCTGCCGCTGCCGCGAGCGAACCTGCAAGACCTGCCCCTGCAACTACAATATCATATCTATCTGTCATATAATAACCTGATAAGCTGCCAAACGGCAAGCGCTACTTGCAATGCTAGCCCGCAACTATATCTGTAATATTGTTGTTCGGCAAAGCATAAATACCTGCGCACACAGAGCAAAAGCATAAAATATATAGCTTACCATCAATATAAAAAGCGATCTTATGAGAGCCCAATCAGCGGTCGAATACCTTATGACATACGGATGGTCAATACTAATAGTCGCAGTTGTCATCGCATCACTGATCCTACTGGGCGTATTTAATTCGGGCAACACCGGAACAAGTTCATGCCTTGCCACACCAGGATTCAACTGTACAAACCCAACATTGTACTCGTCAGGATCACTAGTCACAAAAATAGGACAGGTGAGCACACAAGCGATCACAATAACAGGTACTGCATGCACCAAAAACAATACTGTTACTGCGATAACTCCTTTGTCTAAAAATGCGACTCTCCAATCGGAAGGATCTCAGCAGATGGTATTCTTTTGTCCTATATCAAGTAGCGCAACAGGGACGCAGTTCACCGGTCATCTATGGATTGAATACAGCACACCATCACAGCAGAACATAATTCAGGAGGTAGGGGCTGTAGTAACACCTGTTGTGAGCTCTAATACTTTTGCATATTCACCAATCGCATATGTGGTAAATTACTTGGGCGGCTTCAGCTACGTAGGCAACACCATCGAAATAAACCTCAACACCGGCCAAATCACCGGCGCCATCCCATCCGACGGCACCTCCGGAGCGTTCCACTATCCAACAGAAATAACAATCTCCGGCTCCACAGTATATGTGGTGAATGAAAATGGTGGCTCCGGCACCGGCAACATCCTCGAATTCAACCTCAACACCGGCCAAATCACCGGCGCCATCCCATCCGACGGCACCTCCGGAGCGTTCAACTCTCCAGCAGGAATCACAATCTCCGGC
>JAJYYC010000003.1 GCA_021801385.1 Microcaldota archaeon | reverse complement strand
CGCCACATCGCCTCTTAGTATGCCCGTTTCGAGCTCATCAGGGGCTATAACCTTAGAGGTTCCTATTTCGAAGAACCTCTTGACCTCAGCTTCTACCGCTTCATGGTCAACCTTTTTCTCTCCCTTATCTGACGCGCTTGCACTAATATCTTTTTTTATCTGTTCCGTTACCAGAAGTAATCGATACCCTTGTATGATCTGCTCCTGCATGCGGCCGGTTACATACCGCGCTACTTCATTTCGCTTGCTCCTCTGGAGATCAGAGTACTTTGTTGCCATATGCTACACGTTCCTGGCGAGGCTGTACTGCAACCCGCACCATCATCCGGTATTTTATCTGCGCTTCGGTATAAATACCTGCGCTTCGGCGCTCACCATAATGATAGCGTGTTCACGAAGTCTTCAGAAAGATATTTAAAATGTTCGTAGTATAAACACTCATGGTTTACGGTGATACTATGATTCCAGAATATCATATAGGAATCTACAGGCTGGCCGACGACGATGACTCGGACGATGAAGACGAAGACAGCGACATGGACGATGAAGACGAAGACGATGAGGAAGACTGGTCCTGATCTTGTTGCCTCTTTCTGATACCCGAAACAGAGGAAAAGATATAAAGAAGTTTGAGGGGCATATCTACCTGCGGCACGATTTTCCGCATAATTGGTGTTTTGTTGCCTGATGGAGTCGAACTTACGGTCGCGAGCGCACTTGTCAGCGATGACGGTAGAGGGATCGCTAGGATAGACAGCAAGGCAAGGAAGCTACTTAATGTCATATCAGGCGACGTCATAGAGATAAAGGGCCGACGCAAATCGACCGCTGCTGTCGTATGGCAGGCACATCAGCAAGATGAAGGACTGGATTTCATACGCATAGACGGATGGATAAGGCAGAACATCGGCGTAGGCATAGGTGACAGGGTCTTCGTGACCAAAGCAGATGTCAAGCCCGCAACGAGGGTTGTGCTCGCTCCTCCTCCAAACCAGCGCACCCCTATATCGCCCGACTTTCCGGATTTCGCAAAGGGCAGGCTTGAAGACAAGCCGCTCGTCAAGGGCGATGTCGTACCGATTGCGATGTTCGGGTATGCATTCAATTTCATCGTTGTTCAGGTCGCACCGCACGGCGTTGTGAGAGTCACAAAGGAAACAGAGGTGATCGTCAAGCCAGAGCCGGTCTCTGAATCAATGATAAAGATAGGAGAGGTCCACTACGAAGACATCGGCGGACTTAAGAACGAGATCGAGAAGATACGTGAGATGGTAGAACTCCCGATACGCTATCCCGAACTGTTTGAACGTCTTGGGATAGAGCCGCCTAAAGGCGTTCTGCTCTATGGTTCGCCCGGCACGGGCAAAACTCTGCTCGCTAAAGCTGTTGCGAACGAGAGCGATGCACATTTCATATACATATCAGGCCCTGAACTTGTGAGCAAATTCGTCGGCGAGAGCGAGGAGCGCCTGAGAGAGATGTTCAAGGAGGCGCAGGAGAAGGCGCCCACGATCATATTCATGGATGAGATTGATGCGATAGCCCCGAAAAGGGAAGAGGCAACCAACGAGGTCGAACGTAGGATGGTGTCGCAGATGCTCACGCTCATGGACGGCATGGGCAACCGCGGCAACGTGATCGTGATAGGTGCGACGAACAGACCCAACGCGATCGACCCTGCACTCAGGCGGCCCGGTAGGTTCGACAGGGAGATCGAGATCGATGTACCGAACCGTGACTCGCGTAAGGAGATACTCCAGATACACACAAGGAACATGCCCATAGCGAAAGGGGTAAAACTCGACGAGCTTGCAAACATGACCCACGGTTATACTGGCGCAGACATAGCGGCCCTCGTGCGTGAAGCCGCGATGGCTGAGCTCAGGCACATAATACCAAAAATAATAAATAAGAAGTTTGTCCCTAACGAGGTGCTTGTTGGACTGAGCGTCACGATGGAAGATTTCAAGGAGGCGCTCTCGCTTATACAGCCGAGCGCGCTCCGAGAGGTATTCGTAGAACGCCCCAATATACACTGGAGCGACGTAGGGGGTCTTGAGGATGTGAAGATGCAGCTCAGAGAGGCTGTAGAGCTGCCAATCAAGAATCCGCAGGCGTTCGAGAAGGTGGGGATCAGGCCGGTTAAGGGCATCATGCTGGTCGGAGCGCCAGGAACGGGCAAGACGATGCTCGCGAAAGCGGTAGCAACGGAGAGGGAATCGAACTTCATATCGGTGAAAGGGCCTGAGATACTCAACAAGTTTGTCGGTGAGAGCGAAAAAGCGGTGAGGGAGATATTCCGCAAGGCCAAGATGGCATCGCCATGTATCATATTCATAGATGAGATAGACTCGATAGCGCCTGCCAGAAATCCTGACAGTACCGACTCGATGGTGACCGAGAGAGTGGTTGATACGCTGCTGACAGAGATGGACGGGCTTGTCGGGAACAAGAGCGTGTTCGTGCTTGCGGCAACGAACAGGCCAGATGTGATCGATCCCGCGCTTATGCGGCCTGGCAGGTTCGACAAGATTATTGAGATACCGATGCCGGATGAAACCACAAGGCTTGAGATACTGAAGGTGCACACGAAGCGCATGCCCCTGACTAAGGATGTGTCATTGGAAGAACTCGCCAAGGATACGGAAGAGTACACAGGCGCAGAGATAGAGAATCTGGTGAGAGAGGCAGGCATGAACGCAATAAGGAACGACAGAGAGATAGTCAACAAGCAGGATTTCAAGAAGGCGTTTGAGGAGGTCAGGCCAGCAATACCAAAGGAGCTAGCGGACAGGATAAGGAGATTCAAGGAAGAGCCAGAGAACATGTACAGGTAGTCAGCTATAAATACTCGGCACGATAATTATTACTGATAAGGTGATTTTATAAAAGCAGTGATTTCAGATCCAAAAAGCGGAATGAGCAAGAGCATGGAGCTTGATGATGCAAAAGCGGCCACGTTCATGAACAGAAAGATAGGCGAACAGATAGACGGCGCTGCGCTAGAGATGTCTGGTTACAAACTGAAGCTTACCGGAGGTAGCGACACGAGCGGATTCCCGATGGATAGGAGCATTGACGGCTCCGCCAAGCGGCAGGTGCTTAAGCTGATTGCGGTCTCCGGCAAGAAGAAGGGGCAGCACAGAAGGAGCACGGTTCGCGGCAACACCGTCACCGTAGATACAGCACAGGTCAATCTTTCGATTCTTGAATATGGGGACAGGAGCATAGATGAAATAATGGGCCCTCCAAAACAGAAGGAGGAGAAGCCAAAGGAATAGGTGTTGATGCTTGGATGACCTGAATCACAGCGTGATGAACATAGGCACGCTGGGGCACATCGACCACGGCAAGACATCGTTGACAAGGGCGATGACAGGCATATGGACAGACAGGCACAGCGAAAGCATAAAGCGGAACATGACCATAAAGCTCGGTTACGCTGATGCGATCATAAGAAAATGCAAATCTGATGGAACTTATACCTCTCGCGAGAAATGTCCGGAATGCGGCGGCGTGACAGAGCCTGCGATGCGGGTATCTCTACTTGATGCACCTGGGCACGAAACGCTCATGGCGACTGCGATCGCCGGATCTAGCGTCATCGATGCGATACTCTTTGTTATAGCAGCTAACGAACCCTGCCCGATGCAGCAGACAAAAGAGCACCTTATGATAATAAACATACTTGGAATAAAGAACGTCATAATAGTTCAGACCAAGGTTGATATTGTTGGAAAGGAGGCCGCGATCACACACCAGAAGCAGATAAGGGAGTTCATAAAGGGCAGCGTGATAGAGGATGCGCCGATCGTACCGGTCATGCCCAACATGGGCATAAACCTAGATATAATCTTCAAGATGATCGTCGAGATGCAGCGGCCTGAAAGAGACAATGCGGCAGACCCGCTGATGTATATAGTGAGGTCTTTCGACATAAATAAACCAGGAGTAGACCTTAAAACAATAAAAGGCGGGGTTGCAGGAGGTTCGCTCATACGCGGCACGCTCAAGGTCGGAGACAGGATAGAGATCTCCCCAGGTATAAAGGTCACAAAATCGAAGAAGGAAGTTTATGCTCCGATCGTCACAGTGGTTAAGAGCCTGAGCAACGGCACAGATCCGATAGATGTGGCGACGCCAGGCGGGCTTGTCGGAATCTCAACTGAAATAGACCCTGCATTTGCTAAAGCGGATGGCCTTGTCGGGAACATAGTCGGTCATGTTGGCAAGACACCAAAGGCAACGACCACCATAACAGTAAAGTACCACAAGCTCGAGAGAGATGACATACCGTCACAGCACATAGCGGACAATGAAACTATGATACTCGGAATCGGCACTGCAACGGTTTTAGGGTATATAAAAAGGGCAAAAAAGGACACCGTAGAATTTGAGCTTAAAAGACCGGTCTGCATAGACAGGGATATGAAGATCGCTGTGATGAGAAACATAGCAAAGCGATGGAAACTGACAGGCTACGGCACGCTGGCATAAACCTTTCAAACTTTTATTCAACAGACGGAACACAACTGGTTGTGTTTTTTTCCTGACTTTTTGCACGCTATTATGCTGTTTGGGATTTTCGCGTCGTTCTTTTTTTCCAAAAAATATAATATGTTTATAAAACAGCTCTGAATGTAAACCTGCACGTACGGCAGTATTTAAATAAGCGGTTAGAAGAGTTAAGCTGCGATGGTGGTGCAGTGGCTTACGATGTGATAATAAAAAGGGATGGACGTACCGCAAAGTTTGACAAGGGCAGAATTACAGATGCAATATACAAAGCGATACGTGCTGCTGGCCCCGGAACAGAGCGAGACGCAGAAAACATAAGCGACCTTGTGATCAAGGAGATGCACGAAACGATAGGAGATAAGATACCTACTGTCGAGCAGGTCCAGGATATTGTAGAGTCGTGCTTGATGCACAGCGGCATGCAGCGTGTCGCAAAGGCATACATATTATATAGGAAGCAGCATTCTGACATGCGCACGATACATTCGCTGATGAACTCACAAGAGCTCGTAGAAGGATATGTGAACATGAATGACTGGATGGTAAAGGAAAACTCCAACATGAGCTATTCACTCCAAGGGCTTAATTTCTACATATCCTCTGCTGTGGTGTCGAACTATTGGCTAAACAAGATATACCCTGAGGAGATAAAGGATGCGCATCTGGATGGTGACTTACATATCCATGACCTTGGTACGCTCGGTGCTTATTGTGTCGGATGGGACCTTCGAGACCTGCTGATCAGCGGCTTCGGGCATGTCAGGGGCAAAATAGCAAGCCGGCCTGCAAAGCATTTTAGGGCTGCGCTAGGCCAGATGGTGAACTTCTTTTATACGCTGCAGGGGGAAGCCGCAGGCGCACAGGCGTTCAGCAACTTCGACACCTATCTTTCACCGTTTATACGCCATGACCATCTGTCAAAAAAAGAGGTCAAGCAGGCGTTGCAGGAATTCGTATTCAACATGAACGTGCCCACAAGGGTTGGCTTCCAAACCCCTTTCACTAACGTCACATTAGACCTTGTTGTGCCAAGCTACATGAGTGATGAGCCGGTCATTATAGGAGGATTACCGACTGATGAAACCTACAAAGACTTCCAGCACGAAATGGATATCTTTAATGAGTCATTCGCGGAGGTGATGGCAGAAGGCGATGCGGAAGGGCGTGTGTTCACATTCCCAATACCTACATATAATATAACGAAGGGATTTGACTGGGATGCCCCTGTGCTTGAGAGTATCTTCAAGATGACAGCCAAGTATGGTATCCCGTATTTCTCAAACTTCGTTAACAGCGATATGAATCCTGAAGATGCGAGGAGCATGTGCTGCCGATTAAGGCTTGACACCAGAGAGCTCAAGAAGAGGGGCGGCGGGCTGTTCGGCGCGAATCCCCTGACGGGCAGCGTCGGAGTCGTTTCGATAAACATGCCCAGGATAGGGAAGCTCGCGAAGGACGAGAAGGATTATTTCGAACGACTCGACAGGCTGATGGACCTTGGCAGGAACAGCCTCGAGATAAAACGGGAGGTGCTTGAAAGG